>NZ_DATFBA010000110.1:0-6984 GCF_035254065.1 Geomonas sp.
TTCTCCAAAAGTTCCGGCGGGAAGTGGTCTATCCCCGCCTGCACCGGCGTGTGGGTGGTGAAGACGTTCCCCCACTTGACCGCCTCCACCGCCTCCCGGAAGGCGAGCTTTTCCTCCTCCATCAGCAGGCGGACCCTCTCCAGGGCCAGGAAGGCGGCGTGCCCCTCGTTCATGTGGCAAACGTTGGGCACGACCCCCAGCGCGCGCAGCGCCCGGATGCCGCCGATCCCCAACAGGATCTCCTGCCGGATGCGCATCTCCTGGTCGCCGCCATACAGCTTGTTGGTGATCTCTCGGTCGGCGGGGGAGTTCTGCTCGAGGTTGGTGTCCAGGAGGTAGAGGGGTATCCTCCCCACCTGGACCCGCCAGACCTGCACCTTGACGGTCCGCCCGGGGAAGTGGAGATCCACGGTGACCGGGTTCCCCTCCGCGTCCTTCTCCAGGTGCAGCGGCAGGTTGACGAAGTCGTTCTCCGGATAGATCTCCTGCTGCCACCCCTCCAAGTTCAAGAGCTGGCGGAAGTACCCCTGCCGGTAGAGGATGCCCACCCCCACCAACGGCAGCCCCAAGTCGCTGGCCGATTTCAGGTGGTCGCCGGCCAGGATGCCGAGACCTCCGGAGTAGACCGGCAGCGACTCGTGCAGCCCGAACTCCATGGAGAAGTAGGCGATCTGCACCCCGGGAGTGCCGTGACGGTCGTACCAGGTGTGGGAGGCGAGGTAGTCGTTCAGCCGCTCCTCGACCTGCTCCAGGTGCGACATGAACCCCTCGTCGGCCATCAGGCCCTCCAGGGTCGCCTGCTGGAGGCTCCCCAGCATCTCCAGCGGGTTGTGGCGCATCTGCCGCCACAGCTCGGGGTCCAGCCGCTTGAACAGCCGGATGGCGTCCGGGTCCCAGGTCCACCAGAGGTTATAGGCGATACGCTGCAGCCCCGCCAGTTCGGGAGGGAGCGAAGGTACGACTGTAAATCGGTGTAGCGTCTGGGTCACGTTCATACCAGATACCTCACTAGCATCAATCGCTACTCAGGCCTCTCAATGCCGAACTTCTCCAGCCGGTATTGTAGCGTCTTGTAGCTCATCCCCAAAAGCGGAGCCGCCTTGCTGATCACCCAGTCTGCCCTTTCCATCGCCTTCATGATCAAGTCCCGTTCCAGCTCGTCCATCGAGATCCCCTCGGCGGGGAAGTCGAAGCGCAGACGGCTGCCGGTAGTCGCCTCGTGGTGCACGTCCGCCGGCAGGTCCTCCGGCTGGATGTAATCGCTCTCCGCCATCAGCACGCCACGCTCGATCACCGATTCCAGCTGCCGGACGTTGCCCGGCCAGGTGTAGTCGAGCAGGATCTTCAGGGCCGGCTTGGCTATCCCCTTCATAACGATGCCGCAGGCCTCGCTGTACTTCCTCAAGAAGAAGTTGGCGAGGGTGACGATGTCGTTGCCCCTCTCCCTAAGCGGGGGGAGCGTGATGCGGATCACGTTCAGCCGGTAGAAGAGGTCCTCGCGGAAGGCACCCCGCTTGGTCTCCTGCTCGAGGTCGCGGTTGGTGGCGGAGATGATCCTGACATCCACCGGGATGTTCAGCTTGCCCCCCACCCGCCGGATCTCCTTCTCCTGGATGGTGCGCAAGAGCTTCGCCTGCATGGCGGTGTTCATCTCGCCGATCTCGTCCAGGAACACGGTGCCCCCCTCGGCCGCCTCGAAGATGCCGATCTCGCGGCTCCCGGCGCCGGTGAAGGCCCCCTTCTCGTGGCCGAACAGCTCGCTTTCGATCAGCGAATCGGGAATGGCGGCGCAGTTGATGGCGAAGAAGGGCTTGTCCTTCCTGGGGCTGCGGTCGTGGATGGCGCGCGCCACCAGCTCCTTGCCGGTCCCGGACTCGCCGTAGATGAGCACCGTGGTGGAGGTGGGGGCGATCTTGTTGATCATGCGCACCACCTCCATCATCTTGGGGTGGTCGCCGATCATGTTGGGAAGCGTCTTGGTCTCCGCCAGCCGCTTATGCAGTACGCGGTTCTCCTTGACCAGCATGATCCGCTCGAAGGCGCGCTGCAGGGTGAGGATCAGGTCGTCGCGCTCCAGCGGCTTTTCCAGGTAGTCGAAGGCCCCCTTCTTCATGGCCTCCACGGCGGAGTCGACCGTGCCGTGGGCGGTCATCATCACCACGCACTGCGAGGGGTCCTCGTCCAGCACGCGCTCCATGAGCTCCATGCCCGACATCCCCTGCATCTTCAGGTCGGTCAACAGGAGGTCGAATTCGGCCCCTTCCATCTCCTCCAGCGCCTCGCGGGCGCCGGGGACCGCCACCACGCGGTACCCTTCCTTGGTGAGGATGGCGGACAAGATGTCCCGCTGCCCTTTTTCGTCGTCTACTATCAGAATGCTGCCGTTCATGGTACTCCCGGGGCTAAATGCAACGCATTGCGGTGAGATGGCACTATCTATTCTAAACCATTGTCATGCTTCATGCTTGGCTCGGTACCCTCGCCCCTTCAGGGGAGAGGGTGGCCGAAGGCCGGCTGAGGGTTGCCCCGACTGCCGGGAAGTCCCGCCCTCACCCCTGCCCCTCTCCCCCAAGGGGGCGAGGGGGAGTAAATAGAAGGGGGTGCTGCCTTGCTACGCCGTCCTGACCAGCGGCAGGTTGACCGTGAAGGTGGTCCCTTCCCCCTTGCGGCTTTCCACGCTGAGGGTGCCGCCGTGCTCCTTGACGATCCGCTCGGTGATGGCCAGCCCCAGCCCGATCCCCGCCTCCTTGGTGGTGAAGTAGGGCTGGAAGACCTTGTCGATGTCCTGCGGGTCGATCCCAACCCCCTGGTCGGCGAAGGTCAGCCGGATCATCCCCGCTTCCTCGTCCACGTTGGCCCCCAGGGTGATGGTCCCCCCGTCCGGCATGGCCTGCGCGCCGTTGGTGATGAAGTTGCACAGGCAGTTGCGCATCAGCTCCGGGTCCACCTGCATGGGGGGAAGGTCGTCCGGGATCTCCCGCACCACCTCGATCCGCTGTTCCTGCAGACGGTCCCTCATGATCGGCATGGCCTTGTCCACCAGCTCCGGGTAGGTGATCTGCTGGAGCCTCAGCTTGAGCGGCCGGCCGTAGTTCATGAAGTTGAGGACCATGTAGTTGGCCTTCCTCACCTCTTCCTTGATGTTGTCGGCGATCGACTTGAACTCGCTCGCCTTATCCGGGGCGGTGGGAAGGAATTCCCCCTTCAGGTGGTCGATGGCCAGGCTGATGTAGTTGAGCGGGTTGCGGATCTCGTGGGCGATCCCCGAGGCGAGCTGCCCCACCTTGGAGAGGTGCTCGGCCTCGTAGAGCCGCTTTTCGAGGAACTCCTTTTCCTTGAGTTTCTCCACCATCTCGTTCAAGTTTTCGGCCAGCTCGCCGATCTCGTCGCCGGTCTGCACGTTGAAGGTGACGCTCAAATCGCCGGCCGAGACGTACTTGACGCCGGTGGCCAGCCGGTGGATCGGGTAGGTGTACCGGCGCGCGAGGTAGATGGTGAGGAACATGCCGACCAGGAACACCATGCTGGTGGCCACCAGACGCCGGACGAAGTTGGCGTGCTGGATGTCGCGGATGTTGTCCAAAAGGAGGTTCACCTGGACGTAGCCCAGCTGCTCGTCACCCACGATGACCGGCACCACCAGGTCGTACGGTTTCAGCGAGGAGCCCGACCCGGTCCCCTTGCGCGAGGCCTTCAGTCCCTTCTCGAGCTTCTTGATCTCCCGCTTCTTGCCGACCTGCGCCGGGTCCGAGGAGTTGATGATCTCCCCCTCGTTGTTGATGATGTTGATCTCGTTGACGCCCTTGTTCTTGGCCTGCTGCAGGTACTCGGTGAGCCGCGAGTTCTCGACGTCGGTCTCCGAGGTGAGGTCCTCGACCGAGAGCTGGATCGCCTTGGAGACCACCGTGGAGCTTTCCTGGATTTCCTGCACGAGGTCATTTTGACTGAACTGGTTCAGGACAAAGAGGATCAGCATGGCTATGACCAGCATGGTGAGCATGATCATGACCAGCTTGGTGTTGAGTTTCATCGATGCGACCTTCTTTTACATGAATTCCCGCTAAGCTTGCCAGTATACATGAGGGCTAGCTGCTAGACAAGACGTATATCCCGACTCTGTGCGGCCTCGACTGCCCGGTCTGCGACAGCAATGGACGTTGGTGAGATGCTTGAAAAGGATAAGGGAGGTTCTTGGTCAACTGACGAAGAAGGTCCGGTCGGTTTCGAATGCGTCGTGGAAGGTCTCCAGCATCGCTTCCGCCTCCCCTTCCGAGAGCTTCAGCAACTCACCGGCTTTCGAGCCGGCGAGCTCGATGGTTTCATCGGGCTCCCGCACCCCGATGCCGAGTTTCAGGCAGAACAGGTCGGCCAGCGAGGCGACCGCCGACAGGTTGACCAGCACCTGGTCGTCGAGCGGGCCGAACTCCAGCCGGTGGTGATGCAGGATCGCCTTGGTCAGCATGTCCGGGAAGTTCCACTTCTTCATCACGTAGGCCCCCACCTCCTCATGCGTGAAGGGGTAGACGGCGCGCTCCGCCGTGGCGAAGGAGATCCCCTCGTTGTAGCAGTGCTGCATGACCTCCTGGAACTTGTCCCGGTCCAGGGAATTCATGATGATCTTGCCGATGTCGTGGAAAAGCCCCGCCAGGAAGGCCTCCTCCTCGTTGACGGCGTGGGTGCGGTGGGCGATGATCTTGGCCGCCAGCCCCGCCGCGAAGGAGTGCTCCCAGAGCATCTTTTCGGTGAGGCCGTACGGCTTGTAGACCTGCTTGACCGAGGCGGCCACCACCAGGCTGCGCAGGGTGCTGAAGCCGAGGATGACGATGGCGCTGGAGAGGGTTTGGATCTTGCGCTGGCAACCGTAGAAGGACGAGTTGGATATCTTCAGCACCCGCGCGGCGACGGCGGGATCGGCGGCGACCACCTTGGCAAGTTCCTCGGCGGTGGCGCTCTCGCTCTCGATGAGCTTCATCACCTTCATGGCCACGACCGGTATGGTGGGGAGGTCGCCTGCGGTCATGATCGCCTTTTCCAGTTCCCTGTTGGGCCCCGCCTCTCTGTCGTCCATGCCGAGATCCTTAGTAATATCCTTAGGTTTTTGCTCCGCCCCCCCTCCCGAGTCCACAATATATCAGCTGGAAGAGGATTGGCAAGCGGGGATTTAATGATTGAAAGGGGGCCCCGGGAGGGCTATACTGCCGAAAAAACTAAAGGTACCCCACGTGATCGTTAAAAGCGCCCTCTTCGTAAAAAGCGCCACCAGGCCCGCCCACTACCCGGAGGGTGACCTCCCCGAAATCGCCTTCGCCGGCCGCTCCAACGTCGG
Source organism: Geomonas sp. (assembly GCF_035254065.1). Classification (GTDB taxonomy): domain Bacteria; phylum Desulfobacterota; class Desulfuromonadia; order Geobacterales; family Geobacteraceae; genus Geomonas. Next base: position 5,327 of record NZ_DATFBA010000110.1, read on the forward strand.
CAAGTCCTCGCTGGTCAACGTGCTGGTGAACCGGAAGAACCTGGTCCGCACCAGCTCCACCCCCGGCCGCACGCAGCTGATCAACTTCTTCCAGGTCAACGACGACTTCATGCTGGTCGACCTCCCCGGCTACGGCTACGCCAAGGTACCGCTGTCCGTGAAAAAGGAGTGGCGGCCGATGATGGAGACCTACCTCTCCAAGCGGAAGAACCTGCGCGCCGTGGTGCTGATCCTCGACATCCGCAGGATTCCGGTCGAGGAGGACGTGCAGATGCTGAGCTGGCTGCGCGCCTACTCCATCACCCCCATCGTGGTCATCACCAAGTGCGACAAGGTCTCCAAGAACGAGCGCGCCAAGCAGACCGCGGTCATCATGTCCAAGCTGGGACTGGAGAAAACCGAGGTAAGCTTCTTCTCCGCCCTCTCCAGGGAAGGAAAGGACGGCATCTGGGAGAGGATAGAGACGCAGCTGCAACCGCCCCAGGCAGAAGCGTCCCCGGAACCGGACGCCCCATCCCCTTCCCTTTAGCGTCCTACCGTCCGGCTGCTCCTCGTATCCGACTGCTCCTCCTCCCGAAGGGGGAGGCGGGGAGGGGGGAGCACTGCCCCGAAGCGCAACTTCCGCCCCAGCATGGACCTGCGTTCCCCCTCCCCTGCCCCTCCCCCTTCGGGAGAGGGGATGTCCGAGTTGAGAATTCATTGACTTTCACCTCCCCCTCTGTTAGAAACACAATCGACTATAACTAGTTAAACGTCCGGGTGCCCCGAGAGGGGTTAAAAGGGAAGAGGGTGGGAATCCCTCACTGTCCCGCAACTGTGAACGGTTATGAAAGCCGCAACTAGGCCACTGAGAGAATCGGGAAGGCGCGGTGAGTAAGTAGACCCGTGAGTCAGGAAACCTGCCAGGATGAACGCTTGCTAGAACCTCCGTGGCAGAGGGGCTAAAGCCGGAATCGCGTCCGTTTCCCGACCTTTTCGATTTTCGACCCGCCTTCCACTGGAAAGGCGGGTTTTTTTATGTCCAAAGTTACCCTGGTGACCGGAGGAGCACGCAGCGGCAAGAGCCGTTTCGCCGAGCGACTGGCCGAGGGATTCGGCCCCCTGCGCGGCTACCTGGCCACCGGTTACGCCGGCGACGGGGAGATGGCCGAGCGGATTTCCCGCCACCGCGCCCGGCGCGGGGACGACTGGCACACCATCGAGGAGCCGCTGGAGTTGGCGGAGGCGGTGAACGGCAATGACGGACGCTTCAGCGTGCTGCTCATCGACTGCGTCACGCTCTGGCTCTCCAACCTGCTGTTCCGGGAAAACGGCGGGCCAGCGGAAGCACTCCGGGAAGTCGAGAAATTCACCGGCACCTTCGGGAAGCTGAAAACGCCGATGATCATCGTAACCAACGAAGTGGGCATGGGGATCGTTCCCGAACACCCGCTGGCCCGCACCTTCCGCGACCTGGCCGGTGAAGCCAACGAGCTGATCGCCGCCAAGGCAGACGAGGTGTACGTGACCATCTCCGGCCTGCCGCTGAAACTGAAGGGCTGATTGCATCGCACTTCCCGTGAATCCCCGCCCCGCGTCCCCTCCCCTTCAAGGGGAGGGACAGGGTGAGGATGGGGAAGCAGTTGAAGCCGAAAAAGCAATCCCCCCTCTCCCCCCTT
>NZ_DATFBA010000111.1:0-14555 GCF_035254065.1 Geomonas sp.
GGCTTCCTGGTCCTGAGCGACACCAAGGGGACCCGGCTCGCGTCGGGAGACTTCCTGCAGGCCCACAAGGGCGACGAGGTCAACTGCAGGCTCCTGCTCCAGTTCAAGGATGGATCGGTACATGACGAGACGGCGGTCTTCACGCAACACAAGGTCTTCATCCTGCAGAGTTACCACCTGATCCAGAAAGGGGCCTCTTTCAAGGAGGACATGGACGTTCATATGGAGCGCTCCGGTGCCTACCGGGTGAAGGTCAAGCTGCGCAAGGGGGAGGAGAAGGTGCTGGAAGGAAAGCTCGACCTGCCGCAGGATGTCTATAACGGCATGGTCCCCACCATCGGCAAGAATATCGAAAAGGGGAGCACCGAGACCGTCCATATCGTTGCCTTTACCCCCACCCCCCGCGTGATCGAACTGCAGATGGTGCCTGCCGGAGAGGAGAAGGTTCGCATCGGGGATTTGTCCAAGAGTGCCAGCCACTACCTGTTAAAACCAAAGCTCGGACCCTTGCTGAAAATTGGCGCCGCCATCCTCGGCAAAACCCCGCCGGACACGCACCTGTGGACCATCTTCACGGACGTGCCGGCCTTTGTGAAGCTCGAGGGGCCGCTCGCCACCGAGGGGCCCATCTGGAGGGTGGAGCTGACCAGCCCGGTCTGGGCGAAGTAGAGGAGATGCCAGTCGAGAGCGTTGGAGAGAGTGGTAACCGTTCGTGCTGAGCCTGTCGAAGTACGAGCTCCAACTATTCCGGCTTCGCCAAGCCGTACCGAGTTTCACAGCCCTTCGACAGGCTCAGGGTGAACGGCTTTGGCGGCGAGATCGGATGTTGTTGAAAGACACCATTGGCAATAAGGACGCGCAATGCCACTGATCCCCGAGCGACATACCGCCCCCGAGTTCCTGGACCTCTCTCCGGAGAGCTACGCACCGGAGGAGCTGGAAGGGACACTGGCGGACATCAGGGTGGTCAACCGGTACCTGGGGGACCGCCCCGCGATCCTCAAGCATCTGGCGGCCATGGCCAAGGGGCTGCCCGGCTTCTCCTTACTCGACATCGCCACCGGTTCTGCGGACCTCCCCATTGCCATAGTGGAGTGGGCTCGGCGAAACGAGCTCCAGACGGCGATTACCGCAGTCGATATCAACGAGCAGACGGTGGACATCGCGCGCAGGCACGCAGCCGGTTTTCCCGAGATCAGGGTGGAGGTCGCCGATGGGCTGCGGCTTCCCTACCCGGACAAGAGCTTCGACATCGTGGTCTGCAGCAAGACCGCTCACCACCTATCCAACGAGGACGCCGTCCGGCTGGTCGCCGAGATGCTGAGGGTGGCGAGGAAAGGCTATCTGCTCATGGACTTGCGCCGGAGCTGGATCGCCTACGGTCTCATCTGCCTGTTGACCAGGATCTTCACGCGCAACCGGCTCACCCGCTACGACGGCCCTCTTTCCGTGCTGAAGTCCTTCACCCCTGCCGAGCTGACCGCGCTTGCCAGGGATGCCGGGGCTGCCAAGTTTGCCGTGTTCCGTGAGCCGTTCTGGCTGCTGGTGCTCTCCGGGGAGATCGCATGAGGTTCTCTGTCGCGACCAACTTCCAGCCGGACCTGTTGGATGCCCTGGAGGGCTACCCGGTCTACGAGCTGTTCGGCAAACTCCCCTCTGACAGCGTCGGTGGCGGGCGTGCTTCCTTCATGCTGGCGCCCCTGAGCGCGCGGGAGTTCGAGCGGCATGTCCGTGACGCCGCCCGCAGGGGGATCGGCTTCAATTACCTGATCAATCCCGCTTGCCTGGACAACGCGGAGTTCACCCGCAAGGGGCAGGCGGCGCTGGAGCGGCTGTTGGGATTCGTGGAGGAGTGCGGGGTCAGCTCGGTGACGGTGTCGCTCCCCTTCCTGCTCCCCATCATCAAGAGACGGCACCCGGGCCTCAGGGTGCGGGTAGGCGTCTATGCCCGGGTCGATAACGTCGCCAAGGCCAGGTTCTGGGAGGAGATGGGGGCCGATTGCATCACGCTGGAATCGATCGCCGTCAACCGGGCCTTCCGGATGCTGCAGGCGATCCGGCGGGCGGTGAAGCTGGAGCTTCAGCTGATCGCCAACTCCAACTGCCTGATCTTTTGCCCCCTTTCCGGCCAGCACATGGTGAACCTCTCCCATGCCTCCCAACAAGGGCACCAAAGCCGTGGGTTCATGATCGACTACTGCGCGCTGCGCTGTTCCTGTGAAAAGTTGAGGGATCCCTCCAACTTCCTGCGCTCGGAGTTCATCCGTCCGGAGGATCTCGGTATCTACCGCGAGATGGGGTTCCAGTCGTTCAAGATCCTCGAGCGGGGCGCGCCGACCGAGGTGTTGGTGGCGCGGGTGAAGGCCTACGCCGAGGGTCGTTTCGAGGGCAACCTTCTGGACCTCATCCAGCCCTATGGGTACAAGGGGCCGACGAAGGCGGGGCAGGGGAGGGTGGCGGAGCTCTCCAGGTTCCTCAGGTATTTCTTCCGACCGGGAACGGTGAAGACGAGGGGGCTTCTGCGGCTCAAGGCGCTCGCCGAAAAGCGGGGGCTGATCTCCCCCTTGGAGTGGGACCCCGTCTACCTCGACAACCGGGAGCTGGACGGCTTTCTGGAAGGGATCAAGGAGATCGACTGCCGGGAGGCGGACTGCGGGGAGTGCGGCTACTGCGCAAGCTGGACCAGGAAGGCGGTGCGGGTCGACGAGCCGTATCGCGAGGAGATGTTGCGGCTCTACCAGGATGTTTTCAATGACATGTACACCGGCACGCTGTGGGGTGTCGCGGGGGGAGGGAACCATGAACGGAACTATCGGCTCGGGCAATAGCCGCAACTCTCGACGGGGCGCCTACGTAGCCTCCATCGCCTCGGCGGTCCCTTCCTACAGCACCGACCAGAAGGCCGCCGCCGACCTCGTGAGGGAGCATTTCCGTAACGCCCTCACCGCCAGGAGCCTCGGCCAGGTACGGGCCACCTTCCTCCATCCGAGCATCAAGAAGCGCCACTTCGCCGTCCGGGAGCCGGCCGACATCTTCTACGAGACCCCGGACCACCGTGTGGCCCGTTTCACCGAGCACGCCGTCGAGCTGGCCGCGCAGGCGGTCGAATCGGCGCTGGCCAAGGTCGGGGTGGAGATCGAAGAGGTGAGCGCCGTGGTGGTCAACACCTGCACCGGTTACATCTGTCCCGGCATCTCCACCTATCTCATCGATCGGCTGGGGCTGCCGCGCGGGGTCCGGCTGTACGACATGGTGGGAAGCGGCTGCGGCGGGGCGATTCCCAATCTGCAGCTGGCTGAGTCGATGGTGAGAAACGACGGCGGCATCGTGGTGAGCGTGTCGGTGGAGATCTGCAGCGCCGCTTTCCAGATGGGGAACGACCTCAGCCTGATCATGTCCAACGCGGTCTTCGCCGACGGAGCCGCCGCCGTGGTGCTCTGGGACAAACCGGCAGGGTTCGAGCTGGTCGCCTCGGCGGGGCACTACGTGCCGGAGCAGCGCGAGGCCATCAGGTTCGTCCACCGGGACGGGCAGCTGCACAACCAGCTTTCCAGCGAGCTGCCGGAGCTGGTCAGGACGGCGGCGGCCGGAGTGGTGGAGGATCTCCTGGGTAGGGCCTCCCTCAACAAGAGCCAGATCGGCCACTGGGCGATGCACACGGGGGGCGAGAAGATCATCGACGCCGTGCGGGACGAGGTAGGGATTCCGGAGGAGCGGCTGTGGGCTACCAGGAAGGTGCTTGCCGAATACGGCAACATGTCCTCGCCCACCGTGCTGTTCGTGCTGGACGAGCTGCTGCAGGACGGCATCTGCCCCGGCGAGTGGTGCATGATGCTCGGCTACGGAGCCGGGCTCTCCGCGCACGGGTACCTGTTGAGGAAGATGTAAGGGGGGAGAGGGAGCCTGGAAGGCAGCTTTAGAACCTGTGCCGCGAGCGGAACTGGTCGCCGGTGAACCACCCCCGAATCAGGTCCAGATTGTTCAGCATCACCTTCAACGCCGCCTTCTCTCGCCGCTTCACGAAGTAGTTCCCGATAAACATCCCCGGGCTGAAAAAGGTCTTCAGGTTCTCCCAGTTCATGATCCGGTTCAGCTGCTTTTGGGTCAGATGACGGGTCCTCACGTTGCACATGAAGCCGGTGTACCTGCTCAGGTCGTCGGTGTTCGTTACCAGCCCTTCCTGCAGCAATTCCTCCCGTATCTGCGTTCCGGGGTACGGCGTCACGCACTGGACGTAGGGGAGATCGATTCTCAGCCTCTTGGAAGCGCGGAAGATCGCCCGGACGTCGTCGACGTCGTCGTCGGGATTGCCGATGATGAAGCCTCCCATCACCCCGATGCCATGCTCGCGCAGCCGTCGCACCGCTTCTTCGGTCTTCTTGGTGATGTCCCCTTTCTGGAACAGGCTGAGATTCTTGGGCAGGACTGACTCGATACCGAGGAAGACGAGGCCGAAGTTCGCGCGGGCGAGGGCGGGGATCAGCTCCGGATCGGCCACGATGCCTGCCACCGAGGCCTGCACCAGGTACTCCATCGAATTCAAGCCGTTTTCCACGATCGCCTCGGCCAGCCGCCGGAAGCGGGGCGGGTCGAGGGTGATGTTGTCGTCGACGATCAGTACGCTTTCCGTGCCGCGCCTCTTGAGCTCCTTGAGGTCCGCGATCACCCGCTCTAGTGTATGACAGCGGAAGTTGGCGCCGTACATGCCGGTGATCGAGCAGAAGGTGCAGGTCATGGTGCAGCCGCGCGAGGTCTCCACGCAGTCGAGCTTTCTGTCCAGGTAGCGGAAGTCGTCCAGCACCCGGGCCTCCCGGGCGGGAAGCGGCAGATGACCCATTTCCACCAGTTCCGCCGGCTGGTTGTGATGGAATCCATTCTCGTCCGCCCAGGAGAGGCTCGGTACCTCGGCAAGGGAACGCTTCCCCTGCACCGCTTCCACCAGGGCTACCATCGCGCTCTCACCTTCGCCGCGGATCAGGTAGTCGAACGGCGCGGACGCCGAGCTGGTGAGTTCGGTGCGGGCGAGGGTCGCGTGATAGCCCCCCAGCACAATCTTAGCTTGGGGAGCATGCTCTCTGCAGATCGACATCACTGTCTGAGCGCTCTGGTACTGGAAGCTCATGCTGCTGACGCCGATCAGTTCCGGCCGGAACTCTGACAGAAAGGTCGTCAGCCACCGACTGATCTCCTTATGGACCAGGACCAGGTCGACAATGCGCACCTCGTGTCCAGTCAGCTGCGCCGCAAGTGAGCAGAGCCCGAGGTTCGGCACTTTGATGACGCGATTGAAGTTGTTGGCGGCGTCAGGCATTGCCAGCAGCAGGATCTTCATGGTGTGGTCCTGGTAGTTTGAAGTCGAGGTGGGCTGCCTTGGAAAGACGTAACGAGTATAGAAGAGGGAGGCGATTAAGCAAACTGAGCGGCGTTGATAGCCAAATCTTTGCCGACACCTTGAAGCTCTCCCTCTCCCCACGGGAAAGGGGACTTTCCGACAACGGGAAGGGAAGGTGATAGCGGATGTATGCCAACGATGGAAACGGCGAGGTGGGCGCTGCCCACCTACCAGATGCGGAAGATGTGCCTGGGATGGTTACGGCAACGGCGGGATGGCGACCTTGCTGGCTACTTCGGCTGCGACGCCGATCGCCTTGGCTGCGTTCTCCACTTTCCTGGAGACCTCCTTGAGGTTGCCGTGATGCTTATCGAGCCGGCCATTGATCTCCAGGAGGCGATGCTGGTACGCCTGGACCTCTGCTATGTGCTGATCGAGAACGGTGACTTGCAGGTCTTCCTCCACTTCTTCCAGGCAGGTCCGCAACTCCTTCAGCTCCTTTGCCTCAGCCGGGGGGAGTGAAGATAACACCTCGTTGACGGCCTTCTTTGCCTCACCGGCCACTTCCAGTGCTTTAAGCCTCGCGTCGTCAATCATTGCCGTTACCTCTCAGTACATGTCGACCTTCCTTTTTTACCTGTCCGATGGAAGCTGCTCACTTTCCCGTTTGCCAACCGCTACTTGTCAGCAGTATAAACCATTAGGACCTTGTTAGCGCCAGATTCATTATTCGCTCACTTCCCCCGCAGGTACTCGATCAAGAGGCGCACCCCCACTCCGGTGGCTCCCTTGGGGAGGTAGGGGCGGGATTTGTCGACCCAGGCGGTGCCGGCGATGTCGAGATGGGCCCAGCGAGTTTTGCCCACGAACTGCTTCAGGAACCAGGCGGCGGTGATGTGCCCCCCCTCCCGGGAGCTGGCTGCATTCTTCAGGTCAGCGATGTCGCTCTTCATCGCCTCGCCGTACTCATCCCACAGCGGCATCTCCCAAATCCGCTCTCCGCTTCGCTCTGAAGCCCGCTTGAGGTCCTCGATCAGCCGGCGATCGCTGCCCATCAGGCCGCTTGCCTCGTGCCCGAGCGCCACCACGCAGGCGCCGGTCAGGGTGGCTAGGTCGATCATGGCGGCGGGTTTGTAATTGGCGACCGCGTAGTTGAGCGCGTCGCAGAGCACCAGGCGCCCCTCGGCGTCGGTGTTGGTGATCTCGATGGTCAGCCCGGACATCGAGGTGATCACGTCGCCCGGCTTGTAAGCCTTGCTCCCCGGCATGTTCTCGGCGGTCGGGATGATCCCGACCAGGTTCACCGGCAGCTTCAGGGCCGCGGCCGCCTCGATGGTTCCCATGACCGCCGCCGCACCCGCCATGTCCGTCTTCATCGCCTCCATGCCGGGGCCCGGCTTGAGCGAGATGCCGCCGGTGTCGAAGGTTATTCCCTTGCCGACCAGCACCGTCGGCCGGTCCCGCTCGCCGGCACCGTGGTATTCCAGCACGATCAGGCGGGGCGGCTCCACGGAACCCTTGCCCACCGCCAGCAGGGCGTTCATCCCTAGCTCCTCCAGGTAGTCGGTCTCCAGCACCAGGCAGCTTAAGGCACAGCGGGACGCCAGCTCGTGCGCAGCAGCGGCGAGGTAGCCGGTGGTGGCGACGTTGCCGGGATGGGAGACCAGGTCGCGGGCCAGGGAGACGCCGCGGCAGATCGCCTGCGACCGTTCCACGCTGGTGCGGGCTTCCGGCAGCCTGTTTTTCTCCGGGACAAGCAGAATCATCGCTTCGAATTGGAAACGCTCCTCCTTGTCCTTGGTCTTGTACTGATCGAAGCTGTAGCTGCCAAGGAGCGCTCCTTCGCAGGTCGCTTCGATGGCGGTTGCTATGTCGCCGGCCAGATGCAGGGCCGAGGCGAAGGAGGCGATGCGCGCGCTCCTCAGTGCCTGGGCGCTGCTTCCTGCCGCCTGCCTAACCCGTTCGGCGGTCAATTCCTCCTTCTTGCCCAGCCCGACCAGCAAAAGCCGCTCAGCCGGCAGCTTGCCCAAGGTATGCACGAGGTGCGTGCTGCCGGGCTTGCCGCGGAACTGCTTGCCGGTGAACAGCCTATCGAGGTAGCCCTCCAGCGCGCGATCGCAGGAGGTGAAGATCTCGTCACGGGCATTCTCAAAGCAGCCGATGATGAGGGCGGAGGTGGCATAGCTGATGACAGGGGCGGACGTGACATCGATATTCATAAGAACCTCACTGGAGTTGATGTATCTGTGATTACCATTAAAGGGCGCTCAGTTGCAAGGCGGCGATAATTTGTCACGCACAAACAGATACTTGCATTAGTTGTGATGTGCATCACTTACACAATTTCCCGCTTCGCCTATTCTCTCACCAGTTTCAATGTAACGCTGGAACATTACTTCCCAGGAGGGAGCGGTTAATGACGTGGCGCACCTTTTTGCCGATTGTCACTGGCGTAATTATATCGTGTTCATCGCCGCTGTTAGCAGCCAGTGAAGGCACCGCTCAAACAGCTCCCGTTTCCCGACTGGAGATATCTTCTACTACCTCTAAACAGGTGCGGTCGGAAGCTTCCTGCGAACTGAAAGTGAAGGAGAAGTACGAGTATTATGACATCGAAGGTGTGACAGTCGGTGACCTGCAGAAAGCGATCAACCATAACGGCACCAAGTGGGGCGACGGGATCACCTATGCCGCGGTGACCACCTGGAACATCCACTACGATTACGATGTGACCGATGATGACGGCAGGTGCTCCGTGAAAGCGGTCCGCACCAGCGTCGAAATAGTGTACCATCTTCCGCGCTGGTTATCGCCGGACTCCGCCGGGACCTTGCTGTCCTCCTGGAACGACTACATGGCCCATCTCAAAAAGCACGAGTTCGGCCACAAGGAGATTGCGGTCAAGAGCGCCGGCGAGATCAACGAGGTGCTGGCCTCCCTGCAGAATTTCAAGAACGAGAGCGACCTCGACAAGGAAGCCAAGCGACGCACCAACGAAAAGCTGCGGGAGTTGAAGGACCTGCAGGTTGCTTACGACGCGAAGACCAGGCATGGCGCCACCCAAGGCGCGGTACTGGCGTCCCAGTAATCTCTCCAAAGAGGGAAACTCTTCACAATTTCCGGTAAGGCCGTTTCGAGTTTCTACCAGCTAACCCGAAGCGGCCTTCATCGCGTCTCCAGAAAATCTCGCCTCGTTGTTTCTTCTTCTGAAATTTCCTCGGATCCTATCGATTCCCATCGCCTGATTCGGCTACTCCATCCAAAAAAAGACAGGCGGTGCTCTTGCTTTATCGTAAATTTAAGAGTAATAATGACCAGACTCAAAAAAATACACTCTAATTCAAGGAGGAGAGCATGAAAATCACGTGGCTGCTTGCCGGTCTACTTGTCGCAGCATCTGCGACCTCTGCGATGGCAGCGGGACCATACGTCGGAACATCCGTCGGTCCCAGTTTCTTCCACGACAGCGACGTTTCGGACCCTTTTGCCGGCAATGCCAACGTCTCGTACGACACCGGCTTTGTTTTTAATTTTGCCGGCGGTTACAGGTTTGATAGCGGAGTGCGGCTGGAGGGTGAATACGGCTACAAGAAGGCCGATATCTCGAACCTTTCTCTGGGAGGGATCACCTACACGACCTCTGATTCAGATCTAAGCGTCATGAGCTTCATGGTCAACGCCTTCTACGACATCAATCTGAACTCCCCCTTCACCCCCTTTGTCGGGGCCGGGATCGGCGCGCTGCGCGGCAATGTGAGCACTTCCGGGCAGGATTTTGACGACACCGTCTTCGGTTACCAGCTTTCGGCCGGCATTTCCTACGCTGCCACCAAGAACGTGAATTTCGATCTCTCTTACCGGTTCGAGGGAGCTGCAAGCGATTTCAACATCGACGGAACTGACCTCTCCTACCACAGCAGCAACCTCCTCTTCGGTCTCCGTTACACCTTCTAATCGCGCTGCACTCCAGACCGAAAAAAAAGCCCTCCCGGTATCCGGGAGGGCTTTCTAGCGCTTTGTTTAAAGAAGTCATAGTCGGCGGCGCAACTCACGGTAGAGTGCGGCGGTGAGCACGCCAAAGGCGAGGTGGCTGGCTATGCCACCTATCACCTGGACCGGCTTCTGCCTGGTCACCGGGGGCATCAGCTTGGTTGCCGGCAGCCAGCCGAGGTATCCTGCCGCCCAGGTCGCCAGGCCGATCGCGCTTCCCTCCGCGACCACATGCCTGACCCTCCGTCTGGTCGCCGCCAAAAGCAGGGCGAAGGTCAGCCCGTATCCGACGCCAAGAGCCTGCGCTACCGCCTTCTCGACCGCCTCGGGGATCTTTCCCACCGCCCGGGCCCCCTTTTCCGATTTCTTCAGGGCGTCCTCGGTCTTCTCGACTATGAACTCGCCGGGATGCTGCCGGATAGGCGGCATGTGCTGGGGCAGATACTTCATACCCGCCGCCTGCACCCCCTGGATCAGGACCGTCCCCGCCAGTCCGGCAAGCGTCCCCGATACTGCCCTCTCCCATGCGTGGTGCCTTTTCATGGTAGCTACCTCCTTCACTCGTCTAGGGTGAAACGGTGACTGCGGTTGAAAAGGTACAACCTCCCTTGGCTAGGCTCTCAGAAACTCGTCGGGGGCCAGGCTGGTGGCCAGCATCACCATGTTGATCTCGCGATGCTGGTGCCAGGTGGCAGTCTCCTGGTTGATGGGATCCATCCAGAAAGACTCGATCTTGTCAGCCAGCGACAGGTAGCGGCTAAAGGTATGCAGCCGTTCCCTGAGGGCGGAGACGTTGTCGCCAAAGCCGGCCGCCTGCTTCTCCACCAGCGCGGTCAACGGCCCCACCGCTTTCAGGCCGATCGACATCCCCAGCTCCCTGAAAGCGAGCCGGAACCGGCCGGAGAGGTCCAGCTGGCCACCCGACAGGACCGTTTCCAGCCCGAAGGTCGAGGCATCCAGCACCTCCCGCAACAACCCGGGGTTCCCGGGCTCCCCTTGCGCCATCACCTGCGCGAGCCAGCAAGCCGATTGCAGCATCCCTCCGATGCCGAGCGTGTCATCGGTTCCCCAGTCCCTGCCCACGCACATCTCGGAGAGCTCGGCGATCTCGGTGCCAAGCTCAGGAAATTCTGTGCCGGGGAACCGTTGCACTGCCGCCTGCAACTGCTGGCAGGCTACCAGGCCATCCAGCGGGTCGTGCTGCCCCATCGCGGTCGCCTGCGGCCGGCTCAGGTTGATGCTCATCTTCCAGTACAGGAACTTGCCATCCTCGGCCGTCGAGGCGTGGGTGAAGGCCGCGTGCGCGATCTTCGCGAGTTCGATGGCCCACTGCAGGTAACGCGCGTCACCGGTCACCCTGCTCACGCAGTTGAGCGCGTGCATCCACTTGGTCAGGTAGTGGTAGTACTGGCCATCCCGGTCCCATTCCAGCCGCTCGTCGGGGAACTCATCCGGCCTCCGCTCGTTCAGCCTCTTGCCGATCCTGAGCCCCCCCGCGTCGGGTGACGCTCCCCCTCCTTTTCGCTTAAGCCGCTGATCCACCCTTTCTTGGAGGTATCCTGCCGGTGCCGTCCCAGTACGTGGTGCACCTGGTCAACCAGCCTCACCGCCAATTCGCGCCAGCTCTCGTTCTGGGTCAGCCGGTACAGCTCGAGGTAATTGCAGACCGCGAAGGCGTCCGTCCAGAGGTAGCGTTTGGGGGGGCCGCCACTCTCGACGAGCCCGGTGATCTTGGCGAAGTTGAGCATGATCTCTTTGACGGCGTTGATGGAAGCGTCCTGGTTCATACCGTTCCTCCTTGGGCTCGGCTGCCCTGCGGCGACCCCTTTTAGTCCGGCTTACCCGTCAGGTACCTGTTGTCTTGCGGCCAGATGTTCATCACCTGCCGCATGATGGCCAGCTCGCCTACGTGGTAGGCGTTGTGGTCGGCGGCGGTGAGGATTTCCCTGAAGATGGTGTAGTTCTTGGCATGCGGGATGGGAGCCAGCAGGTCGAGTGTTTCGTCCCTTACCATCTCCTCAAGCGCCTGGAGATCAGCTCTGAAGCCTTGGCAGCTCCGGTGCCACCCCTCCTCGCCGGTGTTCTGCTCCGGGTCCGGCCGGTACCCCTGCGGGTAGTCGGGCGACACATGGCGGGGATCCCTGACAAACCCCAGGATGTCCCACTGGGCGATACGCAGGTGCTCCACGAAGTGCCAGAAGGTGTAGGGGGTATTGGGTGGCCTGCGGTTGATGTACTCCACCGGGAAATCCGCCAGCACCTCGTCAAAGCTCATGTGGGCGTTTTGCCCCTTTAACAGCGCCAGGAGCTCCGTTCTCATCACCTTCTCGCTTTTCATGCCGCGCATCCTCCCGTAGCCGAGGCGAATTTCCTCCTAACTGTACTGTCGATGCCGCTCATTGCAAAGCCGCCGGCACATTTTTAGGCGCCCCACCGTGGAAGGCCGAATTGACGCCGAAAGGTATTAAATTATAATTCACTAATCTTTTCGGGGGCGTAATCCAACAGGAGGATTCATGGATCCATTCTTCGCCTCACCTGACCTGCAGATCTGCCGGAGGTTTCGTGACGCCTGCACGGGTACCGGGTCCACCATCGTCCGTCGGCCGCCGGGAGACGACCCCGCCTACCAATTCGCCTGCTCGGCAGCCTCCGGATTGCTCTCCGCCCCTCGTCACCTGGAATCGCGCTTCCTCTACGACGCGGAGGGAAGCGCCCTCTTCGAGCGGATCACCCAGCAGCCCGAGTATTACCTCACCCGCACCGAGACCTCGATCCTTGCCGCCCACGCCTCCCGGATCAGGGAATTGACCGGACCGGTTACCCTGGTGGAGCTCGGCTCCGGAAGCTCACTCAAGACGGACCTGTTGCTGCACGCCTGGCTGGAGCAGGCCTCCCGGGGATGCTACGTCCCGGTGGATGTGAGCGACAGCGCCCTGGCGGGGGCCTGCGGAAGGATCAACGCCAAGTTTCCGCAGGTCAGGGTGATCGGCGTGAACAGTGAGTACCAGGACGCCTTCCCGCTGCTGCCGCTCCTTTCCCCCAGCCTGGTGCTGTTTCTGGGAAGCTCCATCGGCAACTTCTCGGAGATCGAGATGACCCGCTTCCTGACCGCCCTGGCAGCTTCGCTGCAGCCGACCGATTTCTTCCTGTTGGGGATTGACCTGGTGAAGGAGAAGAAGCTCTTGGAGGCTGCCTACAATGACGCCGCGGGGGTGACCGCCAATTTCACGCGGAACATGTTCGCCCGCATGAACCGGGAACTGGGTAGTTCGGTGGACACCGGGGCCATCGAGCATGTGGCCCGCTACGAGGAGGGGAGGGAGCAGATAGAGACCTTCGCCTACTTCACCTCGCAGCAGGCTGTGTTTCTGGCGCCCCTCGACCGGCAGTTCCTGATCCCGCAGGGGGAGATGGTGCAGGTGGAGATCAGCAGGAAGTTCCACGTCGAAAGCCTGCTTCCCTACCTGAAAAGGTTCGGCTTTCTCCCCGAGCAGGTCTTCACCGACGAGCGGGGCTGGTACGCCTTGGTCCTGCTGCGGCGGGCGCCCAAATACTACGGATGTCGTGGGAGGTTGTGATGACGGAGTCCCGCCTTCAAAAACGCGACGGGCTGTGCGGTATCTGCCCGGCCGGCTGTTTCGTTACCGCCACCTATGAGGATGGCCGCCTGGTGCGCGTTGAGCCGCAGGAAGGGCACCCGCTGGGGATGATCTGCCACATAGGCCGCCACTCGCCGCAGGTCGTCTACGATCCGGACCGGCTGCTGCATCCGCTGCGGAGGACCGGTTCCAAGGGGAGCTACCAGTTCGAGCAGATCTCCTGGGACGAGGCCTTCGACGTCATCGTGACACGTTTCGGTCAGCTGAAGGAGCAGTGGGGCCCGGAGGCGCTGGCGATCTACACCGGGCGCGGCAGCTTCGACATGGCGCTTTGCGACATCTTCCAGCCCGCCGACGCAGCCGTTTCCTCCGCCTCCAGCGTGCTCTTCCCGTTCGGCTCCCCCAATACCCTCGGGGTTGGTGCGCTCTGCTACGTCTCGTTTGCCATGATCGCGCCTCACGTCACCATGGGGGAGATGCTGATCAGCATGGAGACCGATCTGGAGCAGGCCGAGCTGATCGTGATCTGGGGGACCAATCCCGCCACCGATTCGCCGCCGCTCACCCATCGACAGATCATCGAGGCGAGCCGTCGGGGTGCAAGGGTGATCGCCGTCGACCCCCGCCGCGGCGAGACCGCCCGGCAGGCGAACGCCCAGTGGATCCCCATCCGTCCCGGCACCGACGGAGCCCTGGCGCTGGCCCTGATCGGTGTGCTGCTGGAGGAGGAACTCCACGACGAGGGGTTCGCGCGGGAGTGGACGGTGGGGTTTCCGGAGCTGAGCCAGCTGGTCCAGCACTATCGCCCGGAGGTCGCCGAGCATATCACCGGCGTGCCGGCCGAGACCGTGCGCGAGCTGGCGCGGCAGATCGCCACCGCGCGCGGCGCCTGCCCGGTCATGTACACGGGGCTGGAATACAGCGACAGCGGCGTGCAGGCGATCCGCGCGGTCTTCACCCTGTTCGCGCTAGCCGGCCAGCTCGACGTGCCGGGCGGCCTGTTGTTCAGGATGAAGGAGAACATCTTCCCGCAGAACCGCTCGCGGCTGGTCGCCAACCCGGACATGAAGAAGGCCCTGGGACGCGACCGCTTCCCAGTTTACAGCGCCTACCGAGGAGAATCCCACGCCTCCATTCTCCCGGAGGCGGTGCTGGAGGGAAAGCCGTACCCGATCCGGGCACTCACCATCCTGGGGGGCTCCATCATCACCGCCTGGCCCGATCCCGATCTCTGGCGCAGGACCTTCGCCTCTCTGGATTTCATGGTCTCCATCAACCGCTACCATACCGCCGACTCCGCCTATGCCGACATCGTCCTGCCGGCCACCACCTACTACGAGAACGTCTCCTACATGAGGTACGGGCCGCTCTTCAAGATAAGGGAGCGGATGGTGGAGCCGCAGGGCGAGGCGCGGAACGACTTCCTGATCCTGGCAGAGCTCGCCAAACGCCTGGGGTACGGAGACCTCTACCCGCAAAGCGAGGAGGAACTGCTTCGCTTCGCGCTGGAGGAGAGCGGCTTCACGCTTGAGCAGGTACGTGCGGCGGGGGGCGAGGGGAGGCTGCCGGCGGTGATGATGCAGTACAAGAAGTGGGAGAAGGGGCTTCTGCGGGCGGACGGCAAGCCTGGC
>NZ_DATFBA010000112.1:0-7877 GCF_035254065.1 Geomonas sp.
CTACCAACTGCGCAGGGTGCTGGAGTTCCTTTCCTGGAACAGCGCCTTCATCGCCTCCCTGGAAACGCGCTGCACCAGCCAGGCCAAGGCCGCGGAACGCGACAGCAGGTGGCTGGGGGGGATGGTGGACAACCTGCTGGCGGACGTGAAGAAGGCGATGATGTTCCCTTTCTCGTCGCTTTTGGAAACCTTCCCCAAGATCGTGCGCGATCTCTCCCGTGACAGCGGCAAGGAAGCCGACCTCCATATCCGCGGTGAGGAGATCGAGATCGACCGCCGCATCCTGGACGAGATGAAGGACCCGCTCATCCACCTGGTCAGAAACAGCATCGATCACGGCATCGAGAAACCGGAGCAGAGAGAGGCCAAGGGAAAGCCGCGGCGCGGCAGCATCACCATCGACATCGCCCCCAAGGACGACAAGGCAGAGATAGTGGTCAGCGACGATGGCGCGGGGATCAGTCCCAGCGAGGTGAGAAGCGCGGTGCTCAAGCTGGGGACGCTCTCCCCCGAGCGGCTGCGCACGCTGAGCCACGCCGAGCTCCTCTCCCTCGTGTTCCAGTCGGGGCTCTCCACCAGTCCCATCATCACCGACGTTTCCGGGCACGGGCTGGGGCTGGCCATCGTCAAGGAGAAGGTTGAAAAACTGGGTGGGACCGTATCACTGGAAAGCGGGCCCGGGCGAGGCGCGACTTTCCGACTCCTGCTGCCGCTTAGCGTGGCGACCTTCCGGGGCATCCTGGTGCGGGTCGCCGACCGGGTCTTCGTGCTGCCGGCCACCCACGTTGAGCGGGCGGTCAGGCTCAGGCGCGAAGAGGTCAAGACGGTGCAAAATCGTGAGACGGTCACCATGGGAGACGCGGTGGTATCCCTGCAACGGCTGGGAGCCGTGCTGGAGCTGCCGGCACCGGCAGGCGCTCTGCCTGAGCAGATGCAGGCCGTGGTGGTGACCGCGGCGCAGCGGAGCATAGCGTTCCAGGTGGACGAGGTGCTGGGGGAGCAGGAGGTGCTCCTGAAGAGTCTCGGGCCGCAGCTGGCCCGGGTGCGTAACATCGCCGGCGCCACCGTGCTCGGCTCCGGCAGGGTGGCGCCCATCCTCAACGTTGCGGACCTGATGAAATCGGCCTCCGGCAGGATGTCAGGCGCGGCGCCACCGCTCCCGGCCACCGAAGGCTCAGCGGCAGCGGGGCGGAAGGTGCTGGTGGTGGAGGATTCCATCACCTCACGTACCCTGATGAAGAACATCCTGGAGTCGGCCGGCTATGGGGTGACTACCGCGGTGGACGGGATCGACGCCTTCACCCAGCTGAAGAGCGCCCAGTTCGACCTGGTGGTCTCCGACGTTGACATGCCGAGGATGAACGGCTTCGAGCTCACGACCAGGATCAGAAACGACGCGGCCCTGGGGGAACTCCCGGTGGTGCTGGTCACCGCGCTGGGGAGCCGTGAGGACCGGGAAAGGGGCATCGACGCAGGGGCCAACGCCTACATCGTGAAGAGCAGTTTCGACCAGAGCAACCTCTTGGAGGTAGTGAAACGGCTGTGCTGATCGAGTGAGGGTGCCATGATCAAGGTGCTGATAGTCGACGATTCGCCCGTGGCGCGGGAACTGATTGAACACATCCTGTCGGCCGACCCGGAGGTCCGGGTGATCGGGACCGCCAGAAACGGGCTGGAGGCGCTGGCCGCCCTGGAGCACAAGCACCCGGACGTGGTCACCATGGACGTCCACATGCCGGGCATGGACGGATTCGAGACCACCCGGCAGATCATGATGAAGTATCCCACCCCGGTGGTGATCGTAACCTCTACCCTCGACCCCCAGACCGATTCTGCCGTTTTCAGAACCCTTGAGGCGGGCGCCCTCGCCATCCTGCTGAAACCGCCCGGCTTCGGCCACCCCGACCACGCCCGGACGGCAGCCGAACTCCTGCAAACGGTCAGGCTGATGTCCGAGGTCAAGGTCGTGCGCAGGTCAGCTCGCAGGAGCCGGGTGGAGGCGCCCCAGGTAGCGAGGGTCGAGGAGGTCGCACGGGTCAAGGTGGTGGCGATCGGGGCCTCCACCGGGGGGCCCGTGGTGGTCCAGAACATCCTCTCCTCCCTGCCGGCCGATTTCCCGGTCCCTGTGCTGGTGGTGCAACACATGGCCGAGGAGTTCATCGGCGGCTTCGCCGAGTGGCTGTCCGGTTCCAGCGAATTGAAGGTCAAGGTAGGGGAGCAGGCGGAGTCGGTCACTCCAGGTTTTGTCTACGTCGCCCCCGGCGGCTCCCAGATGGGGGTGGACGGTCTGGGAAGGATACTGCTTACTCCCCGCCAGCCAGGTCAGTACCTCTGCCCGTCGGTCACCCACCTTTTCCTGAGCGTCGCCGAAAGGTACGGCAACCACGCGGTCGGTGTTTTGTTGACCGGCATGGGGGCGGACGGTGCCCTGGGGCTCAAGGAGATGCAGGCTCGGGGGGCGCTGACCATTGCCCAGGACGAGGAGAGTTGTGTGGTGTACGGCATGCCGGCGGAGGCCGTGAAGCTGAAGGCAGTACAGCATGTCCTTCCTCCCCAAGGTATCATCGAAATGCTGCTGGGTGTGGTGAAGAGATGCTGAAGGCCCCGGACATTCTCCCGCGATGAGGTAACACTGTCCTCCTAAAATGGTCGCAGCTGTCCACCGGAAACTTCGTGTTCTCGGTCCATTGTCCCATCGACAGAAAAGTAAATTTGAAAAATGTAATAACATTTCGCCGACAAAACCTGTCGTTAGCGCTCCTTGTCCCCCTTTCCAAGAGATCTCCAAAATAATCATAAAATATCGTCCACTGATTGCGCCCATTCTGTAAGCGCCATTTATCATTGCCTAAAACGGGTGGCGGGATAGCTGCATTGACTTCGAACTGTCGAGACGGAAGATGGTTGACGCTGGGTGAGTACGCTGTGTTTTAAAGAAAACTTACTAAATGCTTTTATAAATGAAAAAAATTTGGTATTATCAATGATGCTTTCTCAAAACATTCGCTCACCGGTGGCCTGAGAGGGAAACCTCATGACCAGGAACGTGAAACTCCAGACAAACTGTGCTGCCCGTTCCGGGAGCGAGCCTGCGGAAGGCCGCTTCGAGACCGTCTGGGCGATCCTGGAAGCTGTCAAAGCCGGCACGGGTCACGATTTCACCTCCTACAAGATGAACACGGTGATGCGCAGGATCGAGCGGCGCATGGCCGTCCGTGACGCTGACGGATTGGAAGAGTACCTCTCCCTGCTGACCAGGGAGACCCCCCAGGAGGCGCACGCCCTCTGCCAGGAAATCCTGATCGGGGTGACCGGGTTTTTCCGTGATCCCGATGCCTTCGCCATCCTGGAGCGCGACATCATTCCTGCTCTCTTCGCCGGCCGCGCCGCGGATGAGCCGGTGCGGATCTGGCACCCCTGCTGCGCCACCGGCGAGGAAGCCTACTCCATGGCCATCCTGGTCAGGGAGTTCCTCGACGAGCACGGCCTCGATAACAAGGTCCACATCTTCGCCAGCGATCTCGACCAAAGCGCCATCGCCCGGGCACGCTGCGGCATCTACTCCGACCGGTCCGTTTCCCTGCTGGGGGAGCAGCGGCTAAATCGCTTCTTCAGCAAGGTTGACGAAGGGTGGCGGGTGGGCAAGCCGCTCAGAGAGATGATCGTCTTCGCCCATCACAGCGTCATCAAGGACCCTCCTTTTTCCCGTCTCGACCTGCTCGTTTGCCGCAATTTCCTGATCTACCTCACCCCCGACCTGCAGAGACGCTTGATCGCCCTGTTCCACCAGATCCTCAAGCCCGGCGGTTTCCTCTTCCTCGGGTCCACCGAGACCTTGGGGTCGCATGTCGATCTCTTCGCGCCGGTAGACAAGAAGTGGAAGATCTACCGCACCCTCGGCGGGGTGCGCCGTGCCGGCGACTGGTTCCCGCTGGGAGCCTTCCGTCCCGCTCCGCTCGCCGGGCGGGAACCCTCCGCCGAGCAGGGGCCACACACCGATGCCGCCGTGGTCGCCGAGAGGATGATGACGGCACGCTACCTCCCCCCATGGGTGGTGGTGAACGACAGGTACGAGGTGATGTACGCCTCCCGGGGGACCGACCGCTTCCTGTCCCTTCCGGTGGGGGAGCCGACCCGCGATCTGCTCAAGATGGCCAGGGAGGAGCTCCGTCCCGCTCTGCGGGCGGCCATTTACCGCGCGCTGGCGGAAAAGGAGCCGGTGCTCTTCTCCGCCATCAACCTGGACGATTTCGGTGCTGGCGCCGCCGGCGAAACGGTCAACGTGACCGCTCACCCCTTGCCATCGGCCGTCGGTGAAAGGCTCTCCCTGGTTGTCTTCGAATCAGGGCCTTCCCTGCCGCGCCAGACTGTTACCAGTGCCGCTCACTCCTCTGGCGCGGAGGAGGGGGGAGCCCAGGAACGGATCCGCCGCCTGGAAGAGCACGTCGACATCCTCAACCAGCAGCTTCTGGCCACCTCCGAGCAGCTGGAGACCTCGCATGAGAGCTATCTCTCCGCCAACGAGGAGCTGATCTCCATCAACGAGGAGTTCGAGTCGGCCAACCGGGAGTTGCACGCTGCCAACGAAGAGCTGGAGGCTTCCAAAGAGGAACTGCAGGCCCTCAACGAGGAGCTGGCCACCATCAACGCCGAGCTGCGGGCAAAGGTGGAGGCGCTGCACCGGGCCAGCAACGACATGGACAACCTGCTGACCAGCTCGCAGATCGCCACCCTGTTCCTAGACCTTGATCTGAGGATCAAGCGCTACACCCCCGCCATGGCGGCCATCTTCGACCTGGCCCCCGCCGATATCGGCCGCTCCTTCCGCCACCTGGCCGCCTTCCTCGACTGCGAGCAGCTGGTGGACGGCAAGGGGAAACTGGAAGAGCTGCTCCCCCTGGAGCGGGAGGTGCGGCTATTCGATGAGGATCGCCATTTCGTCCTGCGGGTGTTCCCCTATCGCACCGCCGAAGGGGCGATCGACGGCACGGTGATCACCCTGATGGATATCACCCTGCGCAAGCAGGCGGAGGTAGAGCTTCAGCACAGCAACCAGCGCCTTAACCTGCTAGCGGAGTCCGCCGGCGAGCTGTTGGCGAGTGATTCGCCGGAAGACGTGGTGGACGCCATCTGCCGCAGGGTGATGCAGTATCTCGACTGCCAGCTCTTCCTCAATTTCCTGACCGAGGAGAAGGAAGAGAGCCTGCTGCTCAACGCCTGGGCAGGGATCTCGGTGGAGGACGCCCGCAAGATCGAGAGGATCGATTACGGGAGCGCGGTCTGCGGCTGCGTGGCGCAGGCGGGGAGCCCGGTGGTGATCGAGGATCTCCCCGACTCTACCGCCCCCCGCACCGAGCTGATCCGGTCCTACCGAGTGCTCGCCTACGCGGTCCACCCCCTGGTGGCACGGGGACGGGTGCTGGGGACCCTTTCTTTCGGGACCAGCTCGCGGTCGAGCTTCTCTGCCGACGATCTCGCGCTCATGAAGACGGTAGCCGACCAGGTGGCCATAGCCATCGAGCAGAAGCGGCTGACCGAGGCGATGCGGCGCGGCAACGATGAACTGGAGCGCCGGGTGCGTGAGCGGACCGAGCAGCTCGCCTCCACCATAGACGTGCTGATGGGGGAGATCGCTGAACGCCAGGAGATCGAGGAGAGCCTGCGCCGCCTCAACCGTCTCTACATGGTGCTGAACGAGATCGACCAGGCCATCGTCCGAGCCACCGATCGGGCCTCGCTCTTCAGGGATTTCTGCCGGATCGCCACCGAACAGGGGGGCTTCCTGCTTGCCTGGGTGGGACTCCTGGACGAGACCAAGCGCCTGCACATCACCGCTTCCAGCGGCGCCACCGACTACCTCAAGGACTTGCGCCTCACGGTGGACGATACCCCCGAGGGGACCGGCCCCAGCGGCATCGCCATCCGCAACGGCAGCTACTACGTCTGCAACGATTTCCAGAACGATCCCTGCACCCTGCCGTGGCAGGAGCGGGCCGAGCCCCACGGCATACGGGCCATCGCCGCCATCGCGCTGAAGGAAGGGGGGAGGGTGATCGGCACCTTGACCCTGTACGCGCGGGAGGTCGGGTTCTTCGACCATCAGCAGGTGGCGCTGCTACGGCAGATGGGGGCCGATCTCTCCTTCGCCCTGGAGAACCTCTCCCGGGAGGAGCGGCGCCGCGACGCCGAGCTCGCCCTGCAGGAGGAGACCCTGGAGCGGCTTTTGGCCGTGGAGGAGTTGAGGGAGAAGGAGCGGCTGCTCATCCAGCAAAGCCGGCAGGCGGCGTTGGGGGAGATGATCAACAACATAGCCCACCAGTGGCGCCAGCCGCTCAACACGCTGGGGCTCGTGGTCCAGGAACTCTCCGTCTCCAACGAGCTTGGCCTTTGCAACCAGGAGCACCTGGAGAATTCGGTGGGGAACGTGATGCAGATCATCGGGCACATGTCCCGCACCATCGACGACTTCAGGAACTTCTTCGCACCGGAAAAGGAGATGGTGGATTTCCGCGTGAGGCAGGTGATCGAAAAGGTCACCTCCATTGTGGATGCTTCTCTTAAGCCCCATCAGATAGAGTTGGACCTGGTATCGTCGGGGGATCCGGTGATTCACGGCTACCCCAACGAGTACTCCCAGGTGCTTTTGAACATCCTGCTCAACGCCAGGGACGCCCTGGTGGAGCGGATGATCGAGGACCCGCGCATCCAGATGGCGCTCACCCAGGAGCAGAAACGGGTGGTGGTCACCATCCGTGACAACGCGGGGGGCATCCCCGACCATATCCTGGAAAAGATCTTTGACCCGTACTTCACAACCAAAGGGCCCGACCGCGGCACCGGCATCGGGCTTTACATGTCCAAGGCGATCATCGAAAAGAACATGAACGGCAAGGTAACCGCAGCAAACCATGGCCACGGCGCTGAATTCAGGATCGAGGTATCGTATGCACAAAGTATCCGATGACGACAGCGGGATCAGGATGTTGCTGGTGGAAGACGAGGAAGTAGCGAGGTTGACGCTGGGCAGGATGCTCACCATGAAGTACCCGGGGGCGAAGATCTACACCGCAGAGAACGGCAGGCGGGGGCTGGAGCTTTACCGGCTGCACCTGCCGGACTTGGTCATCTCCGACATCAACATGCCCTACCTGACCGGCATCGAGATGGCCAGGGACATCCGCCGCGAGGACGAGTTCGCCCAGCTCATCTTCCTGACCGCCCATTCCGAGGCGCGGCAGTTGATGGAGGCCGAATCGATCGGGGTGCCGCATTACGTGCTGAAGCCGGTGGACAGGAACGAGCTCTTCTCCGCCATCGCCCGCTGTCTGGAGTCGAGGTATGCCGGTTCTCCCCCAGTTCTACGCCCCGACGCTGTGCGGAGGGCATAGCAGTATTGCAGGTCATAGCCGATCAATAGCGCCGCTCCTCCACTGAAGGGGCGGCGTTCGTTTTTTCCGCAGATTCCCACCCGTCTTTCGCCTGCGTATCCACATCGCACATCCCCATCCGGAGCATCCATACCGCAGTGCCCACCCGCCTATCCGCCTGAGCCCCACTACCCCTTGTCGGCACCGTAAATGACAGTAGCATTGCTCTATTCCCCTCGCCCCTTCAGGGGAGGGTGGCCGATGGCCGGGTGAGGGAGGCCTTGCATGGTCGAGACCTAGCTCGCCTGACCTCATTAAGTTGTGGTGGGTGGTAAAATTATTACAGGAGAGGAGGGCCATCCTACGGGTGACGGGAGGCACTATCATGGCAGCTAAGACAGCAGCGGTGGAGAGCGTGGCGCAAGCCTACTTGGAACGTCTGGCCGAGCGGGGAATTGAGTTCATTTTCGCCAACGCGGGGACCGACTTCGCTCCCCTGATCGACGCATT
>NZ_DATFBA010000113.1:0-3042 GCF_035254065.1 Geomonas sp.
GTAACGCTCCAGCTCCTCCGCGCGCCGTGCGGCCGAATGCGAACTGAGGGCCCGCTGCCGTGCACGCTCCCCGATGGCCTGCCGCTCTTTCTCCGGGAAACCTTGCAGGATGTCGAGCATCTCGTCCGAACTGGAGGCGATCAGGATCTCCTTCTCCGGAACGAAAAACTCTTCCAGCCCGGCCCACCGGTCGCTTATCACCGGGACCGCGCAGGCGGCGGCCTCGAAGAGGCGAACGCTCGGTGAATAGCCGGCTGCCTGCATGAACTTCCTGGTGAGGTTGAGGGTAAAGCGCTGCGAACAGTAGAAGCCGCGGTGGCTCTCGGGGGGGAGATGGTCGATTCGCTCGGTGTTCTCCGGCCACCTGATCTCGGCAGGATACTGCGGGCCGGCCACCACGAAACGTCCTTGCTGCCACTGGGAGGCAGGTATGCAGAGCAGCAGTTCCAGGCCCGGCTGCCGGTCCTTACTGTAGGTGCCGAGGTAGCCAAGATCCCAGCAGGGTGCTTGCGCCAGCGGGTAATGCACCTCGGGATCCACCGAGCAGTAGAGCGGCCGGGCTGCTGGCGAGCGGTAGATCCGCTCAATTTCGCTCAGGATCGGGCCGCCGGTGAAGGAGAGATAGAGATGGTAGCGGGAGATCAGGTCGGCCGAAAGGTACCTGCACCTCCCCGCCTCCAGGGCGGCCAAGGTAACCGGCGTGTCGATGTCGTAGAATGCAGTGATCCCCCTGGCATTTTCCGTTACCCAGTCGCCTATCTCGACCCCCTGCTCCACGTAGGAGCCGACCATGACGCAATCGGCCTCGCAGATCTCTTCCGCGTACTCCGCGAGCAGGGCTGGAAAGGAAGAATAGATGGCGGTCCGGCAGTAGGGAGGATGAGGCAGGTCCCGGTTGGCCGCGTACCAAGCGGCGTCTCTCTCCAGGAACAGCACACTGTGCCCTCGTTTCGCCATCTCCCGCAGCAATCCGCGGTAGGTGGTGGCATGCCCGTTCCCCCAGGAGGAGGTTATCGACAATCCAAAGACCACAATGTTCATGACAGCCCTCCCAAGTACTCTTCGTTACTAGTATCTATTCCCTCCGACCAGCCCCTCGCCCTCCGGGAGAGGGGACATTCTGACGAAGAAACGGAAAAAAACCAGTCAGATCCGGAACTTCACCCTTTTTCTATGACCTCCTCGAACTGCCGTGCGCGATGCGCGTAGGTGTGCTGGGCGCGCACGCGTGAGAGCGCGCGGGCACCGACGGCTGAGGCCGTGGCGGGGCGTAAGCCGGAAAGAATCTCAACGACCTCCGCACCGTTGGCGGCCACCAGGATTTCACGTCCCGGCTCGAAGAATTCTTCTATCCCTTCCCACTTGTCGGTGATCACGCAGGCGCCTGCCCCCGCCGCCTCGAACACCCGGGTGGCTGGGGAGAAGCCGTTCCTCGCCATGGACGACCGGCTGATGTTGAGGATGGCCATGGGGCTGCAGTTGAAGGCATTGTGGTCCCTGGTCCCCAGGTGTCCAAGATAGCCGACGTTGGCGGACCTCGCCTTGTCGCCCCACCCCGCCCCCGCCAAGAGGAAGCGCTTGGACGGGAGCCGCTCGGCCACCTTGAGGAAAAACTCCTCCACCCTCTCCTCGCGGTCCGGCAACCGGTTACCGAGAAAGGACAGGTCCGCCTTCAGGCGCGGATTGGGGGGAACCGGGAAATGGGTGTCCGGATCAAGCGCGTTGTAGATCGGTACGCAGGTCTTGGCGCCGAAGGAGCGGTAGGCGTCGACGATGGGGTCGCCACCGCCGTAGGTCAGCACCAGGTCGTACTGGGGGATCAACCGACGGAAGGGATCCTGCTGGTTGTTGTGGATCCTCTCCAGGGTGGCCGGGGCGTCCACATCCCAGAAGATCACCCGCGTCGTTTCCCGCTTGAGCTGCAGCACCTCGCGTTCCAGCAACTCGTCGAAGACCCCCACCCCGCTCGCCTTCACCACCAGGTCGGCTCCCCTGGCAGCCTGCAAGGATCGGAAGACGCCGGTTTCAGTGGCGGGATAAACGACGACCTTGGCCCACTCCGGGTCATCCATGTCCCGATGGGCCTGGCGCTCATAGGCGTCGGGCTCGTAGAAGGTAACCCGGTGCCCGAGCCCGTGCAGCGCCCGCACAAGGCCCCTGTAGTAGGTGGCTGCCCCGTTCCAATAGGAGGAGACCAGGCTGGAGGCGAAAAAAGCTATGTTGAGAGATGCGCCCATATCGATCTTTTTCCCTCTGTGATTTCCAACAGGTTTAAGTCCCCTCTCCCGAAGGGGGAGGGTTAGGGAGGGGGAGCCGGGGTATCCAGCTCGATGAAGCCTCGTGTTTCGCTGCAGTGCTACCCCGTCCCCCCCGTTCAGATCGAGGAGCAAAGGACGAAGGGGGTTAGGAGGCTGACGCTGGCCCCCCAGCGGAAGCATCCTTTACGGAGCGACATGCTCTGCTCCCATCCCGGCAGCCAAGGGACGGGGAGCGCAGAGGGTATCCTTCAAGCCGAGTTCCCGGCAGATCACCATCAGCTGGTCTATTCGGTGCCCGCAGGTGTGCCGTGCCAGGATGGTCATGCGTCCGTGGGTGGCGAGCTGGCGGGCTCTGCGTGGTTGATCGAGCAGCGCTTGCATCAGTTTTTCCATCTCGGCCCCGTCTTGGGCAAAGAGGATATCCTTGCCGGCGGCGAAGAGCCCATCGGTGTCCTCCCAGGGAGCCGACAAGAGCGGGATGCCGCAGGCCAGCGCCTCGAACGGCCTGATGGTTGGGATGCCGGGGAGCGCCGTAACGTAGGGGCGTCGCGGAATATGCACCGTCATCCGGAAGCGGTTGAACACCTTGGGGACCTCGAAGTTGGGAAGCCACCCTCCGTAGCCGATCCCGGCCTCGCTCAAGAGCCTCAACGCTTTGTCGGGATAGCGGACGCCGTACACCATCCCCTTCAGGCCAAGTCTGCGCACCGGTTCCACGAAGAACTCGCGTATCTCCTCGCTTCGCTCGTCGTCACCCCAGTTCCCGATCCAGACCACGTCGCCG
>NZ_DATFBA010000114.1:0-5053 GCF_035254065.1 Geomonas sp.
CCTGGTCGGTGAAGGCGAGCTGCTTAGGAACGGTGCCCCCCAGCCTTTCTGTCACCCCGATCTGTGAAAAGACCTCGTCCCCGGTCTCGTGTGAGCTTCCCACCAGCGGGAGGAGCACCACTATCGCTGCCGCTAAGGCGACTGCCAGAACCTTCCTGAGGACCCGTTTTCTCATTGCTTCGGCCTCTTTAGTGGTGGCGCCCTTGGTCTCCAGAAGAGCGGGGCAGCCGGAGGCGCTGGCGGTAACGGTCACCTGCGGTCGGCCGATCAGCATCCCCCTGGATAACTTCAGAAGTTTAACAAATACTAATAAAAGTCAAATTGAAAGAGGTGGTGCAATCGGTCCAGGGGCGGGCTGCGCTAATCTCTTAGAGATATATTCCGCCGTTATTTCACGCAGATGCGGTGTTTTCGCGGGAGGTGTGGGACGGGAAATGATTGAATTTTTGGGTCGTCGTCAATAGGTTCCAATGTGTTACCTGGCCGGCAAGGGGGGGCAATTCCTAATAATGACAGAGGGGGCGTGAGCTATTTCCCAGCATTGATGCAGTTTGACTCCATCCTGGCAGAGTCCGCCGTCCTCATAAAGCACATTTAACCGTGCTTTGGGAGGTGCCGTGTTGATATTGGGCACGCTTTGGGCAGTTAAGTCGGGCAGTTTCCTGTCTCGCCATTTGACGTCACGAACAGGAACTGCATGTAATGCATTGAAGGGGTAAAAATGAAACGAAGGGTGCTGGTGGTCGACGATGTCGCCGACATTCGGTTGATGCTCTGTTACCTGATTGAGAAGGGCGAATATCGGGTAGTGGCGGAGGCTGCCGACGGAGTCGAGGCGGTCGAGATGTACCGAGTTCATCGGCCGGACATAACGATCATGGACATCGACATGCCGTTAAAATCGGGCCTGGACGCGGCGCGGGAGATTCGCCAACTGGATAGTGCGGCTCGCATCGTCTTCTGCAGCGGCGGCATTGGCAGGTACGAGCAGGCAATGGAAGAGATCAGCCAGTATGGAGATCGTGTGGTACGGAAGCCCTTCCTGCCTGCTCAGTTGTACCAGGCCATGGCTTCCTGATCAGAGATGTTTTTAGGTGTCGCTGGCAGAGTGCGGCGGTGACACCTGTTGTTATGAGTGTGAGGGCGTTGCAATAACGCTGTGAGGGCGTGCTATGACTCTGGAGTGCTTCATCTGAATTGCTATGAGGGCGTTGGAGTTTTGATTGATCTGCGGTTTGGAATGCCAGGTATGTTCTGTGATCGCGTGTGCCGCGGATTTTCTTGGGGAGCCTTTTGGCTCCCTTTTTTTTGCCCTGCCGGTAACTGCAGGAAAAATGGTAGTCGAAGCGAACGGGTTGTGTTAGGGTAGGAGGTTGCCCGAGGCGAATATTCAGCAGCCGATACCTTCAGGGGGCGACGGCTCTGATCTTAAAGAAACAAATGGACAGGTACAGGAATTCATGACGACTTCAAGAAGCCTTGAAACCATCTACGACTGTTTGACGAAGCTCCACGGCTATACTTACTTCCGGCCGCAGGAGGGACCACTCAAGGAACGGCTCGCGCAGGCCATTCTCGATGCCGCGGATGAGGACGTCTGCGAGGAGCTCTCGGAGGCCCAGTACGATCTGGAGGTCAGCATCGGCAGTCAGGATGCGGAGGGGGAGTTAAGCCTCAGCATCGCCCTCGATCGGCCCGGAGTCGTCTGCCGTTCCCAGCTGGCGGTGACCCTTCTTTCCGACGCCGAGCTTGACGATCTCGCCCATTACCTGAAGCCTGCCGAGGAGCCCTCTGAGCTTGTCGATAACGCGCCGGCCGGCAAGACCATCGTGCGCAAGGCGGTTGAAGAGCACGACCACCATGAGAAAGAGGCGGCGGCCGCGCGGCTGAAGGTCTCCACGGAGTGGCTGAAGAGTGTGGTACCCTGCACCGATTACAGTTACGAGGAAATCGACGGCAAGAAGTACATCAGGGAATACTACTGGTCGAAGGATCTGATCGAAAGGCTATTCAAGATCAAGTGCAACAAGACCACACCCGAGGATCTCCAGTACGTGGCGAAGGAGTGCTGCGAAGGAGACCTCGAGTGGGCAAAGGATCTTATCGCCAGGCTCAAGTCCCCCAACCGGCCTGAGCCGGCCCCGAGGGAGCAAGCGCAGAAAGGGCAGGGGAAGCTTTCCGCCGGCTCGCAGCTGAAGGGTCCGCTTCCTAAGGCTCCCCATGGCAAGCACGCGCCGCATAAACACCCCTCCCATGTCCCCGCTGCCGTCAAGCCGAGCGAGCAGGCAATGCAGCCGAAGTCAGGCGCGGTTACGGGTGGGAACTCGGGCGCAGAGGCGGAGAGTGCGGGGGGCGCAGGCGGGACTCGGGAGCGGTCACGCCGCTCACGCCACCGCAAGCATTTCCGTCACCGGAAGGAAGGCGGGGCCAAGCCGGAGAATCACGGCGAGCAAAAGCAGCCACCGAAGTAACGCCTAGGTTGTCGCTGATTGGCGGGTTGTGTTACGAAGTAAAAAAAGCGCAAGGACCACGGAATTTCGTGGGGCCTTGCGCTTTTTTCATGCCCACAAGGTGGTGTCTCCCCCGAAGGGGCCTAAATCGGGGCGAGAATGGGGCGCACCGGCGCGGCGGTAGCCGCCTTTCCGACCAGGCTTTCGTCTACCTGCCGCCTTCCTGGCGAATGTAGGCTGCCACCTCGGTATCCCTTTTCTTGATGTGCTGGGTCAGCCAGCTGGTCAGTGTCTTGTTGGTCATGATCACCAGTGAGAGGGTTGCTCCCTCAGCCTTGAACTCTGCTTGCAGCTTCGCCACGTCCGCCATGAAGCGGGCGTGCTCCGCCTTGTGATTGGGGTAATCGGGGTAGGCATTCCTCAACTGCAGCCTTTCCTCGGCCGCAAAATGCTCCTTCACGTAATCAGCAAGGAAGTTGAGCAGGAGCAGGACCTCTTCCTTCCCTTTCCCTTCGCTGCAGGCGGTGAACAGCCTGTCGAACCTGCTGAAGATCTCCTTGTGCTGGTTGTCGATCTCCGCCACACCAGTAGCCAGATCGCTGGTCCATTCGATGTTCATCCATCTCTCCTCATTCGTAGTTGGGTTCTGCTCAGTTCCGGCTTCACACTGTTTTACCGGTACTCTGTTTCCTTATGGAACCGTTGCCTGGATTTCCCTGCGCTGACTTTTAATCGGCATTGGCGGCCGATTCTTGAACAGCTCGCCGCCGGAGGCGGGGTCAGCCGTGCTGTGGGCACGGTTGCTGCCGGGGCGCAGGGTGGGTCTGCCAATGCTCCTCGATGTAGGCCTTCGGTTTCATCATGCGTTGGGTTCGCCAGAGCACGCGGGCTATGTACGGGATCTGCGAGGGGCGCACCTGGCGAATCCAGTCCAGAAGGTTCTTCTCCCCCGATGTGTTGAGGATCGAGCGGCGCCAGGTCTCGGCGTACAGCTCGAAGAAGCGCTCCACTCCGAGGTGCGGTTCCCACAAAAGGTGGTGCATGTCGAAATTCGACCAGGGCTGCTGGGGGATGCGCGGCGCCATCTCCTTGTAGAAGTCGGTGCCCGGCAGCGGGGTCAGGATGGTGAAGCCCGCCCTCTGCAGCCCGTAGCGCTCCACGAAGTCCCAAAGCTCGTGGAAATCTTCCTCGTGCCAATCGTGGCCGATCACGAAGTTACCGTTGATGCCGTAGCAAAGCTCGCGTGCGATGCGTACAGCCTCCACGCTGTCGCCGATCTCGGAGTCCTTGGTGATGCCCGACAGCGCCCGATCGCTGGCACCCTCCAGGCCAAGGAAGATGTCGAAGTCTTTCGCCAACGGCCTCCACGCCTCCATCAGGTCAGCGCTGCGGCAGATGAGGTCGGTCCTGGTCTGCACCAGCAGCCAGCGCTTGTAGACCCCCCGCTTCTTGAGGGCCTCGGCCAGCGCGATGCTTCGTTCCGGGTTGTACCAGAAGAGGTCGTCGGCCACGAAGATGGCGTCGCCGGCGGAAGCGATATCCTCCACCACGGCTTCCAGGCTTCGTTCCCGGCAGGAGCGGTCGTAGAGCTGCCATACCGAGCAGAACGAGCAGCGGTGCGGGCAGCCGCGGGCGGTCTCCACCAGCCAGACCGGCTTGAACAGGAGGCAGTGGTAGCCGTGGCGGTGGCGCTGCACCAGGTGCCGGGCGGGCTGCGGGACGGTATCCAGACAGGGGCGCTCTGCGCCCGGAGGTGATGATTCCCACCCAGCGGCGGTCCGCACCTTGAGGCCGGCCACCTGCAGCGGCGAGCCACCTTTTTCCAGCACCCGGGCCAGCAGCGGGATCAGCTCCTCGCCATCCTCCAGGCAGACCGCATCGATGTCCGGCGTCTGGAGCGGCTCGGGGAAGGCCGCCGCCGCATGCCCCCCCACGATGATGAAGGCATCCGGGCTCGCGCGGCGCAGCCGCCTGGCGAGCTCGATCACCTGGTCGTACTCCAGTGCGTGCAGGCAGGAGATGCCGATCAGGGCAGGGCGGGTGCGGCGTACCCAGCTCTCCGGGCCAAGACGGAAGCGGAGGTCCGCAACCGTCACCTCGTGCCCTTCGCGGAGCAGGGCGGCGCCGATATATTCAAGCCCCAGCGGCTCGACGCGGAAGAACGGGCCCAGACCGAAACTGTCATTGCCCGGATGGGGGCGCAGAAGGAGTACCTTCATGTGTGGACCTCGCTCAGACCGCTTTGGGAATAGTGGCTGTCATTGGCACAACAAGGACGGCATGCGGCTGAAAGCGTGATGCGGGAGCCTTCTTTATACAACAGCGGGTACGCTCTTTCAAGCTCATAGGTAGGGACGCTCTTCAGGAGGGAATGGCTGTGCCAGATGAGGCAATCCGCTTACGTTATCACGTCCCACCATCATCAGGGGAGACAGCGCTGTCCGGTAAGGGAATGGGTGTCCTCCTCTTCCCCTGACACTTCAGGCTCCCCCTCCCCCTGCGGGGGAGGGGTGGGGTGAGGGAAGCCTCACATCTTCGTGGAAAGTTCCCTCACCCCCTCCCTCTCCCGGAGGGAGAGGGAGGGCGGACAGATGGGGGGACTT
>NZ_DATFBA010000115.1:0-4830 GCF_035254065.1 Geomonas sp.
GGGAACCCCGCCATGGAACACCTCGCCCTCGGCCTGCCGGTCGCTTCCCTCGCCTATCCCCCCTTTCGCCCGCTCTTCACCCAGGGGAGGATGGCCACCACGCTGGAGCTCGGCTGGCGGCGCAATCTGCCCGCCTATCTCTTTCCCCTTCCCGGCGGCTTCGTGGGTGGCGACCTGGTCGCCTTTCTGTTCGGCCTCAGCCGCGCACCGCGCTCAGGGGCCCTCTATCTCGACCTGGGGACCAACGCGGAGATGGCACTCTTCGACGGCGAGCGCTTCCTGGCGACCTCGGCCGCGGCCGGCCCAGCCTTCGAGGGGGGTAACCTGAGCTGCGGCATGCCGGCGCTGCCGGGCGCCATCAGTGCCGTCGGCATCGAGGGCGACCGTCTCCGGCTCACCACCATTGCCGGGGAGCCCGCCCGCGGCATCTGCGGCTCGGGCGTGCTGGACGCGGTGGCAGCCCTGCTTTCCGCCGGGGTGATCGACCCCAGCGGCCGGCTCCTGCCACCCTCGGAGATACCGTCCAACCTCGCCAACCGGGTGCAGGAGGTGGAGGGAGCGCCGGCTTTCGTGCTGCACCGCGACGCCAAAAGGGTGGTCTACCTGAGCCAGGAGGACATCCGTGCACTGCAGCTTGCCAAGGGGGCGATGCGGGGTGGGATGGAGATCCTGCTCGAAAAGGGGGGGCTTTCTTTCGGGGAGCTTTCCGAGGTCGTGCTGACCGGCTCTTTCGGCGCGGTGCTCTCCCCCGAGATGCTAAAAAACGTTGGAATTTTCAGCGAAAACATGGTAAGAATCAGCGGATTTGTACGAGAGGGAGCGCTCGCGGGCGTGGAACGCCTGCTTACCGAGCCGGACGGCGTGGCCAAGGTGGAAGCCCTGGCGGCCACCGTTCGGGTGATCCCGCTCTCCGGCACGCCGGTTTTCGAGAAGCGGTTCCTGGCCAATATCGATTTTCCTAAAACTAAAGCCTGACCACAGAGGACTCAGAGGAATATCCAGAGAGGACACGGAGGAAAGGCTGAAATCCTTTAAAAGGCCGCAAACATGTCCCAGTTTTCGGTCATCATCTAACCTCGACGACGTTGTACATCAAAACCCTTCTTCCTGAAAAGGTTTTCTTCGTTCTATTTAAAATGTGATTTTTCCCTCCGTGTCCCCAGTGAGACCTCTGTGTCCTCTGTGGTCATGCTTTTTTGAGGGTCGGGTATAATTTTTTTCTGCGTGTAAAGATAAATTCAAACAGCAAAGGAGTAGTTATGGCAAAGATTGGACGCGCGCTGATCAGCGTATCGGAGAAGACCGGGGTGCTGGAGTTCGCCCGGGCCCTGGCAGGGTATGGCGTGGAGATCCTCTCCACCGGCGGTACGGCGAAGATGCTGCGTGACGCCGGAGTCCCGGTCAAGGACGTTTCCGAGTTCACCGGTTTCCCCGAGATGCTGGACGGCCGGGTCAAGACGCTGCATCCCAAGGTCCACGGCGGCATCCTCGGCATGCGCGAGAATCCGGCGCACGTGGCCAAGATGCAGGAGCACGGCATCGAGCCGATCGACATGGTGGTGGTGAACCTCTACCCGTTCGAGGCGACCGTGGCCAAGGAAGGGTGCACCATGGAGGACGCCATCGAGAACATCGACATCGGCGGCCCCACCATGCTCCGCTCCGCCGCCAAGAATAACCGCGACGTCACCGTGATCGTCGACCATGCCGACTATGACAAGGTGCTGGCCGAGATGAAGGAGAGCGGCGGCAGTGTCTCCCGCGAGACCAACTTCAAGCTGGCCGTCAAGGTGTACCAGCACACCGCCGCCTACGACGGCGCCATCTCCAACTGGCTGGGCGCCCGCACCGGCGAAGGGGTCGCCCCCTACGCCGACACCCTCACCGTGCAGTACCAGCTGGCCCAGGGGATGCGCTACGGCGAGAACCCGCACCAGTCCGGCGCCTTCTACGTCGAGAAGGGCTCCAAGGAGGCCTCCATCGCCACCGCCCGCCAGATCCAGGGCAAGGAACTCTCCTACAACAACATCGGCGACACCGACGCGGCGCTCGAGTGCGTGAAGCAGTTCAGCGAAGGCCCCGCCTGCGTGATCGTCAAGCATGCGAACCCCTGCGGCGTCGCGGTGGCCGGCAACATCCTGGAGGCCTACGAGGCCGCCTACAAGACCGACCCCGAGTCCGCCTTCGGCGGCATCATCGCCTTCAACCGCGAGCTGGACGAGACCACCGCCCGCGCCATCGTCGACCGCCAGTTCGTGGAGGTGATCATCGCTCCCAAGGTAACCGAGGCGGCCAGCGAGGTGGTCTCCGCCAAGAAGAACGTGCGCCTGCTGGAGTGCGGCTTCTGGCCGGAGCAGCCGGCTGCTCGCCTGGACTTCAAGCGGGTGAACGGCGGCATGCTGGTGCAGGACGCCGACCTGGAGCTCTTCAGCGAGCTGAAGGTGGTCACCAAAAGGGCGCCGACCGACGCCGAGATGGAAGATCTCCTGTTCACCTGGCGGGTGGCCAAGTTCGTGAAGTCGAACGCCATCGTCTACGGGCGCGGCAACGCCACCGTCGGCGTGGGCGCCGGCCAGATGAGCCGGGTCAACTCGGCCCGCATCGCAGCCATCAAGGCGGAGCACGCCGGTATTCCCGTGCAGGGGGCGGTGATGGCCTCCGACGCCTTCTTCCCGTTCCGTGACGGCCTCGACAACGCGGCCTCCGTGGGGGTCACCGCGGTGATCCAGCCCGGCGGCAGCATGCGCGACGCCGAGGTGATCGCCGCCGCCGACGAGCACAACATCGCCATGGTGTTCACCGGGATGAGGCATTTCAGGCACTAGGCAAGGATTAACGTCAAAAGCATGGAACACGGATGACGCGGATTGTGCGGATAACCGCGGATCAGGCAAAAAAAAGTCTTGGGGGTAACCCCAAATCTTGTAGGTTGACCCGTGAAAATCCGTTTAATCCGCGTCATCCGCGTTCCATTGCCTCTAAAGGAGTTTGCTTATGAAGGTTTTGGTAGTTGGTAGCGGCGGGCGCGAGCACGCACTGGTCTGGAAGATCGCCCAGTCGCCGCTGGTTGAAAAGGTCTACTGCGCCCCGGGCAACCCCGGCACCGCGCAGTTGGCGAAGAACGTGGATATCGCGGTGGACGACCTGCAGGGGCTTTTGGCCTTCGCCCTGGAGGAGGGGGTCGGCCTCACCGTGGTCGGGCCGGAGCTGCCGCTCTCCATGGGGCTGGTTGATCTCTTCGAGGAGCACGGCCTGAAGGTCTTCGGCGCCAGGAAGAACGCCGCCATCATCGAGGCGAGCAAGGCCTTTTCGAAGGACCTGATGAAGAAGTACCAGGTGCCGACCGCCGCCTACGAAGTCTTCACCGAGGTTGATCCGGCCATCGAGTTCATCGACAAAACCGGCATCCCCATCGTCATCAAGGCCGACGGCCTGGCCGCCGGCAAGGGGGTCATCATCGCCCAGACCCGCGAGGAGGCGGTGGCCGCCGTCACCGACATGCTCTCCGGCAACGCCTTCGGCGCGGCGGGCTCCCGGGTGGTGATCGAGGAGTTCCTCAAGGGTGAAGAGGCCTCCTTCCTCGCCTTCACCGACGGCAAGATCATCATCCCCCTGGCGAGCGCCCAGGACCACAAGGCGGTCTTCGACGGCGACAAGGGGCCCAACACCGGCGGCATGGGGGCCTACTCCCCTGCTCCGGTGGTGACCCCCGACATCCACGAGAAGGCGATGGCCGAGGTGATGAGGCGCACGGTGGACGGCATGGCGGCCGAGGGGCGTCCCTACCGGGGGGTCCTCTACGCAGGGCTCATGGTGGACGGAGGGGTGGTCAAGACCTTGGAGTTCAACGCCCGCTTCGGCGACCCGGAGTGCCAGCCGCTCTTGATGAGGATGAAGTCCGACATCGTGCCGATCCTGCTGGCGGTCGCCGAGGGCGATCTTTCCGGCGTGGAGGTGGAATGGCACGACAAGGCCGCGGTCTGCGTGGTGCTGGCAGCTGAGGGATACCCCGCTGACTACCGCAAGGGGGATGTCATCGCCGGCCTGGACGAGGCGGCCAAGCTCGAGGAGCTGGTGGTCTTCCATGCCGGTACCAAGCAGGGCGCGCAAGGGGTGGTGACCTCAGGCGGCCGGGTGCTGGGAGTGACCGCCCTGGGCGACAGCGTGCAGGAAGCCATCGACCGCGCCTACCAGGGGGTGTCCAAAATCAGCTGGCCCGGCATGCACTGCCGCAAAGACATCGGCGCCAAAGCCATCAACAGGTAGCTTTCGGACCCGTCCGACAGGTCTGACAGGTCCGACCTGAGAACAGGAGACTTTATGAGTAACCCGGTTGTACTGATTGTGATGGGAAGCGATTCGGACGTGCCGACCATGGAGGAGACCGCCAAGGTCCTCACCGAGTTCGGCGTCCCCTTCGAGATGCGCATATCCTCGGCGCACCGCTCGCCGGAGCGGACCGGCAAGCTCGCCCACGAGGCGGCCGGCCGCGGCATCCAGCTGATCATCGCCGCCGCCGGCATGGCCGCGCACCTGGCGGGGGTGGTTGCCGCGGAGACCACCCTGCCGGTGATCGGCGTGCCGATGGGGGGAGGACCGCTGAGCGGCATGGACGCCCTCTACGCTACCGTGCAGATGCCGGGCGGCATCCCGGTGGCCACCATGGCGATCGGCAAGGCGGGGGCCAAAAACGCCGCCCTCTTCGCCGTGCAGATCCTCTCCCTCACCGACTCCTCCCTGCGCGAGAAGTTCGCCGCCTACCGCGCCCAGATGGCGGTGGAGGTCGAGCAGAAGGACCAGGCACTGCAGGCTTCCAGGAGGCTCTAGCCC
>NZ_DATFBA010000116.1:0-20724 GCF_035254065.1 Geomonas sp.
GGACGTTTCCGAAGTGGTGCTGGCGGGTGCGGGAAAGGAGGCCAGGGCCTGGCAGAGGGTGCTGGCGCCGGAGGGGGTCCGGGTCTGCCACTGGCTGGACATCGACCCGCGCAAGGTGGGGCGCGTCCTGCACGGGGCGCCGGTACTGCGCCCGGCGGAGCTTTCTCTGGAGGGGAGAAGGATGATGGTGGCGATCGGCCTGCGCGGGGCACGCGACAGCTTCCGGCAGACCGCGAGGGAGCTGGGATGGCGGGAGGGAATCGACTTTATCTGCGTGGCCTGATGACTGTTAGCCGCCGAGGGTGAAGAAGAAGCTGGAGCCTCCGTTGACCTTGGACTCGGCCCAGACCTCGCCGCCGTGGCGCTCCACGATCCGCTTGACGGTGGCAAGCCCCACCCCAACCCCGGCGTACTCGGGGCCATGCAGCCTCTGGAAGGTGCCGAACAGCTGATCCCGGAAGGCCATGTCGAAGCCGACCCCGTTGTCGGTGACCCGGATCACCTGCTTCCCGCTGGACAGGGTGCTGGCCACCTCGATGCGGGGGTGCTCGACCTTGGAGGTGTATTTCCAGGCGTTCTCCAGGAGGTTAACCAGCACCATCCTGAGCAGAGTCCGGTCGCCATGCACCACGATCTCGTCCTGGATGATGAAGTCCGCCTCTCGTTGCGGATCGGACTCGCGCAGCAGGGCGACTGCCCCCCTCGACATCTCGCTCAGGTCGAGCCTCTCGCGGACCACTTCGGTGCGCGCGATGCGGGCCAGGTTGAGCAGGTTGTCGATCAGCGCCCCCATGTGGCAGGTCAGCTCGCGGACCCGGTCCAGGTGCCCCACCACCTCCGGGGGAAGCTCGCCGGGGAAGTCTTCCTTGACGATGGCGAGGTGCCCGTTGATGTTACGCAAAGGGGCCCGCAGGTCGTGGGAGACGGTATAGCTGAAGGATTCCTGCTCCTTAAGCGACGCCTCCAGCGCGGCCGTCCTCTCCAGCACCCGGCGCTCCAGGTCGGCGTTCAAAAGATGGATCTCCTCCGCCGCCCGGTGCTGTACCGTCACGTCTATCAGGACAGCGCGGCACTCCAGGCCGGAGCGGCAGGTGGTTGCCTCCACCCTCACGTACGCCACCTCCGCCCCCTCATGAAGCTTGACGTCGCAGACCTCTTTCCCCCTGAACTTGAATACGTTGCGCACGATGGCGCGCAGCTGCGAACGCCCCTGGGTGACCAGGGACTCCAGATGGCGGCCGGCCAGTCGCCCGCGCTCGACGCCGAGCATGGTCGCTGCGGTGAGATTAGCGGAACGGATGACGCCGTCGGCATCCAGGGTGAGGTAGCCGACCGGGGCGAAGTCGTAGAAGTCCGCATAGCGCTCCACCGCAGCCTCGGCCTCCAGCCGGGCGACCATGATCTCTTCGTTCTGCACCTCCAGCTCGATCTGGTGGACCTGCAGCTCGTGAAGCAGGCGCTGCGACGCCTCGGGCGTCAGCCTTCCTTGTTCCGCCCTCTCCGCCTGCCAGGCAAGCTGTTCACTCATCGACTCCTCCGATGACCTTTCATAAAATGGATGTTCCAACTCCACCTACCCCTGCATCTTCTGCTGCCGAACCCAGCGGTGTCCGGTTTGATTTTTGCTATGCCGGTCAAAACGGCCGTTCACCCTGAGCTTGTCGAAGGGCGTGGAACTTTTCCCGGCTGTATAGACGGGAAAAGTTGGCCCTGATGCTTCGACAGGCTCAGCACGAACGGCCCAACTGGTCAAATCCGGTAAGTGCAATTCCCTAACGGGACAACACTCTGCCGAACCATCATTTCAGAAAGGTGACGTCACAGAAGGTAAGCACTACCCCTTCGATCTTCGCGGTCCCCCTACGGAACGGGAGGATCCTCGCCAGGAAACGCCGTCCATCCCTGCAGACGGCCGCTCTTTCCAGGGGGATGCCGGCATCGAGCACCTGCCGGGCGTCCTCAGGAAGGGAGCTCCAATCAAGAAGTCTGCAGGAAAGGTCCGACAGCGGCCGCCCCAGGTCATGCGGGAGCAGATGGAAGATGCCGGCTACCTGGGGAGTAAAACGGAGCAAACGGACCTCCTGGTCGAGGAAGACGGTGGCCGTTGCGGTGCAGTCCAGGAAATGCTCGGCTTCCTCCCGTTGAGCCTCCAGTTGCTCCATCCGCTCCTGCTGCCGGATGTGCCGCCTCTCCATGGCCTCCTTGCCGGCCTGGAGTTCCCACTTGGCCGTGAAGAGATCCTCGATGGTGGATTCCAGCTCCTCAATGGTAGATTGCAGCTCCTCGTTAGTGGCCTGTAGCTCGTCGTTGGTGGCGTTCAGGTCCTCACGGGTGTCCTGCATCTCCAGGCGGTAGTTCCGCATCTCCTCGCGGGCGTTCTCCAATTCGCATTCCAGCTCGGCCAACTGGGCGCCCTTTCCGCCGCGCCCCTTACGGGCCGGGGTCAACTCCTTGAACAGGATCAGTACCAGCCCCCGCAGTGGCTCCGGCCTTGCCAAAAGCTCCACGGTCACATCCAGCAGCCGCTTCTCCCTCCCCGGCAGGGCGATCCTCTTCACAGTAACCGCGCCGTCCTGCTGTAGCGCCCTGGCGAACGCTCCCGGCAGCACGGCTCCCAGTTCGCCACCGGCCATGGCGAACAGGTTCAGGTTGATCTTACTGGAAGTCAGCTGGAGGTACTTGCCGACCACCCCGTTGATGTAAACGATGTCTCCGCTCTGCCGGGCCAGAACAGCCGGGGGGGAGTGCTGGAGAAGCAGCAACTGGTCCGCCACCCTCTGCAGGTTCCCTACCGGCGCATCACCGTCGGCGGCACCTTTGCGCCCAGCCAGCGCACTGCGGATCATGAGCTGGGGCTTGCAGCTGGTGTTCAGCCGTTGGTAGATGCGGGACTTGCCGGCCACCGGGGCGAAGAGGTCGCTGACCGAGCCAGCCGACTCGGCTTGCCCGAGGAACAGGAAAGCGTCGCGTTTGAGCGCGTAGTGGAAAAGCGGCAGCATCTTCCTCTGGAAGTCCGGCTCCAGGTAGACCAGCAGATTGCGGCAGACCAGGAGATCGAGCTTGATGAAGGGGGGATCGGCCAGGGCGTTGTGCCCGGCGAAAGTGATGAGCTCGCGGATTTCCGAGCGGACATGGTAGGAGGAATTGCTCTCGACGAAATAGCGGTCGAGCTGCTCGGCGGAGAGATGCTCCTCGATGGAGGCCGGGAAGATGCCGCGGCGGGCGTGCTCGATGGCCCTGGGGTCGGCGTCGGTGGCGAAGATCTGGATGGTGCAGGTGTTTTCCGGGCCACGTCTGGTGATCGCCTCATGCAGGGCGATGGCCAGCGAGTAGGCCTCCTCGCCGGTGGAGCACCCCGCCGTCCAGACGCGCAGCACCGAGCCGGGCTGGCGGTCGGCTAAAAGGGCGGGAATCACAACCCGCTCCAGGATCTCCCACTCGTGGGGATCCCGAAAGAAGGAGGTCACCCCGATCAAGAGCGCCCTGAACAGCAGCTCCAACTCATGCGGGTTTGCCTGCAGGTAGCGCAGGTAGGTATCCAGGCTATCCACCTGCTGGACGGTCATGCGGCGCTCGATGCGGCGGAAGAGGGTGTTCGGCTTGTAGGGGGAGAAGTCGTGGCCGTTCAGGCTGCGCAGCAGGATGACGATCTTGTCGAGGAGTTCGCGCTCCTCCTTCCTGATCCCCAAGGGGATGCTCCCGCGCACGGCGATCCTGCCGCCGCAGGCGGTAAGCTTTGCCGCCAGCTCCTCCGGTGTGCCGACCACGTCGGCAAGCCCGGCATCGATGGCGCTGGCCGGCATGCCGCGGAAGTGGGCACAGCCAGGATCCTGGACCAGCACCAATCCGGCCTGCTCCTTGACCGCTCGGGCCCCGGCGGTGCCGTCCTGCCCGGTTCCCGACATGATCACGGCGATGCCACGCTCGCCCAGGTCGCCGGCGAGGGAGCGGAAGAAGAAGTCGACGGGATGGCGCTGGGGGATGGCGTTACTGGGGGCGAAGAGGTGAAGCACCCCCTTCAAGAGGGACGGGCAGCTGGCGGGAGGAACCACGTACACGCGGTTGGGCTCCAGGACGGTCCGGTCAGCGGCCTGGCAGACCTGCATCTGGGTGCTGCGCTGGAGGAGCTCCGGCAACAGCAGGTCGTGCCCCGGCTCCATGTGCTGGACCACCACGAAGGCCATGCCCATGTCCGGCGAGAGCTGGCGGAGGAAACGCTCCAGCGGCTCCAGCCCACCGGCAGACGCGCCGATGCCGACGATGGGAGGAACGGCGAACGAGGTCACCACCGGAGTTTGTTGGGACTCCTCTTCAGTTGAAGAGGCAAGCGAACGTTGTTCCACGGATTAACCTCGCTAAAGAGCATTCTTCCACTGGAAAAGAAAAACAATTCTTCATTGTAATCGGGCAATCCACAGAGTGAAGGATCGTCATTGTAAACAAATTCCGAGCTTATCACTAGAGCAATTAAATTATTTTATTCAAATGAAATCGCGTGCCGCTGGCGTCACGAACTGTCGTCGCAAAGCGTGCTTCGCCCCCCCTGCCCCCCCCTTGACAAAGGGGGGACAGGGGGGATTTGCCTCTGGCCTTTCAGGTTTGGCAGGGGCGCACTACTGGCCATGAGAGGACGGCTCCCCCTCCCTAGACCTCCCCCTTCGGGAGAGGGGACTTTCGGACGTCCGCCTATAGCTCCTCCCCCCGAACGGGGGGTGGTTGGGAGAAGGGACTGTCGGACGGGGATGGGGAGTGTGGCGGAGAGATACGAACGTGTGCAGAAGAGGGAATGGCGCGAGACGGTCAGGCGTCAGGCGATCCTGAGGGGGATGGTGAAGTGGAAGGTGCTCCCCTTCCCTTCTTCGCTCTCCACGCCGATGCTGCCGCCCAGGGCCTCGACGATCTGCTTGGTCAGGGCGAGCCCGAGGCCGCTGCCGCCGTACTTCCTGGCGGTACCGGCGTCGGCCTGGCTGAAGATGCCGAACAGATGGGGGAGATAGTCGGCTGCGATGCCGACCCCGCTGTCGGTGACCCGCAAGGTCACCTCCAGAACGCCGTCCGCCGGGCGTCCCTCGGCCGCGACCCGTACGAACCCCTCCTTGGTGAATTTGAGGGCGTTCACGATCAGGTTTCCCAGTGCCTGCTGCAGCCGCAGCTCGTCCCCCAAAACCAGGTCCGCTCCTCCCCTTCCTTCGGAATCTTCTCGGTCTCCTCCCGATGCACTCCCCACGGAGAAGGCGAGGTATGAAGAGCTTGCGCGCCAAGAGGACGAGCAGGCTTTGGTCCTCAAGCGGCTGATACGCGGAGACCTGGGAAAGCATGGGAGAAAACAGTCATGAAAGTGCTGCTGGTGGAAGACGACCCCACTACCCGGCAGATGCTCTCTATCCTGCTGGGGAGGTGCGACATACCCTGCGACGTCGCCGAAGACGGCTTCAAGGCGATCGAGCGCTGGTGGCAGGGAAAGTACGAGGTCATCCTGATGGATGTGCAGATGCCGGAACTGGACGGCATCGAGGCGACCCGCCGGATCAGGG
The DNA here is from genome assembly GCF_035254065.1 of Geomonas sp. Classification (GTDB taxonomy): domain Bacteria; phylum Desulfobacterota; class Desulfuromonadia; order Geobacterales; family Geobacteraceae; genus Geomonas. Next base: position 5,535 of record NZ_DATFBA010000116.1, read on the forward strand.
CGCGGGAGAAGGAAGTCCCGAAACGGCGGCGGGTGACGGTGATCGCCATGACCGCCCACCTGATGCCCGAGGATGTGGAGGAGTGCCGGAAGGCGGGGATGGACGACCTGGTGCCCAAGCCGATCGACCTGGAGAGGCTTCTGGAGCTGATCAAGAGGTACGGCAAGGGGTGAGCCGTGGCGAACCCCATCCTCACCCTGTCCCTCCCCTTGAAGGGGAGGGGACGTAGGGGACCGTCCTCAGACGGTCACCACCTTCCGCTGCAGCCAACGCACCCTCTCCTTCAACCAACACCCCCTCTCCTTCAAGGAGAGGGCAGGGGTGAGGATGGGGTGCTGAAATCCCTAAAACCTGGATGCGGAACTCCGCGCCCCCTTCGAGGTTTCTCACCGTGAGCTGTCCGTTCATGTTCTTCTCGATGATGGTCTTGGACATGAAAAGCCCCACTCCGGTGCCGGACTGCGGACCCTTGGTGGTGAAATAGGGGTCGAAGATCCGCCCGATGATCTCCTCCGGGATGCCGCCGGCGTTGTCGGCCACGGTAACCACGGAGCCCCCCTCCCCTTCCTCGATGGTGATCACCACCTTGGGAAGCGCGATCCCCCGCTCGGCCACCGCGTCCTTGGCGTTGTTGAGGATGTTCAGCAGCACCTGGCAGAACTCGTTTGGGTACCCCTCGATCACCGGTTCCCCCTTCGCCCGCACCTCGACCGCTATCCGGTGGCCGAGGAAGCTCCCCTCCATGAGCGACAGGGTCTTCCCCACCTCCTCGCTCACCCGGAAATTCACCTTTTCCTTGTCCGGCTTGAAGAAGTTCCTGAAGTCGTCGATGGTGCGCGACATGTGCTGCAGGATCTCCATGGACTTGTCGGTGTTCTCCTCCAGAAATTCCGGGGTCAGGAGTCCCGCTTCCTGGTGCATGGCCGGCTGCTGGATCAAAAGCCCCAGCGCGTTGAGCGGCTGGCGCCACTGGTGGGCGATGTTGCCGATCATCTCCCCCAGCGCCGCCTGCCGGCTCTGGTGCAGGAGCAACTGCTCGTTCTTGCGCAGCTCGTCCATGGTCCTCAGCCGCTCGCTGGTCTCCCGCTGCAGGTCCTCGATGGTGCGCGACAGTTCCCGCTCCGCCAGGTCCCTCTCACCCGCGCGCCGGCTGAGCAGCTCGGAGGCCTGCACAAGGGCGTCGGCCACCTCGGCGGTCTCCTTGGTGTGGGTGATGCCGATGGCGGCCACGCTCTCCCCGGCGCCGATGGCCAGGGCGGGCTCCACCAGTGCCTGGATATCCGAGGCGATCCTGCTGGCGATGGCCATCGCCGAAACGATGGCGAGGACCGAGATAAGGGTGGAGACCCCGATGGCCCAGGTCACCCAGCCGTACACCTCCGACAGCACGCTCTCCTTGGGCACCCCCATGGCCACCGTCCAGCCGGAGATCGGCGAGCGGGAAAAAGCGGAGAGCACGCGAACGCCCGCCATGTTGGTGAGTTCGGTGGTCCCCTCGGCCGCGCTGGTGATGGCCGCGAACAGCGCGGGGGTGACCCGCTTGCCGAGGTATCGTTCCGGCTGCTCGGTCCTGGCCGCCATGATCCCCTTGCGGTCCAGGACCGAGCAGTACCATTTGTGGGGCAGGTTATGCACCGGCAGCCAGGCCGCCATCCGCTGTGAATTCAGGGTCATCGACAGATCGTACACCACCCTCCCCCCTCGCAGGACCGGGACATCGATGGAGACCAGCGGACGCTTGGTGACGACATGGAGGATCAGGTTGCTGACGGCGGGCTTGCCGGATTCGAAGACGGCGCGCACCGTCTCGGGGGTGCTCGTTCTGGGAAGGGGGGTACCGAAAGGGAGAGCCGAATCGTCCAGTTCCTGTCCGGATGCGTCCGACACGATGATCTCCGCTCCGGGATACGATTTCAGTGCGTCCAGGGCCTGGCGGTGCACGGTCGCGAAATCACCCCGTTCGAAGGAGGGGGAGGTGGCCAGGGCGAGCAGGGTCGCCTGGATGCTGGAGAGTTCGCGGTCGACCCTGGTGGTCATGTCGCGGGCGTTCTCCAGGATGTCGGTCTTTACCTTGTTGAGCTTGGAGGTGTAGGTCTGATAGACGAGGTACCCCGCGATCAACCAGAACGGCAGGATGCAGGCGACGACCAGGCAGGTCAATTGAAAGCGGATGCTGAAGTGCGGGACCGGCTTTGACAAGCTGTTTTCCTGGGACATCCTTCAACTCCAAAACAAGCCGGCATTGCAGAACTGCAGTCGGCGCCGGTGGTCCCCGACCATCCGAAGCTGCCGATACGAGATATCGGCAGAACCGGCACCGGGCGACAAGATATAGAAAATTCTCACCGATGTCAATGAACAGTTGAGCAAACCAATGAATTGCAATTGAACATTGCAGGACCTCAGCCCACAGTCGCACCTATCGCCCATAGCCGCTTCAGCCCCTCATCCCTCTCCTTCAACGCTCCCCTCGCCCCTTCTCCTTCAACTCCCACCCTCTCCCCCCCTGAGGAGGAGAGGGTAATGACAGAAGAGCCCACCCGGCTCCCTCTGCCACTGCCACGACTCACTCAAGCCGGTCACGCGCTGTCACAACGTGCACAATGTGAGTCGGTTGCCAGCATAACATTAATGTGTATTATTTAAAATCGTTTCAGGTTATTGCACTGCGTCCGAAGAGATATCGGTAAAGACAGAGATCGGGACGCTACGGGCGGCCCCCAGACAACAAAAGGAGGAAGTCATGAAACAGATCGCTTTGCTGATCGGCCTGCTGATCCTTGCTGCCACGACGGGATACGCAGCGGACGACGTGATCAAGATCGGCATGGTCAACGACCAGACCGGCGCCAACAAGGCATCCGGTAGGGGGATGAAGGTGGGGGTGGAGGCCTGGTTCAAGGCGGTCAACGAAAAGGGGGGGGTGAACGGCAAGAAGCTGCAGCTGATCGTGGTGGACGACCAGTTCGTGCCCGAGAAGACGGTGGACGGCCTCCTCAAGCTGGTCGACGAGCAGAAGATCTTCGCGGTGGTGGGGGGGGTGGGGACCCCCAACTGCGTGGCGAGCCTCCCGATCGTGAAGGAGTACAAGCTTCCCATGATAAACCCCAGGACCGGCGCGAGCGAACTGCGGGAACCGCTGGTGAAGGAGGTCATCCACATCAGGGCGAGCTATAAGCAGGAGGTCGACAGGATCGTCGATCACCTGGTCCAGAAAGGGGACAAGCGCTTCGCGGTCTTCTACCAGAACGACGCCTTCGGCAAGGACATCCTGAACGCCACCGAAGCGGCGGTCAAGCGCCACGGTTTGAGCGTGGTCTCCAAGGGCTCCTTCGAGCGCAACACCACGGCGGTGACCGGAGGGCTGGCCGCCATCATGGAGGGCAAACCCGACGCCATCATCGTGGGGGCGGTCTACGCCCCGGGTGCCGCCTTCATCAAGCTGGCCCGAAAGGAAGGCGTGAAAGCGCACGTCGCCGGCGGCTCCTGGGCCGGCGGCTCCAACCTCGCCAAGGCGGTGGGGGACGCCGCCGACGGCCTGGTGATGAGCCAGGTGGTGCCGGAACTCGAAGACCTCTCGCTGCCGCTCACCAAGGAGTGCAAGGAGGCAATCGACAAGAACCCCGAGGAGATCGGCTTCAACACGGTCAGCCTGGAAGGGTGCGAAGTGGCCAAGTCGATCGTGATGGCGCTGGATAAGGCGGGCAATCCCCCCACCAAGGAGGGGTTCCTGAACGCCTATGAGAGCATGAAGGACGCCGACCTCGGCGGCGTCAAGCTGAGCCTCTCCCCCACCGACCACACCGCCCAGGACAACGTCTATCTGCAGAGCGTGCAGGGGGGCAAGCTGGTACCGGTGAAGAATTGATTCTCCCGATGCAATCCCCCCGCCCCGGCTCGGCACCGGTGCGGGGGAGTCTTCTCCCCAGGAGCGGTGAAATGACTGTCAAAACGAAGCTGTTAGGAAACGTCGCCCTCACCATCGTCGGCATCTCCGTGATCGCCGGCATCGGCCTTTTCTCCATCGCCAAGGTCAAGGCGAGCATCGAGATCCTGACCGGCAAGTCGACCCCCCTGCACCTCAAGATGCTGGAGCTGCAGCAGACGGTGGAGAAGGTCTCCGCCGATTTCATGGGGCTGGAGATGAGTTCGGAACCGGCCGAGGTGGCCAAGCTGTCGCAAAACATCACCAGCCGGATCCAGAGGATGGAGACCCTCAACGACGAGATGGTGGCGGGGGGAGCCGCCGCCAGCGGAGTCGACACCGCCGTTTTGAAGGACATCGAGAAGACCGTGGTGCAGGTGGCCTCCCAGCGGCTCAAAGACATGGCGCTCTTCAAGAGCGAGATCGCCACGGTCAACTCGGAGCTGCTGAAGGCGGAGACCAGCGTGAGCGGGATGCGCAAGAGCATCAGCACCATGGGGAGCAACGCCCTGTCCGCCATCAACTCCTCCCAGGCGGCCAACCTCCAGGTCAACAGCAGCATCAAGAAGCTGCTCACCCTGCAAAGCCGCCTCAAAGACATCAACATCATCCTGAGCGACCTCGAGCTGGTCAAGAACAAGTTCAAGATCGGGCCGCTCAGGGAGCGCCTGAAGAACACCATCGAGATCACCAGCAACATCGAGGTCGCCCCCGGCGACAACCCGACCATCAAGGAGGTGAAGGGGGTCGCCCTGGACATCCTCAACAGGATCGGCGCCGAGGAGGGTGGCCTGATCGCCATGCGGCTGGAGATCCTCAACACCCCGGAGAAGACCGAGACCGAGCAGTACGCGGCCAAGCGGGCCGACATCATGAAGCCGTTGGAGGAGAACAGCAAGAAGATCTTCAACGTGATCGACACCCTGGAGCTGCAGATCGTCAAGGACCGCAACAACGTGGTCTCCTCGCTGGGGTTCCAGAACGCAGCCAGCTCGGTGATGGAGGCAGGCAGCAGCATCAGCGTGGACGTGAAGGAGCTGAACGCCGGGGTCCGGCAGATCATGCTCTCCAGCACCGAGCAGGAGGTGGGTAAGCTCTCCGGCTCGCTTGCCCAGGCCGAGAAGAGGATCGAGGCGAACGTGGCGATGGCCAGGGGGCTCTTGCTGCAGTCGGGGCAAAAAGAGCTCGCCAAGAGCATCGCCGAGGTCTCCGGCACCATCCGCCGGGCCGCCGGCTCCATCCAGAAGATCGAGGCGACCAAGCTGAACGTGATCAAGAGCAACCTCGCCATGCAGAAGGCGCTCGACTCGGCGCGCGGCATCTCCAAGGAGCAGGCGCAAAAAAGCGAGGAGCAGGTGAAGAGCATCGGCGAGAACCAGCAGCAGATCCTGAGCGGCGTGCGGCAGGCGGTGAGCAACGCCAGCATGCTCTCCATCGTGATGATCGGCGTCTCGCTCGGGGTGGCGCTGGTTTCGCTGATCATCAGCCTGAGGATCATCTCCTCCATCACCAAGCCGCTCTCCCACGCCAAGCAGGTCACCGCCGAGATCGCCGGCGGCAACCTGACCAGGCGCATCGAACTGCGCACCAAGGACGAGATCGGCGAGATCTGCCACAGCATCAACAACATGGCGGTGAACTTCCACCAGGTGATCGCGCGGGTCTCCCACAACACCCAGCAGGTCGCCTCCGCCTCGGCCAGCCTGTCGCGGGTCTCCGAGCGGATGGCCTCCGGGGCGTCCCGCGTGGCGGAGCAGGCGGCCACCGTGGCCACCGCCAGCGAAGAGATGGCCGCCACCTCCAACGAGATCGCCCTCAACTGCACCCAGGCCGCGGCCGGCTCGCAGCAGGCCAACGACGCGGCCATCACCGGTGCCTCGGTGGTCAAGGGGACCGTGGAGGGGATGAACCTGATCGCCGACAACGTCCGGGAATCGGCGGTCACCATCGGCAACCTGGGGAGCCAGTCCGAGCAGATCGGGGCCATCGTGAAGACCATCAACGACATCGCCGACCAGACCAACCTGCTGGCGCTGAACGCCGCCATCGAGGCGGCGCGGGCGGGCGAGCATGGCCGCGGCTTCGCGGTGGTGGCCGACGAGGTGCGCGCGCTGGCCGAGAAGACCAGCACCGCCACCCGCGAGATCGCCGCCATGATCAAGTCGGTGCAGAGCCAGACCAAGGGGGCCATCAAGGTGATGGAGTCGGGGGTGGTCCAGGTCGAACAGGGGACCGTGGAGGCGGCCAAGTCGGGGACGGCGCTGGAGGAGATCCTGCAGCAGATCAGCGCGGTCACCATGCAGGTCAACCAGATCGCCACCGCCGCCGAGGAGCAGACCGCCACCACCGGCGAGATCACCGCCAACATCCAGAACATCAACGAGGTGGTCCAGGAAACGGCCAAGAGCGCGCAGGAATCGGCCGCCTCCGCCCTCGACCTCTCGCAGCTCGCCGAAGAACAGCAGAAGCTGGTGGGCCAGTTCAAGCTGGACTAGCGCGATAGGGGTGCCTGATGGAGCCGTTACGCCTTCCCGCACATCTCGACTCCCTCGAAGAGATCGGCGACTACGTGGTCCGGGCCACCGCCGAGGCGCAGCTTGCCGCCAAGGAGGCCTGGGGGCTGCGCCTGGCGGTGGACGAGATCGCCACCAACATCATCACCCATGGCTTCGAGGAGGCGGGGATGAGCGGGGAGGTCACCGTGAGCGCCGCCCTGACCGACACCTCCCTGACCATCGTCCTCGAGGACAGCGGCCTTCCCTTCGACCCCTTCAGCCACCGCGTCACCACCGAGGAAGAGCTGAACCTTCCCCTGGAGGAGCGGCGCGCCGGCGGGCTCGGCATCTTCCTCGTCCTGAAGAGCGTCGACACCTTCCGGTACGAGTGGGCCCACGACCTCAACCGCAACATCTTCGTCATGAATCGCACCCCCGAACGCCCTGCCTGAAGTCCCCGGCAGGGCCCGGTGGCCGTAAAGGAGAGCTCTGCCAGGAGCAGGTCGTGGACGCATTGAGGCCACCTGCCGGCAGCAGCATAGGCACCTTTTTAGAGTTGGGGAGCAAACGGAGTACACGCCATGCAGATCAGGCTCCTCGCCGCCAACATCAGGGAACAGCTACTGCGGGCTCTGCTTGCCATCCCGAGGATGGTCCCCCTCGTCATCCCTGCCCATGGCAACATCAGGGCTCGCATCCTGCGGGCTCTGCTGGGCGTCTCCTTCCTGTCCATGCTCTGCTTCACGGTCATCTCGCTGCAGGGGATCAGCGAACTGGGGGACTTTGCGGTCAAATCCAGCAACGATCTCGGCGCACAGACCTCCAAGATCAGCAAAACCGCGCTCGAGCAGCTGACCACCGAGAGCCTGCTGCGGATCACCGTCGACCAGGCCAGCCTCTGCAACTCGGAATTCGAGGAGATCGAGGCCACGGTCAATGTGCTGGCCGATCTCGCACAAAAGCAGTGGCAGCGCCCCGGCACCTTTCCCGGCAACCGCTCCTTCGCCGTCAACCGCAGACCGCGCGACCTGCGTGACGCCTCGGTCTACCAGTACCCGAGGGGGGTGGACGTCAGGCGGATCAGGGAGGATGTGGAGATCTCCTCGGCGATGGACACCTTTTTCCGCCCCATCCTGGCGAGTAACGCCAACATCTCCGATTTCAACATCGGCACCCCCAACGGCCTGTTCCGCCGCTTCCCGTGGGGGCCGGTGGCAGCGGACTACGACGTCCGCAAGCGGGAATGGTTCAAGGGGGCCTTGCAACGGGGGACCGGCGGCTGGAGCGATCCCTACCTCGGGGTGATCGCCAAGAACCTGCGCATCAACTACGCGAAACCGGTCTTCGTGGGCAAGACCGTGAAGGCCGTGGTCGCCATCAACGTGCCGCTGCGGACCGTGAACGAGCGGATCATCTCAATGAGGCTCAACAACCAGGGGAGCGCGCTCCTGGTGGACCGTCAGCGCAAGATCATCGCCCGGGAGGGGATGCCGGTCGACGGCGAGAAGTGGGCCGATCCCCAGCAGGTGGAGATCTTCGAACTGGACGCCGGCACCGGGAGCCACCGGGAACTGGAAGAGGACCTGCTGGCGGCCAGGAAGGGGATCACCCGGGGGATCTACAAGGGGAAGGAATACTACATAGCCCACGCCCCGCTGCAGACGACCCGCTGGTCGCTGATCTTCATCATGCCGGTGGAGGTGATCAACGCGACCGTGATCCCCGCCGAGAAGGCGATCAGCGGCGTCACCTCCCAGGTCACCGCCCGGATCAGGACCACCATGCTCGACCTGACCGAGGTCTTCTTCGCCGCCATCGCTGCCGTCTACCTGCTGGCCTGGAGCGTGGCGCGTTTCATCACCGAGCCGATCATGATCCTCGATGCCGGGGCCAAGGTGATCGGCGACGGCAACCTCGAGCACCGGATAGAGGTGCACACCGGAGACGAGATCGAGGCGCTGGCGGAAACCTTCAACAGGATGACCGACAACCTGCGGGAGTATATCCGCAACCTGACCGAGACCACCGCCGCCAAGGAGAGGATCCAGGGGGAGCTCAACGTGGCGACCGACATCCAGGGGAGCCTGCTGCCGAGACTGTTCCCCCCCTTCCCGACCCGCAAGGAGTTCGACATCTTCGCCAGGATGGACCCGGCCAAGGAGGTGGGGGGCGACTTCTACGACTTCTTCTTCGTGAACGACAAGACGCTCTGCTTCCTGGTGGCGGACGTCTCGGACAAGGGGGTGCCCGCGGCCCTGTACATGATGGTGGCCAAGACCCTCCTGAAGACCGAGGCGCTGCGCGGGCTGGGGCCGGACGAGATCCTCTCCAGCGTCAACAAACTTTTGGCCGACAACGACAGCTGCATGTTCGTCACCGTCTTCTGCGCCCTGCTCGACACCGACAGCGGGGAGGTCCTTTTCGCCAACGCCGGCCATAACCCGCCCCTCATCTACCGCAGCGGTCAGCGTTTCGAGTATCTCAAGATCCAGGCGGGCTTCGTGCTGGGCCCCATCCCCGACACCAGCTACCGCACGGAAACGCTCACCCTCGCGCAAGGCGACGTCCTCTTTCTCTACACCGACGGGGTGACCGAGGCGCAGAACCAGGCGGCCGAACTGTACGGGGAAAAACGGCTCTTGGAGGCGCTGAACCGGGGAGAGGTTGGCGATCTCAACACCATGGTGCAGGCGATCCGCAGCGAGGTGGAACAGCACGCCGACGGGGCGCCGCAGTCCGACGACGTCACCATGCTGGCGCTCAGGTTCAGGGGGAATTCCGGCGATGGCTAATCACTTCAGGTCAGGCAGGGGGATGCGCGCGCTGCTGCTCGTGCTGGCCGTCCTCTGCGCCTTCACCGGCGCCAGCAGCTGGGGAGCCCAACGGAAGGTGCGCAAGGTGGCCATGATCCTCTTCCGGGGGGAGACCCCCTCGGAGCAGGGGTTCAAGGATACCGTGCATGCCTCCCGGCAGTTCCAGGTCCGCTGCCGTACCTTCGACGCCGGACAGCGCAAGGAGCGGCTGCAGGAGATCCTGGCCACGCTGGACCCATCCAAATACGATCTCATCTATACCTTCGGCACCGTGGCCACCCAGTCCGCCATGGAAAGGTTCAAGGACGTCCCCATCGTCTATAACGTCGTGCAGCGCCCCGTCGAGGCCGGGGTGATCAGGAACTGGCTCAGCTCCGGCAACAACGTGACCGGTGCCTCCAACATCGTCGGCATGGAGAGCGCCTTCAAGACCCTGGCCCTGGTGATGAACATCCGCAAGCTCGGTTTCATCTACAGCGACAAGGATCCCGCCTCCCAGATCCAGAGGGAGGAGCTCAAGAAGCTGCAGGGGAGGTTCGGCTTCCGGATCGTCGACCTGCCGGTGCACGGGATGGATTCGATTGGCGGGGCGATCGGGCAGGCGGTCGCCGCCAAGGTCGATGCGGTCTTCTTCCCGGCCGACTCCTTCATCAAGGCCACCGCGGGGATGATCGTGCCGGCGCTCAACGAACACCGGATCCCGACCGTCGCCGTGATACCTGAGCTGGTCAGAGAAAACGGCGCCCTGATCTCCCTGGGGCCCGACTACTACGAACTGGGACAGGTCGCGGCTCGCAACGCCCTGGAGGTCCTGGCCGGCAAGCGGCCGACCGAGGTCCCATCCAGGACGGTGCACAGCCTCCACATCTGCATCAACCTGAAAACGGCAGACCGGTTGGGCATCACCTTCCCTTTGCAGCTTTTGTCCATGTCGACGGTGGTCCGTTAGCAAACGCGAGGTGGTCATCGTGAGTGACACAACATTATTAGCCATCCCCTCCACCGAAGCGCTCATGATAGTGCGCGGCTTTATCCCCATGGTCATGGTGGTCGGCATCGGGGCGCTGGTGGGGAGGCGTGACCAGGCGAGGCACCAGTCGACGCTGATCAAGCTGATCGACTACGTCTTTCTCCCCTGCCTGGTGTTTTCCGCCCTGCACCGGCACCCCTTCAACCTCCACGAGGTGCTGGAGATCGGGCTGGCGGTCACCATCATGGTCTGCCTCTCCACGGTGGCCGCGAGCTACCTGATGGGGGATCGCCCCAGCCGAAACAGCTGGCACCATCTGACCGCCGTCTTCATGAGCAGCGGCACCATCCTGCTCCCGCTGGCCTACGTGCTGTTCGGCAACGACGGCTTGGCAAAGGCCATCTACTTCCACCTGTTCATCGTGCTGCTCTTCCATACCCTGGGAGCCTTCCTCGCCAAGGGCAAAACCGAGTTGAGATCGTTTTTCAGGACCCCCTTTCTCTACGCGCTGGCACTGGGGCTTGCCGCAGCCTCCTTACCGGCTCCGGCCTCGGCCGACCTCCTGGAGATGGCCTGGCTGGCGGAAAAGGGGATACAGATCGCGGGGCTGGGCTGCCTGCCGCTGCTGCTCATCAATTTCGGCTACCCGCTGGGGCTGATCGAGCTCTCCACGGTGCGGGAAGGGCTGGTGGGAGGGGCGCTGCGGATCGTCGGCGGCCCCCTGCTCGCCTTTGCCGTCATCTACCTGTTCCGCCAGGCCGGCTGGCTCAGCATGGAGAAGGGGTACGACCTTCTCGCCTTCATCGACCGGCGCACCACGGAAGCGCTGGTGGTGCTGGGGGCCTCCATGCCCTCCTCCTATCACGCGCTCCGGATGGAGGCCGGCAAGGGGCTGGTCGCTTCCAAGGCCGAACGGGGCACCCTCCTGGTGAGCGTGTTGGGGGGGATGGTCACCGTGGTGACGGTGGTATTTTGCATCGACGCCTATCTCTTCGCAACGTGAACTGCAAAGTGAACGGGTCCTTCCGACCTTAATCGCCGGGAAACCGGCCCCAGGATCAGTGAGACGACGCAATGAGCCTTATCTCGCCGGAAACCTTGCTGGTGGTACAAGCCGTGCTCCCCTCCTTCACCATCGCCCTTTTGGGGGTGCTGCTGGGAAAGGTGGACCGCAGGCGGGAACTGAACCAGAAGACCATTTCCAACCTGGTCTACTATTTCTTCACCCCGTGCCTCGTTTTTTCCTCGCTCCACAAGAGGTCCTTCGACCTGCTGGAGTTCACCCTGATCGGCGGCGCCGCCTTCCTGCTGATCGCAGTGATGACTCCCATCGCCTTCTACTTCAAGCGCCGGGCCAGGGTCGAGCAAAACGGCTACTGCCTCCCCATCATCTTCATGAACACCGGCAACATCTCGTTGCCGATCGCGCTCTTGCTCTTTGGCAACGACGGGCTGGCCAAGGCAATCATGTTCCACATGATGAACATCCTGGTCCTCTATTCCTACGGCGTCTACCTGGTCAGCGGCAAGCCCGACTTCCGCCAGTTCTTCCGCATCCCGGCCCTGTATGCCACCGTCCTGGGGGTGTTTGCCGCGACCACCGACCTGCGGGCACCCGAGCTGCTCATGCACGGTTACTCGATCCTCTGCCTCGGTATCGATCTGCTCGCCTACGCCGCCATTCCCCTTTTGATCGTCAATCTCGGCTACTCGATGAGCGTCACCACCAAGCTGAAAACCCTGATGGAGGACGCCACCGGAGCCTTCCTGCGGGTGGTGCTCGGCCCGCTTCTGGCCTTCGGCCTGGTGCTCTGCTACCGCGAACTCGGCTGGCTGCCGATCGGCGCCGATGCGGATCCTCTGGTCAACCTGGGGTATCGGACCACCGAGGCGATCATCATCCTCAATGCCGCCATGCCCGGACCGGTCATGGCTTACCTGCTCAACGTGAAGTTCGACAACTGTCCCGAAAAGGCGGCCTCCATGGTGGCGCTGGGGACGTTGGCCGGCATAGTGACCATTCCTTTGACGCTCCATTTAATCAACCGGTTTATCGCCGCATAGGTCAGGAGGTGGGGAGATGAAGATATCCTTCCAAAAAGAACAGGACCATCAGGTGATTTCCCTTTCCGGCAGGCTGGACGCGAGCACCGCGCCGCTTCTCCAGGATCGCTTCCAGGAGGCGCTCACCCCGGAGGCCTGCCGCTTCATCGTGGAGATGAGCGAGGTGGACTACGTCTCCAGCGGCGGCTTGCGGGTGCTGCTGATCATGACCAAGAAGGTCAAGGAACTGGGTGGTGGCATCGTGCTGGCCGAACTGCACCCCTTCGTGGAGGACCTGATGCGGATGTCCGGCTTCCACACCATCATCGCCGCCACCGCCACCAAGGATGAAGCGCAAAAGCTCCTGTTAGCGGGAGGGATGCCATGAAGGTCGCCATCATCGGTGCCGGGCATATCGGGACCACCCTCGCCTACACGCTGATGATCAAGGGGTTCGTCTCCGAGATCGCCATCGTCAACCGGACCCGCGAGAAGGCCTACGGCGAGGCGCTGGACATGACCCATGCGCTGGCCTCGGCGTCGCATTCGGTGAAGATCTATTCCGGCGACTACCGCGCCTGCGAAGGGGCCGAGATCATCGTGGTGACCGCCGGCGCCGCCACGGCCAAGGGGCAGTCGCGCCTGGAGATCGTGGCCGCCAATGCCGCCATCTTCCGGGAGATGATCCCGGAGGTCATGAAATACAACAGCGAGGCGGTAGTGGTGCTGGTCACCAACCCGGTGGACGTGAACACCTGGCTGACCCTGCGTTACTCGGGACTCCCCTGGCAGCGGGTGATCGGGTCCGGGACCGTGCTGGATTGCCAGCGGTTCCAGTCCTTCCTGAGCCGCCACTTCAACGTGCATCCCGGCAATGTGCAGGGACTTATCATCGGCGAGCACGGCGAGTCCATGATCCCGCTCTGGTCGCGGGCCTCCATCTGCGGGATACCACTTACCGAGTTCCCCGGCTACGACCGGGAAGAGATGGAGGACATCTTCGACATGACCAGGCGCGGGGCGGCCATGGTGCGGGTGACCAAGGACAGCACCGAGTACGCCACCGCCATGTCGGTATCCCGCACGGTCGAGGCGATCCTGCTCGACAAGAAGGAGGTGCTGACCGTTTCCACCCTGGTCAGCGACTACTATGGCGTCGGCAATGTCTGCCTCAGCATGCCCTCCATCGTGGGGAAACGGGGGATCGAACGGGTGCTGACGCCTCAGCTTGCCGATGACGAGCGGGACAAACTGCTCCGCTCCGCCGCGGTCCTGAAGGGGGTGCTCGCGTCGGTCACTGACGAGCCCACCGCCTGACACAAGCTTTTTCCCCTCACATCCCGCTGAAAACCGTCGCCGTCCAAACCGCCGACCGTCAGCAACACTCCCTCTCACTCAATCCCTCTCTGCCAACACGCCCTCCCCCCCGGGGGAGGGTCGGGGTGAGGGAAGCCCCGCAGCTTCGAGGAAAGTTCCCTCACCCCAGCCCTCTCCCGCAGGGAGAGGGGGCGACGAGTCGTGTGGACCGCGATCGGGCCGCCTCAGCCCTCCTTGCCACCACCGCCTACACGTATAGCTTTGCTATACACTCCCCCCTGCAGGCAAAAAAAGCACCAAGGCCACCAAACACCCTGTATTACTGCCACTATCCCTTCCGCTGCCTGCGGCAACTGTATAGCCCACCTATACACCTTCAAGTCACACAAAGTCGTCCGCGCCGCGCACCATCATAAAAAGCTTTGCAAATACAATAACTTACATTTTTCAATAGCGACCCCTAATTCAAGGCACGCCTCATGCTAATACAGTGCATGTTGGACAGTATCCATCGCGCCGACCCTGCCGACAACCGGGAAGTCGAAGCGCTTACCGCACATCAAAAATTGGGACAAACACGGAGAGTGGACCCCGCATAAAAACCACTGGGAGGTAAAAACCATGAGATTGCCATCGTCGATCGTCATCCTGGCTGCGCTCACCTGCGGAGTATCCGGGGCATCCGCCCTGGAACTCAAGGATGTCACCTTCAATACCAACGGTGGTGGGAAGGTGGTATTCAATCACCAGGTGCATCTGAAAAAGAAGGCGGCCAACACCGCCAACGTCAGCTGCAAATCCTGCCACGAGACCTCCACCAGCAGCGGCAAGGACAGGGTCGTCTACACCATGGCGGACATGGAGAAGGGGAAATCCTGCGGCAAGTGCCATAACGGCCAGCAGGCCTTCAGCATCAGCAAATGCACCGCCTGCCACAAGGTGAAGGACATCACCTTCCAGGTCAAGGAGACCGGCCCGGTGCAGTTCAGCCACAACAAGCATCTCAAGAGCATGCAGTGCGACGCCTGCCACAACAAGCTCTACCTGACCAAGAAAAACCCCACGGTGACCATGGCGGAGATGGAGAAAGGTAAGTCCTGCGGCGCCTGCCACAACGGGACCAAGGCGTTCAGCATCGAGAAGTGCAGCGCCTGCCATCCGGCTCCCAAGCAGGTGGTCTTCAAGGTGAAAGAGACCGGACCGACCGTGTTCAGCCACAGCCTGCACACCAAGAAGTACAGCTGCAACGCCTGCCACACCAAGCTGTACGCCCTGGGCTCCAACAAGCACGTCTCCATGGCTGCCATGGAGAAGGGTAAGTCCTGCGGTGCCTGCCACAACGCCAAACAGGCCTTCTCCGTCTCCAAATGTGACAAGTGCCACCCGGTCAAGGAGGTCACCTTCAAGGTGGCGGGGATCGGCAACGCCACCTTCAGCCACAGCCTGCACGTGGGAATGTACAAATGCAGCGCCTGCCACACCGGCACCTTCCCGCTCTCCAAGTCGGCCAAGCCGGTGACCATGGCCGAGATGCACAAGGCGAAATCGTGCGGCGCCTGCCATGACGGCAAGATCGCCTTCACGGTGCATGGCAACTGCGACAGCTGCCACAGCAAGAGCTAACTAA
>NZ_DATFBA010000117.1:0-3455 GCF_035254065.1 Geomonas sp.
GGCTAGGCGGTGGGGTCAGGCTTGACTTGTTGAAATTAGACACAAAGGGGAACGATTGGAGGAAGGTGGAGGGATCTTGATCAGGAACTAAAAAAGGCCTTGCGGTCGGTATCGCAAGGCCTTCGGCTTTTCTGATGGTGCCCAGGGACGGAATCGAACCGCCGACACGAGGATTTTCAATCCTCTGCTCTACCGACTGAGCTACCTGGGCAAGAGACCAACTTTATAGCTGAGTTGTCGGTTGGTGTCAATCATTTTTTGGGCTGGGTGGGTTTTCTGTGCATCTGGGGGAGCTGGAACTGATAGGGGACAGTGCTCCCCCTCCCCGGCCCTCCCCCTTCGGGAGAGGGTGAGCTGGAGAGAGGTTGCTATGTGCTGAGGCATTACGCGCGGGAGATGAAGCGGCCGTCGCGGGTGTCGACTTTGATCTTCTCGCCGGCTTCCAGGTAGGGCGGCACCTGCAGTTTGTGGCCGGTTTCCAGGATGGCTTCCTTGGTCTGAGCGGTGGCGGTGGCGTTCTTCAGGGCCGGGGCCGTCTCGGTGACGGTCAGTTCAACGGTAAGCGGGAGGTCGACGCTCACCATCCGCTCCTGGAAGATGCCGAGCTGGACTTCGGTGCCGTCCAGCAGAAACGGAGCGAGTCCGGCGAAGGCGTCCTCCTCCATCTCGAACTGCTCGTAGGTTTCCAGGTCCATGAAGACGCCGCGGCCGCCGTCTGCATAAAGGAACTGTCCCTTGTGCCGCTCGAAGTCTGCCTCGTCTACCTTGTCGCCGGAGCGGAAGGTCTTCTCCAGCACCTGGGCGGTGATCAGGTTGCGGTACTTGGTCTTCACCATGGTGTTGGCGCCACGGGCGGAGGGGGACTGGAAGCTCACATCTACGATAACGCAGGGGGCGCCGTCAAGCTGGATGACCAGGCCTTTTTTAAAGTCGTTTGTGGTGTACATGAAGGTTCTCCTTTGCCGAAATATCTCTTTTTAGCAGAAAAGTGTGATAAGTTCAACCCGCCTACGCCGAGGCTACGGCGGGCAAGCTCAGCCGAGGCTACGGCAGGCAAGCTTCACCTTGAAGGGGAGGGGACGGGGGAGCGTCTCATGTGGGGGCGGTACTGTTGTGGTTGGGAAGGAAAAGCGAAAGGCAAATCCCCCCTGTCCCCCCTTTGTCAAGGGGGGGACGTTGAGCTGCCATTATTGGTGAGTGGTGGCCGGATCAGAGGGGACGGTTTTTTCGGGGGAATTAAGTAAACGTTAGCGGAGGATGTGTGAAGATCGAGTCGGAGTTTATCAAGCTGGACAGTTTTCTTAAGGCGGTTGACGCGGTCAGTTCGGGGGGGGAGGCCAAGATCATCATCTCAGAAGGAATGGTTTCGGTGAATGGTGAGGTTGAACTGCGCCGGGGGAGGAAACTGCGTCCCGGCGACCGGGTGGAGTTGGACGGCAACGAATTCCTGGTGGAATAGCTTCAGCCGCCGGCGCGCTTGGCCTTGTAGCCGCGCTTAGCGAGTTCCGCCAGCAGCAGTTCGCCGTGATCGCCCTGGATCTCGATGATGCCGTCCTTGGCGGTGCCGCCGCAGCCGCAGCGGCGTTTCAGTTCTCCTGCCAATGCAGTGAGGGCATCGGCATCGAGCGGTAGTCCGCTGATGACCATGACGGTCTTGCCGCCGCGCCCTTTGCTTTCGCGCCGGATTCTCACCACGCCGTCGCCGGCGGGAGCGGATGATTTCCGGCAGATGCACTCTTTGACGGGCTTGCCGCAGGCGGGACACATTCTGCCGAATTCGGAGGAATAAACTACGGGAGCATCGCTTGAAGAAGGCTTTTTCATACGGCTTTTGTAGCAGAAAAATGGGCGGCAGGAAAGGCCAAAGGCTTATTTAACAGGGATGAACAGGATGAAAGAGTAATCTACCACTCAAACTGCAAATCCCCCCTGTCCCCCCTTTAACAAGGGGGGGACGCTGAGGTTTCCTTCCTCCTGATGTTGTGTCTTCCACTCCGTCTGCCCTGGCAATGTTTTTACTTCAATTCAACGGGCTTGGGGACCTCGCTTTCCATCATCGGGCGCGGGGTGAGGCGGTCGGGGATCTTCAGGACGGTGACGCCGGGCGGCGGCTCGATCTCCTGGTAGAGCGGGGCGCTGTTTTTCTGGTAGATCTTCGATAGATGCATGGGGAGCACGTAGCGCGGGCGCAGGCGGTCGAGCAGGATGTTCAGGTCAGTGGTGCACATGTGCCGGGACAGGTGGGCTTTGCGCTGCTCGGCGGCCAGGAAGGCGCACTCGCAGATCAGCAGGGTAACTCCCTCGTGAAGCGCCACCAGTTTTTCCAGGTTCTCGTCGGAAAATCCCACGTCGGTCATGTAACCGATGCTGGCCGGCGTTTCCTGTTTCATGATGCGCCCATAAAGCGCAGCGGCGTTTGGTGTGAATCGCTCCTCGACTCCCTCTCCCAACATCGCCTGGTAGGAGATGGCACTTCCCTCCAACTCACCGGCATGGAACAGCCGCTCCAGTTCCTTTAGCCACTCTCCCTTCACAATGCCCTCCGCAGCCATCCGCTCATCGTCCACCAGGAAGGCTGCTCCCTCATCGACCCGGTACGATAAGACCGGTATCCTGTGTTCGCAGGCAACGCTCCTCACCGACAAGTAATGATTCCCATAGAGCTCGCCGTCGCGCTCTCCTTCGGGTTGTGCCTGGAAGGCGTCGGGGCCGCTGAAGAGGGTGCTGGTGACTTGGTCCTCGCAGATCTCGCCGACCCGGAAGTTTCCCCAGAAGGTGTCGGCCAGGTTCCAGTCGTAGCAGGCGAACTTGTTGGCCATCCGGGCGGAGAGGCCGGGCGGGCCGAAAACGTCGATGGTGCGCGGGGAGGCGTGGCTGTGGCGGATCACGCTGTCCATCCCCATGAAGTGGTCCATGTGGGCGTGGCTTATGAAGATGGCGTCGATGGAGGTGTAGACCCTTTTGGCGAGGTGGTGCACCTTGCCGCAGTCGAAGAGGATGGCCCGGCTGAGGGGGCGGGTCCTGACCAGCAGCAGGGGGTCGTCGAACAGACCTGCAAAGAACGTGGGTTCGAGATAGCGGAAAGGTTTGGGCATGCGCTACATTTTACCATTCAGTTGACCTGCATCAATTGAAAGACTGGCTGAGGGGGTTAGAGTTTCTGTCAGAGAGAATGTTATTCCAGACAAGGAGAGAGCTATGGCAGAGAAGAAGGGTGTGGCACTTGGAGAAAAAATGAACGTTGCCAATCTGGCCGGGTACCAGGAAGGATCGGTGGTGAGCAGGGCGGTGGTGGACAAGCCGGTCGGCACCATCACTGTCTTCGCCTTCGACGCGGGAGAGGGATTGAGTGAGCATACCGCCCCCTACGATGCCTTCGTGCAGATCCTGGATGGCGAGGCGGAGGTCAATATCGAAGGGACGGTCCACAAGGTGTCGGCCGGGGAGATCATCGT
>NZ_DATFBA010000118.1:0-11377 GCF_035254065.1 Geomonas sp.
GGGTTGTGTGGTCAACAATTAGCGCTGGATTAGTGGGCGCGCTTCCATTAGAATGAGCGATTCTGTGGGAGCGCGTTTGCGTTTCTAAGAGGTGGATGAACCGACTGCTCATTGGGGGCTGGTCGGCGAAGCGTGGCTTCCCTCGCCCCTGCCCCTCTCCAGAAGGGCGAGGGGTGACGGACTCTCGGCGGGTGCCGAAGGGGGCCAACGGCGCGGGCCAAAAAGCCCGCAGTACCGCCATTGATGCGCATGGAGTAAGATAGCATTATAAGTTTCATTCAGGAGACCGTTTAATGGAATTGATCGACAGCCACGCTCATGTGTACGGCGAGGAGTATGCCGCAGATTTCCCGCAGGTGCTGGAAAGAGCCCGGGAGGCAGGAGTCACCACCATGGTGGCGGTGGGGGCGGACCTGGAATCGAGCCGGCAGGCGCTGGAGCTTGCGGAGGCGCATCCGCATATATATTGCACGGTGGGAATCCATCCCCATGACGCGGAAGGGGCGACGGAGGAGTCCTATCAAGCCATCCGCGAGATGGCGCTCTCATCCAGCAAGGTGGTGGCCATCGGCGAGATCGGTCTCGACTTCTACCGCGACCGCTCTCCCCGCCCGGCCCAGGAGGAGGTCTTCCGCCGTTTCATCCGCCTGGCACGCGAACTCTCCCTGCCGCTGGTCATCCATGACCGCGACGCCCACGACCGCATCATGGCCATCCTGAGGGAGGAGAAGGCCCAGGAGGTGGGCGGGGTCCTGCACTGCTTCTCCGGCGACCTGGCGATGGCCCAGGAGTGCATCGAGATGGGATTCGTGATCTCCATCCCCGGCACGGTCACTTACCCTTCCAACGAGGCGCTCAGGGACGTGGTGCGCGGCGTGAAGGTCGAGCACCTGCTGGTGGAAACCGATTGCCCGTACCTGACGCCGGTTCCGCACCGCGGCAAGCGCAACGAGCCCGCCTTCGTGAGGCTGACCGCTGAACGGGTCGCTGAATTGAAGGGGCTTTCCCTGGAAGATATCGGGCGCATTACCTCGCTCAACACCAGGACGATCTTCCGGATCCCTCAGCCAGAGGAGCACTCCACCATCGCCTACATGATCCGCAATTCCCTGTACCTCAACATAACCAACCGCTGCTCGAACCGCTGCACCTTCTGCCCGAAGTTCGACGATTTCATCGTGAAGGGGCATGAGCTGAAGCTCTCCCATGAGCCGGTTTTCGCCGAGGTGATCGCCGCCATCGACACCAAGAGTGACTTCTCCGAAGTTGTCTTCTGCGGCTATGGAGAGCCGCTGGCCCGCCTCGACCTGGTGAAGGAAGTGGCTGCCGAGCTGAAGCGGCGCGGGCTTAAGGTGAGGGTGAACACCGACGGCCAGGCCAACCTGCTCCACGGCCGCAACATCCTGCCGGAGCTTGCCGGACTGGTGGACGTCATCTCGGTGAGCCTCAACGCGGCCGACCCGGATACCTACCAGAGGCTGTGCAACACCCCCTTCGGCGCCGATGGCTTCCGCGGAGTCTGCGATTTCCTGAGGGAAGCCGGGAAGCATATCCCTAAGGTGGTGGCCAGTGCGGTGACAGTGCCGGACCTGGACGTGGAGAAGGTGAAGAGCTTGGCGGAGGAACTCGGCGTGGAGTTTCGTGAAAGGGAGTACGCTGAAGTAGGTTAACAAGCATGACGTCACCTTTTAAGAGTGGTATCATTAGGATGATATCCAGCTATTTTCATTGAAAAATGAATGACGCCTTTGATTGTGATGCATTACCTGAGGAGTGGCCGACTCATGCATATCTCCAAGAAGACCATTGGCATTTCCACCCTGGCAATTGTCTTGTTCGTCGTCCTCATTCTGGTGGGGGTCCCTCCCCTGGTCAGACACATCGCCGTCAACAAGATCACAGAGAGCACCGGACGGACCTGCCAGATCGAGAAGGTCGCCTGGAATCCCTTCAAACTGACCGCTGAGGTATCGGGTGTACGCCTGGCCGAGAAGGGAAGCAGTGCCACCTTCTTCTCCTTGAGCTCTGCCCGCCTTTCGCTCAGCCCGCTATCGCTGCCGAAGAGGTCCTTCATCGTCACCGAGATGCAGTTAGTCTCTCCCTACCTGCATGTGGTCCGGGACGCACCCAATCACTTCAACTTCACCGATCTGATTACCCCGAAGAAACAGCCTGAGAAAAAGAAGAAGGAGGGAGCGCCCTACTTTTCGCTCAACAACATCATCGTGCACCATGGGAGCATCGACTTCCAGGACCAGGCGCTGAAGTCCGAGCGCCATCACCACGTACGCAACATGGAGATCGCGCTCCCCTTCGTCACCGACATCCCCTACCTTGCCGACCGTTACGTGACGCCGCATTTCAGCGCGGTGATCAACGATTCCCCCTTTATTTTCGATGGACGCCTGAAGCCGCTCACCCGTGCGGTGGAGGCGACGGTCTCGCTCAACGTGAAGGATGTGGACCTCCCCTTCTACCTGGGATACGTGCCGGTTCCGCTCCCCGTGAGGGTGACCTCCGGCAGGTTCGCTACCCGACTGGATGTCGGCTACCGGGTGGACGAGAAAACGGGGCCGGAGCTGAGGGTTTCCGGAGGCGTCGACCTCGACAAGCTGAACGTGAAGGAACCCGACAATGCCCCGCTCGCCTCCCTGGAGCGCGCCCGGCTCGACATCCATAACGCCGCCTTGATCTCGAAGGTGATCGACGTCTCCTCCCTGGAGGTGACAGGGTTGGAGGTAACGGCCACCAAGGAACGCACGGGGATATGGAATCTACAGCGGGTGTTCAAGGCCAAAGAGGAAGCTGCGACGCCGCATCCTCTTGCGCACGCGGTGGCCCAAAAGCAAAAAGAGGCAAAGGGCGTTGCGGAAAATCAAAAGGCTCCGGCCGCGACGGACAAAGAAGCGCCGCCCCCTTCCCAAGAAAAGAAGGAAAAGCCGGCCAATGCCAAGCCGCTCCAACTGAAGGTTGGCAAGATAGCCCTCAAGGACGGCAAGGTCCACCTCTTTGACCAGACGCCGAGCGCCGGCTTCAGAAGTGAACTGAGCGCCATCGACTTCGACGTGAAGGACTTCTCGCTGGCAGCCGGCCACAAGACCCCGGCCGAGCTGAAGTTCCGCACCGCCCGCGGAGAAACGGCGTCGTTGAAGGGGGAATTTTCGGTAGAACCGGCCGAATTCCACGGCAACCTGGCGCTGAACGGCATCCCTCTCAAGGATTACTACCCCTATCTCGGCGAAACGCTGACCGCTCCCATCCTCGGTACGGTTTCCTTCTCCTCCGATCTCGCCTTCAGCAACGGAGGCCTGATCCTGGAAAAGAGCATCCTGAAGGGCGAGCGACTGTCGGCACCCTTTGGCGGGGACGAGGGGGTACAGCTCAAAGAGGCGATCATCAGCGGCGTCACCCTCGATGTCAACAAGATGAAGGCCGAGGTCCAGCGGGTGGACCTGCGTGGGGGAAGGATAGCCGTCACCGGTTACCAGGGGGGAGGCTACTCGTACCAGCATCTGCTGAAAAAGCCCCAGGCCGGCCCGAAGAAAGCGCCGGCTCCTGCCAAACGAAAGGGGGCCAAGGAGCCAGCTCCTCCGGTTTTCACCTACCGGATCGACAAGCTGGCCGGCAGCGACTTCGGCATCAGGTACACGGATCAGACCAACGCCGAATCTCCCGTTTTCAAGCTGAACGGCCTGAGCTTCACCGTGTCGAACATCACCGGACCCAAGCTGGGGGCCATTCCGCTCACGCTCAGCTCCGGCTACGGCGGCAAGGGACGCCTGCACGCCACGGGAACGCTGAACCCGGAACCGCTGGCATTCAAGGGGCACGTCGAACTGCACGGCATCCCGCTCGCCGACTTCAACGCGTACATCCCTGCCGATACCACCGTCTTCATCGCCGACGGCGCGCTGGACACCTCGCTCGCCCTGAACCTGCAGAAGGGAGCCAGCGGCCTGACCGGCAGCTACGCCGGCTCACTGGGGGTCCGCTCCTTCTACGCGGTGGAAACGGTCTACGACGAGGATCTCCTGAAATGGGAGAGCCTGCAGTTGGAAAAGCTCAGCGGCACTATCTCCCCCTTCACCATGGCGGTAAGCCAGGTCGCCCTCTCCAACTTCTACTCCAGGGTCATCGTGGAGAAGGACGGTACCCTGAACCTGCAGCACCTCCGGGATAAGGAAGGCTCCCCGGAAGAGGGAGCAGCACCGACACCGGCGGCACATGCGACTGCAGCGAAACCTGCGTCTGCCCCGCCGGCCGCAGCCGCCCCTGCCGCGGCTCCGGGCAACGCCCCGGTAAAGGTTGGGGAGACCGCCAAGGGGACCGTGGTAGTTGCCGCCCCCGGCGCGACCAGTGCCACCCCGGCACCGGTCTCTGAGGCCACCGCCAAGCCTAACCCGATCAGGATCGACACCGTGACCATGCAGGGGGGCACCCTCGACTTCAGCGACCGCCACCTCGCCAATCCTTTCGACACCACCTTCTACAACCTGGGGGGCCGCGTCAGCGGTCTGACCTCCCAGTGGAACAGCACCGCCGACGTCGACCTCAGGGGGAACCTGGAGAACCATTCGCCGCTGTCCATCAAAGGGGTCATCAACCCCCTGCGGGGAGACCTCTTCCTGGATCTGAAAATCGCCTTTACCGACATCGAGCTCTCGCCCTTCACCCCCTACTCCAACACCTACCTGGGCTACAACATCGACAAGGGGAAGCTCTCCCTCGATCTCGCCTACAAGATCGACAAGAAGGCGCTCACCTCGACCAACAAGGTCTTCATCGACCAGTTCACCTTCGGCAAGTCGGTGGAAAGCCCCAAGGCGACCAAGCTCCCCGTCCGGCTGGCAATCGCGCTGCTCAAGGACAGAAACGGCGAGATCCATCTCGACCTGCCGGTGGCCGGACGCACCGACGATCCCCAGTTCAGCGTCTGGCACGTGATCGGGCAGATCCTGAAGAACCTGCTGGTCAAGGCCGCCACCTCGCCGATGGCGCTGCTCGGCTCCATGTTCGGCCACGGCGAAGACTTCTCCTACATCGCCTT
Organism: Geomonas sp.; assembly: GCF_035254065.1. Classification (GTDB taxonomy): domain Bacteria; phylum Desulfobacterota; class Desulfuromonadia; order Geobacterales; family Geobacteraceae; genus Geomonas. Next base: position 5,048 of record NZ_DATFBA010000118.1, read on the forward strand.
CCCCGCCGGGGCCGACCAGGTGGCCAAGACGGAGCAGGAGAAACTGGCCAAGATGTCCAAGGCGCTGCATGACCGCCCGGCCCTGAACCTGGAGATCTCCGGCTACGTGGACCGTGAGACGGACGCCGAGGGATACCGCAACGAAGCGCTGCTCAAGAAGATGAAGGCGGAAGAGTTCCGCCGCCAGGTCAAGGCGGGCAAGACCCACGAGGGGCAGACCCAGGAGCAGACCGAGATCCCTCCCCAGGATTACTCAAGCGTCCTGAAAGCCGTCTACCAGAAGGAGAAATTCCCCAAGCCGCGCAACGCGCTGGGGTTCGCCAAGGACCTGCCGGATGCCGAGATGAAGAAACTGATCATCACCCATACCGTGGTAGGAGACAACGAGCTGCACGCTCTGGCGCGCGACCGCGTGGCGAACGTGAAGTCCTTCCTGGTCAAGGACGGGAAGATCCCGCCCGAGCGGCTGTTCGAGAAGAGCTCGGACATCTACAAGCCGACCGCCAAAGGTGGCCCGGCAGGCAGGGTCGAGTTCGGAGCCAACGTCAAATAAGCTGCGGCAAACTGCTGTGCCTTCTCGGGGTGGAGGTGATCTTCCACCCCGAAACTTTTTCTTGCCCTCACCGGGAAAATAGAGTAAAAACGATTAGCTTTCTATAATGCCATTCCCAGCCGCGAGGGTCTCACTAGAAGTCCTTGCACGCCGGAGGGCGGCAGACCGGAACCAGACAGCAGGGCCGGCCCCGCACTTCGGCAACTCGCCCTCCTGTTTTACGCGCACGACGTTCGGTAACCAATTCCTGAAAGCGATCCACGAAGTCTTACCCTCGGCAACGCCGGCCGACATTCTGGAGCTTTTTTGCCGTGCTGAGACAAAGTGACCACAGACAACTGGAGGAGATGCTGAAAGGGCTGAAGAAATCGCCCCACCTCTCCCACTATAGCCTTACCCTCTATCAGCGGGAGCCGGCCAGCAGTGGCGGTTCTCCCGTCTTCACCTGCCGATGCTCGGTCGTCGAAGATCCCAAATGCTGGGAAGTGTCGCAGCACTTCATCGAGAAGGAACTGGAGAAGCATTTCCAGCAGGGGGAAGCGACCGTCTGCCGGTACGGCGGCGGCTTTCTGGCCTTCGTGATCCCCTTCCAGCTTGAGGAGGGTGCTTTCTGTCTAGTGGGCGACGGCGTGAGAGACGAAGAACTGGACCTCTGGCAACTGGCCGCCCTGTCCAGCCAGGGAGCAAGCCACGTCTTCGCCCTTTTCCCGCACCTGGAATCCCTCTGCACGGTCACCAGGGAGGAAGTCGAGCAGACGGCGCAGCAGGTACAGCAACTCGTCGACCGGTACACCAGCGGGTTCAAGGTGCAGCGCCCGGCGGCGCTCCCGCGGGCGGCAGACGAACCAGCGGAGAGCGAGCCGCACGATCCGAGGCTGCACGCGGTGGCCGACGCGCTGGAGCAACTGGATCGCGCCGCAACGCTGGCGGAGACCATAGCGCTCGCCTCGGAGACCCTGATCAGCAACTTCAAGATCGCCGGTCTGGCGGTTGCGCTCCAGGATGATACCGGCAGCGGGTTCCGGGTCACCGGGCTGTGGGGCGCCCCTGCGGAGCTGGGCTTCATTCCCCATGAGCAAATGAGCCTCTTCCTTGCCAGGAACAGGGTCAAGAGGACCATCCATGTCGACAGCAGGGTCCAAACCGTGCTGCCTGAGCTAAAGGCCTCCTTGTACAGCTGTTTCCCTCTGCAGTCGCAGGATGAGCGGCTGGGCTTCCTGGCGGTGCTGGACACCGAGCTCTGCAAGGGAGACGGCATGCTGATCTCCATGGTGGCGCACGCCACCGCGGCGCGACTCAAACGTATCGTGAAAGACGCCGAGCAGGCCCGGGCCAACGAGATGTCGGGGAGGCTCATGTCCTTGGCCAACTCCCTGCTGATGATCGACGACAAGGACGAACTCTACCAGGCCGTCCTCAGGATAGCCTCCGAACTGGTCGATGCCGCCCAGGGCTCGGTCATGCTGATCGAGAAGGGAGGCAAGAACCTGCGAGTGGTCTGCAGCCGCGGCATGACACCCATCCCGGCCCAGGATCAGCCTCTGCGCGTCGGCAGGGGGATAGCCGGCGCTGTCGCAGAAAGCGGCGAGCCTCTGCTGGTCAACGATGTTGAAAAGGATCTCCGGGTGGCGAGCGCCAACCGCCCGCGCTTCCAGACCAAGTCACTGCTCTGCGTGCCGCTGAAACTGAAGGAGACGGTGATAGGGGTCCTCAACCTGGCCGACAAGAAGAACGGTCTCCCCTTCAACAACGCCGATCTGCAGATGCTGACCTCCTTCGCGAACCTGGCATCCCTGATGATAGAGCGCAGCCAGGTACTCGAGGAATCGGTCCGTTTCGAGCAGCTCTCGGTGACCGACCCGCTTACCGGCCTCTACAACCGGCGCTACCTCAAAAGCAGACTGGAGGAGGAGTTGAGCCGCAGCGTGCGCCAGGGGCTGAACCTGACCCTGCTCTTCATCGACCTCGACATGTTCAAGAGCTACAACGACATCTGCGGGCATATCGCAGGGGACGAGGCGCTCAAAAAGACGGCAGAGATCTTGAGGGCCTCGGTACGGGACATGGACATCGTGGCGCGTTACGGCGGCGAGGAGTTTTGCGCAGTGCTCCCCGGCACCTCCAAGGTCGAGGCCCTGCTGGTCGCGGAACGGATCCGCAGGGAGATAGAAAGCGAGAGCTTTGCGGCCGGCAGCGCCATCCCCTTCCGGCGCATGACGGCGAGCCTCGGCGTCGCCACCTTCCCGGAGGACGGCCGCTCCTTCACGGCGCTGGTGCACGCCTCGGACATGGCGCTTTACCGGGCGAAGGCGGCTGGCCGCAACCGGATCGTGGCCGCCGCACCCCAGGAGGGTAAGCCGCACTGCGCCGCCGGTCCCTGCGCCCAGGTCAGCGCCGGAAAAGACGCGCCACCTCCGCCGAAAAATCCGGCTCCCTCCCCCCAGGTGGTGCTCGCCCCGGGCAATATCACTGCGCATCTCCACGGATCACCGCGCCCGACGGAGTGATGCCGCTCCCGGCCCGACCGCCCTTCCACCAGCGCACCCTTCCCCTCAGCGCTCCTCCTCGCTGGTGATATTGACTCCTCATCGAAGCTGGTCCAGATCTTTCTGGCAACGTTTTCGAGAGTTTTGTCGATTTATTTGGCATTTACCACCATTACTGAGTGATTTATTTCCGGTTGTGTGCTAATAGATTTCTCCGTACTGCTGTTATTATCCCGCCCATCCAGATCTGACAGTGGCTTGTAGTGTTATGACAGGAGTGGAGCATGGAAAGTGCCCTCAAGATACTTCAGTTCACCAGACCCGGCGCTACCATAGAGTTGTCACAGGGGACCGAGAAGGAAATCGGGCTCCTCAAGGTGATCAACAAGCTCAATTTCGTCAATTTCAAGGAAGGTTCCATCCTCATCAACTTCCGGCACGCGAAGTATGCCCGCACCATCACGCTGGAAGCCTCCCCCCTCCCCTGCCTCGACCAGAGACTGGAGTGCCAGTGGATCGACACCGCCGGCAGCCAGGGAAATCTGAAGGACTGCCTGTTCGAGAACATCTTCATCCTGGACGGACAGAAGCTGGTGGTCTCGGTGCCGGAACTGGTGACGCTGGGGGAGAACCAGGTGGTCTTCCTCCTTCCGGAACGCTCCGTGGAGGTCAACTATCGCAGGGTAAGAAGGCATGCCTGCGAGGAAGTCCGGGTGGAACTTTTGCAAAGCGGCGCCCGCTTCGAGGGGAGCCTGCTCGACTTCAGCCCCCTTTCCTTCCGGGTGGTCATCGAAAGCTCCCCCAACCAGACCTTCCACTGGGTCAACACCGAGGCCCCGGTGCACATGATCTTCAGCCGGGGGGCGGCCACCATCTACTCGGGGCCCTGCCGCATCATCTCCCAAAGCGACGGAGCCAGGAGCAGGACCTTCATCCTGGAACCGACGCAGACCAGCATGCAGCGCTTCAGGCCCAAGGAGATCCGGAGCGCCCGCTGCGAGCTGCTGCCGCTACCGAACGCGATCTTCCGTCACCCGCTGACCGGCAAGACGGTCGACCTCAAGGTGAAGGACATCTCGGGAAGCGGCTTCTCCGTCCACGAGGATCCGGAGATCTCCGTGCTGCTGCCGGGCCTGGTGATCCCGGAGGTGGAACTGCGCATCGGCAACGGCTTCTCCACGACCTGCTCGGCCCAGGTGGTGTACCGTCTGCCCGAGCAGGAGGCGGGGGGACACGAGAGCGTGAAATGCGGCTTGAGCTTCCTGGACATGAAGATCACCGACCACGTGAACCTGCTCGCGCTCCTGTCCCTGGCCAAGGACAAGAGCTCCTACATCAGCAACCAGGTCGATGCCGATCAGCTCTGGCAGTTCTTCTTCGAGACCGGCTTCATCTACCCGGAAAAGTACAGTTTCGTGCAGGCCAACAAACAGAAGCTGAAAGACATGTACGAGACCCTCTACACCCGCACTCCCGGCATCGCCCGCCACTTCATCTACCAGGAGAAGGGGGTTATCCTCGGCCACCTGGCGATGCTGCGCTTCTACGAGAACAGCTGGCTGGTCCACCACCACGCCGCCAACAAGTCGGACTCCTCCCACGCCGGGCTGATCGTGCTGAGCCAGCTCGCCCACTCCATCAACGACTCCCACAACCTCCGTTCGGCCCACATGAACTACATCATCTGCTACTTCCGTCCCGACAACCGCTTTCCCCAGCGCGTGTTCGGGACCGCGGCCAAGATCATCAACGACCCCAAGGGATGCTCGATCGACACCTTCGCCTATCTCCACTACCGCAGGACCTTCGCTCCGGAATGGGATTTCGCCGGCCCCTGGCAACTGACCCGCGCCAGCGCCGAAGATCTCTTCGAGCTGGAGAGCTTCTACCAGCAGGAAGCGGGAGGACTGATGCTGCAGGCGCTCGAACTGCAGCCGGACACCGCGCAAAGTGATGAACTGGCGGCCGAATACCGGCAGCTGGGCCTGAACCTGAAGCGGCACCTGTACGCGCTCAAGAGAAGCGGGGAGCTGAAGGCGGTAGTCGCGGTGAACGTTTCCGACGCCGGGCTCAACCTCTCCGACCTCACCAACTGCATCCAGTTGCTGGTGGTGGACCAGGAGCAGTTTCCCAAGGAGATCGCCTACCTGATGTTCTCGATCCTGGCGCACAAGTACGAGCAGACGGAGATCCCGGTACTGGTGTATCCGGTGCGCTACGCCGAGGAGGCGGGGATCGCTTTCGACAAGAAGTATTCGCTATGGGCCATCGACGCCCAGCAAAAGGCTCCTCACTTCCTCAAGTACCTGGGGGGGCTGCTTACCCGCCACCGGAACAAGAAGGAACAGGAGACCGGCTGACCCAGGTCAGCGGGGAAGAGGGATGAACGACACACCGTTGTACAACAGCAGCATCATCGACACCTACGTCAAGATGATCAAGAGCCGGTACAGCTACGTGAACGTGCCGGAACTGCTGAACTACGCAGGCATGACCGCCTACCAGGTGGCGGACCAGGGTCACTGGTTCACCCAGGACCAGGTGAACCGCTTCTACGACCGGCTGCACGCCTTGACCGGCAACGACCACATCGCCAGGGAGGCCGGGCGCTACGCCGCATCTCCGGACTCCATGGGGGTGATGAGGCAGTACTTCCTCGGCCTGGTCGGCCCGGCCAAGGCCTATGAGCTGATCGGCGAGGCGGCCCGCAACATCGTCCGCTCCTGCTCCTACACCACCAGGAAACTCGCCTTCAACCGGGTGGAGATCACGGTCACCCCGCGCTCGGGTGTCAGGGAGCGCTCGTTCCAGTGCGAGAACAGGATCGGCTTCTTCGAGTCGATCTCCACCCTCTTCAGTGGCAATCTTCCCCACATCGAACACCCGCAGTGCGTCTTCCGCGGCGACTCCGCCTGCCGCTACATGGTATCCTGGGAGCCCACCTCCAACGGTTTCTGGCAAAGGCTGCGAAACGGCGCCGCGCTGGTGTTGCTGCTGGTCACCCTGGTCTCGCTCGCCATCAGCCCCTATCCTGCCCTGACCCTGGTCGCTCCGGCCTCGCTGACCCTGGTCCTGCTCCTCACCATCTGCGCCCTGAAAAGCGAAATGACTGCGCTCTCCTTCAGCCAGCAGAATCTGAAGGACCTGAGCGACAACCTGTTCCGGCAGATGGAGAAGGACTACAACAACGCCCTGGCCGCCAACGAGATCGGTCAGGTGATCAGCAAGGAAACCGGGGTCGACCAGATCCTGGCCAGAGCGGTCCAGATCCTGGAAAACCGCCTGGACTAC
>NZ_DATFBA010000119.1:0-4628 GCF_035254065.1 Geomonas sp.
ATCATGTTCGTGCTGAGACCGCTTTTGAAGACCCTCAAGGTGGAGAAGAAGCCGCAAGGGGCCTCCTTCCTCCCGCTGCAGACCGAGGAGGAGAACTCCCAGATGATCGAGCAGCAGAAGAGGGAGCAGGAGCGGCTGAGACTCACCCAGATCGAGCTGGTGGAGAAGGTCAAGCAGGACCCCTACCAGGTTGCCCAGATCCTGCAGAACTGGCTGGCGCAAAAGGAATAGCGTGAAGAAAACGTTTGCACGAGGTGTTTCATGACCGGGGCGGAAAAAGCGGCCGTGCTCCTGCTGTACCTGGGGCCGGAGGCCACGGCCAAGGTGTTCGGCCACATGGACGACATCGACATCAAGAAGATCAGCCAGAGCATGTCGAGGCTCGGCCACGTGCCGCGCGAGGACATCTCCGCCGTGGTCAGCGAGTTCACCGACATCACCAATCCGGAGACCGGCTTCTTCTCCCAAGGGGAAGAGTTCGTCAAGAAGATCCTGGAGAAGGCGCTGGGACCGGTGAGGGCCGAGACCCTTTTACAGGAGATCCGCACCGCCGGCATCGGCGACATGACCGACATGCTGGCCACCATGGACCCACGCACCATCGCCAACTTCTTCTCGCAGGAGCACCCGCAGACCATCGCCGTCATCCTGGCCAAGCTCAAGCCCAAGCAGACCAGCGAGATCATCTCCCTGCTCCCCCAGGAGCTGCAGGCCGAGGTGGTGATCCGGATCGCCGAGGTGGACCAGGTCTCCCCGGAGATCCTGGCCGAGATCGACGAGGTGATTCGCCGCGAGCTGAACTCGCTGGGTGGCGTGCAGCGCTTCAAGGTGGGTGGCGTCGAGAAGGTGGTGGACGTCTTCGCGCACCTGGACCGAAGCCGCGAGAAGAAGATCCTCGACAAGCTGGACACCATGAACCCGCCCCTGGCGGAGGTGATCAGGAAGCACCTGTTCACCTTCGAGGACATCTTCAAGCTGGACGACCGCGCCATCCAGTCCATCATGAGGGAGGTCTCCAACGATACCCTGACGCTGGCCATGAAGACCTCGGTGGACGAGGTCAAGGACAAGATCTTCCGCAACATCTCCTCGCGCGCCGCCGAGATGATCAAGGAGGACCTGGAGGTTATGGGGCCGGTGCGGCTCTCCGACGTGGAGAAGGCGCAATCCGAGATCATCAAGATCGTCCGCAAGATGGAAGAGGAAGGGAAGGTGGTCATCGCCGGTCGGGGGGCCGAAGATGTGCTCGTGTAAGATCATCCGCAGGGGAGAGGAGGGGCACGCCCCCTACACCCTGCTCCCCTTGGGGGGCGAGCTCGCCGGGCCTATTGCCGACCAGTTCCGCCCGGTCACCTTGGGGGGAGAGGAGCCCGAGCCTGCCCTCAATGCGGCCGAGACGGAGCCCGCGGAGGCCGCGCCGCCCGTCTGCATCCCGGAGGAGGAGGCGCACCGGCTGATCCGGGAGGCCCGCGCGGAGGGGTACCGGCAAGGGAAAGAGGAGGCGGAGGCCGCCTTCGCCACGGTGACCGAGACGATGGGGAAGGCGCTTGCCGCACTCGGCTCCCTGCGTGCGCAGCTCATGCACGAGGCGGAGGAGGATCTCCTGAAGCTCTCGGTGCTGGTCGCCCGCAAGGTGATGCTGAGGGAGTTCGCCTGCGATCCGGGCATCATGGTCGGCCTGGTGCAGTCGGCGCTGGAGGTGGCCTCGGAGGGGGGAGCGGTGCTGGTCAGGCTGAACCCCGACGAGTACCAGGTGCTGATAGACTGCCGGGAGTTCCAGGAACTGCTGCAGGCCAACCCCTCCATCACCCTGAAGCCGGACCCCGCGGTAGGCCGGGCGGGCTGCCTGGTGGAGACCATGCGCGGCAATATCGATGCAGGGGTGGACGCCCAGCTCGACGAGATACTGAGAAGGCTCTGCGAGGAAAGGACCGCGCGCAGGGAGGATGTCGATGGTTGATCTGGCCCGTTATCTCCCCGTAGTCGAAGCGGCCAAGCCGGTCCGTTTCCACGGCAGGGTGACCCAGGTGGTCGGCCTGGTGATCGAGGGGTACTGCCCGGAGACCGCGGTGGGGAGCCTGTGCGAGGTCCACTCGGACGGCTCGCCCCCCATCCCCGCCGAGGTAGTCGGCTTCCGGGAGAACAAGACCCTGCTGATGCCGCTGGGTGAGCTGCGCGGGGTCGGGCTGGGGAGCCTGATTTCCGTCAGGCGCGAGAAGGCCGCGCTGGGGGTGGGACCCGCCATGCTCGGGCGCGTTATCGACGGACTCGGTGCCCCCATTGACGACAAAGGGCCGATCGCCGTGGCCGACGAATACCCGATCTACGCGGCGCCGGTCAACCCCATGAAGAGGAGGCCGATCAGGAAGCCCCTCAACCTGGGGATCCGGGCCATCAACGGGCTTTTGACCTGCGGCGAGGGGCAGAGGGTCGGCATCATGGCCGGCTCCGGGGTCGGCAAGTCCACCACCCTCGGCATGATCGCCCGCTACACCGAGGCCGACGTCAACGTGATCGCCCTGATCGGCGAGCGCGGCCGCGAGCTCAGGGAGTTCATCGAGAAGGACCTGCAGCAGGAAGGGCTCGAGAAATCGGTCGTGGTGGTCGCCACCTCCGACCAGCCGCCGCTGGTCAGGATGCGCGGCGCCTACATCGCCACCACCATCGCCGAATACTTCCAGTCACAGGGGAAGAAGGTGCTCTTGATGATGGACTCCGCCACCCGTTTCGCCATGGCCATGCGCGAGGTGGGGCTGGCGATCGGCGAGCCCCCCACCACCAAGGGATACACACCCTCGGTGTTCGCCGCGCTCCCCAGGCTCCTGGAGCGGACCGGCAACTTCCAGGGGGGGAGCATCACCGGTCTGTACACCGTGCTGGTGGAAGGGGACGACTTCAACGAGCCGATCTCGGACGCCATGCGGAGCATCCTGGACGGGCACATCATCCTGACCAGGGAGTTGGCGGCGCGCAACATCTACCCGCCCATCGACCTCCTGAACAGCGCCAGCCGCGTGATGTCCGACGTGACCTCCCGCGACCATCGGCAGCTGGCCGGACAGTTCAAGGAGATCCTGGCCGCCTACCGGCAGGCGGAGGACATGATCAACATCGGCGCCTACAAGGTGGGGAGCAACCCGAAGATCGACTACGCCATCGCCAAGATGGAGCAGATGATTGCCTACCTGAAGCAGGACGTGACCGACGGGGTGAGCGTGGAGGAGTCGATACAGGCGCTGGCAAACATATTCGAGGATTACGCCCCCCTTTGACGGCGCTTTCTGCTACTGCCGGCATCCCCTCTCCCTCCGGGAGAGGGTTAGGGTGAGGGAACTTTCCACGAAGATGCGAGGCTTCCCTCACCCCTGCCCTCTTCCTCCTTCGCCCGATGGGCTTCGGCGGACGGGCCCGCGGGGAGAGGGAGAGCTGGCAGAGAGGATTAGGGAAACAAAACTGGAGGCTAGGAGATGGCAGGACCGGAGTTCAGGCTCGAGCAGGTGCTCAAGTTCCGCAAGGAAGTCGAGAAGATGCACCAGCTGGAGTTGGCCAAGGCGAAACAACAGCACGAGCTCGCGCGCGAGCAGTTGAAAATGGAGAAGGCGGCCCTGGAGGCGCTCAGCCAGGAATTTGCCCAGCGGCAGCTGAAAGGGATCGACGCCAAGGACCTTCAGCTCTTCGGCGACTTCACCAGGAGAAAGAGCAAGGAGATCGGCGAGATGCGCGAATCGGTGAATTCTCTGGAGAAGGCCGTCCAGGAGAAGCGCGAAGCCCTGCTGGTGGCGGCCAAGGAAAAGAAGGCTCTGGAAGTTTTCAAGGAGAAGAAGATGCGCGACCTCAAGATGGAGCAGCTCCTCAAGGAGCGCGCCTTCCTGGACGAGCTGGCGGTCCAGGGGAGGAGTGAACGGACGTGAGAAGGATGCTTGTGCTGACGGCCTTGACCATCGCCGGCTTCTACTCTTGTTCAGCCGCTCCACCCTCGCGCTCGACCACGGCCGCGGCCCCGGCCAAAGTGGCCGCTCCCGCCAGACCGGCCGACGATGCCGCGGCACTGGAAATGAAGCGCCAGCAGCTCGACCAAAAGGAGGCCGCACTGACGGCGAAGGAGCAGTCACTGAACCAGCTCTCCTCCACGCTGGACGCCAGGGCCAGGGAACTGAACGCCGCCCGCAAGGGGCTGGAAGGCTCCCTGGCGGCCAAGAAGAAGCAGGACGACGAGCGCTACAAGAAGATGCTCAAGATACTGAAGGGGTTGAGGCCGGAAGAGGCCGCCTCTCTCTTGAACAAGCTGGACGCAAAGATGGCCATCGGGGTGATGAACCAGCTGGACCAGAAGACCGCGATCAAGCTGATCCCGCTGATCACCCAGCCCAGGGTGGTGGAGTGGACCAAGGAGAACCTCTCCGGCAGATAACCGGCTATTCCAACCTTCCTTAACATTCCCTCTTCCGAAGGGGGAGGGACAGGGAGGGGGAACACCGATTCACTGACGAGACAGCCCCGTGATTCGGGGCAGCTACCCCCATTTAATCGGAGGTAGCCGAGATTCCAACAAAAAGGAGGTGAGAACAGAATGGTTTCAGCAGCAACATTTCAAGCAGTACCGACCGCGCCCGCGGCACCCTTCGTAT
>NZ_DATFBA010000120.1:0-7937 GCF_035254065.1 Geomonas sp.
GTCTACCATCCCCCGGTCATCACCGTGATCCGGACCGAGGACTGGGCAAACAACTGGAAGGTCCACTTCAAGCCGGTACGCATCGGCCAGCGGCTGGTCATCAAGCCGACCTGGGAAGAGTACCAAAAGCAAGCGGCAGACTTGGTGATCGAGATCGATCCCGGCATGGCCTTCGGGACCGGTGCGCATCCGACCACCCGCATGTGCCTGGAGTCGATGGAGAGGATCTGCTTTGAGGCATGCGGTGGCAAGCTCCCCCGCCGCCTGCTGGACGTGGGGACCGGTTCCGGCGTGCTCAGCATCGCCGGCGCGCTGATGGGGGCCGAGGAGATCGTCGCCATCGACATCGATCCGGAGGCGGTCCGGGTGACCGAGGAGAACCTGGCACTCAACAAGATCACCTCGGTCGCGACCTCAACGACGCCGCTGGAGAAGATCGAAGGGGAGTTCGGCGTGGTGGTGGCCAACATCCTGGCCGAAGAACTGGTGCGGCTTGCCCCCGAGCTGATCGCGACGGTGGCGCCGGGAGGCTGGCTGATCCTGTCGGGGATCCTGACCGAAAAGGAAGAGTTCGTGCGTGCGGGCTTCCCGGAGCTTAGCCTGGTGGAGAATCCCCGGGACGCGGAGTGGAGCTGCCTCACCCTCAGGAAGGCGAGCTAAGCGATGCGGAACTTCTTCCTGGGGGACAACCAGGTCTCAGGCGACAGCGTCACGGTGACCGGCGAGCTGTACCGCCACATGGCGCGGGTGCTCCGCCTGAAGGCGGGGAGCGAGGTTGGGCTGACCGAGGAGGGGGGCCGCCTGCTGCAAGGGGTCATCGAAGAGGTGGGCGCCAAGAGCCTGACGGTTCGTATCACGCGGGAGGAACAGCCTCGCGAGGAAGAAGCGGGGGTGCGGATCACCCTGTACCAGGGGATGCCGAAAGGGGAAAAGCTCGACCTGATCCTGCAGAAGTGCACCGAACTGGGGATCGCGCGGATAGTTGCCTTCGAGGGTGAGCGCTCGGTGGTGAAGCTCAGCGGTGAGCGCTCCGCTTCACGTCTGGAGCGCTGCCAGAAGATCGTCCAGGAGGCGGCCCGGCAGTCGGGTCGCCTCTCCCCTCCCGCCGTCTCGCTGGGCGGCAGCCTGGATAAGGTCCTAAAGGGAGCGGACCAGTCAGTGAAGCTTCTTTTGTGGGAAGATGAACACAGAAACGGCCTTCGGGCGGCCTTGCAGGCACACGCGCAGCCGCCCGAATCGGTGGCCATCGTGGTGGGGCCGGAAGGTGGGCTAACCGCCGAGGAGGTGGCGCGGGCGGTGGAGAGCGGCTTCACCCCTGTCACCCTGGGGCGCCGCATCCTGAGGACGGAAACCGCCGGCCTCGCCATCCTCTCCATTTTGCAGTTTCACTGGGGGGATATCGGCTAGGCTACTTGACCAGCCAGACCACCAGGGAAGAGATGGCGAGCAGCAGGGAAACCACCGTCGCCACGGTCAGCATCTTCTGCCTGGCCACCACCACCTCCAGGGCCTTGGTCAGTTGCTCAACCCGGCCGGCGGTCTGCTGGAGAGCATCGGCCAGCCTGAGGTTCTCCTCCCTGAGCGCGGCCAGTTCCTCGTACGCGCTGTGCTGCCCTCCCGCAATGAAGTGCTCCTTGACCCGCTCTACCAGGTCCACCACCGCCGGCGCGTTCTGAACCATGCGCGCCCAGGGGACGTTGGTCGCCGCGGTCTTGATGATCTTCCAGATTACTCCCGCCATGTTCCCTCCTTAGTCGCAATTCGACCGTTTACCAGCCATGTCTTCCTCGCCCTGTTGGGCCGGTCCGACGGGTCCGACAAGTCCGACAGGTCTGGGAGTCGGAGAAACGGCACTATCCCGCCAGCTCCAGGAACCTCTTTGCCATCAGCGGCCCCTTCGCCGCGTCCTCGTGCTTGAAGAAGACGAAGGCGTCCTGCCAGCCTGCTTCCCTTACCCGTTTGACCCAGCTCTTCAACTCGGCAGCGCCGTAGTCCTCGCGCCGAAGCCTCAAATAGCCCCAACTCGCGGTGGAGACGAAGGGAACCTCCACGTGCTCATCGGCCTCGGCGATGCACATCGCGGCATCGTGGCGACGCAGCAGCGCGTAGACCTCTTCGTCGAACCAGGATGCATGCCGGAACTCGAAAGCCACCCGGCGGCGCGGCGGAAACAGCGCGAGAAAGTCGCGCAGCCGCGGCAGGTCCTTTTTCAGTCCGGGCGGCAACTGAAACAGGAGCGCGCCCAGCCTGACACCCAGCACCCCGCTCACCTCGACCAGATAGGAAACCGAGTCGTCGGCATCCAGTAGCCGCTGGAAGTGGGTGATCCGCTGGGGAGCCTTCAGCACGAATTTGAAATCGGCCGGCACCTCGCCCGCCCAGTGCTCCAAGAGCGGAAGGGTTGGCATCCTGTGGAAGGTGTTGTTGATCTCCACGGTCCGGAACATGCCACCGTAGAAGTGAAGCATCTGCTTATCGGAGAGATCCTGCGGATAGAAGGTCCCCTTCCATTCCGGGTAGGAGTAGCCGCTTGTGCCCACATAAAGGTTCATACCTCACCTCACAAGCCCTCCCGAGATCTTCAGTTATACATCATGGCAAAGAAAGTCACAACGTTTTCTAATCATGAATCAGCCGAGCGGCACCGTTGTCTGATCCTTGATCAGGATCTGCGCTAACGGCATCCGTGTTGTGACATCCGACCGATGAAAGAGGAAAGGCAGCGCCCGTGACAGCATCCGCACTCAATCCTTCGCTTCTCCAGCCACTTATAAGAAGTTTATAGTTCTTTGCGGGATTTTAAAAGAGTCGACTCTCCCCCCGGAGATCGGTTGTGTGAGGGAATTCCTCCGGAAATAACTGCCGCCACAAGTCGAAGTACTGCTGAACCATTTGCGGGGATAGGGGGGCCGGAGGGACAGGGGGAGTTGCCGTGGAGTGAAGGTGTGTCGGTGAATAGAGTCAAAACGGTATCGGAAGCTGCAAAAAAGGCGGCACTCCTCTCGGAATGCCGCCCTTTTCTCTCCAATTGGAGCGACAGTTTCAGCCGATAAGCCCGGCCAATTCGTCTCCGAAGGCTTCCCGCTGCCAGCGCTTGAGCAGGGTCAGCTGCGGCGAGGCGGGATCGGCGAGGGCTTCCAAAAGGGTGTTGTTGGCGACCAGGCCAACGCCCAGCCCCAGTTCTGCCGCCTTACCCTCGCGCCAGACCTTGAGTTTTTTGACCCGCTCATCCTGCAGCCGGTCCAGGACCGGCCGGCGCCCCGGCTGCGCCTGCGGCAGCTTCTCCTGGGGAACGGCCAGGCCGGCACTCACCGCCTGCAGCAATCCCCGCCCCAGCCTCTCGATCAGCTTACTGGACATGGTGTGGATACCGACCAGCTCGAAGTTGTTGCGCGGCTGCTTCTCGGCGAGCTCCCGCAAGAGGTCGTTGCCCAGGATCCGGAACGGGGGAAGATCTGCCGCCTTGGCCTTCTCGTCCCTGAAGCGCAGCAACTCCTCCAGCACCGCGAGCTCCCGCGGCTTCATCTTGTTGGCACCCTTGAAGCGGAGGCACATCAGTTCCCCTTCGCGCGAGGCGTAGCGGACGCCGGCCACCAGTTCGGATTCCTCCTCCACCCAGGCCAGCCTCCCCTTCGCCTTCAGCTCGCTTTCCAGCTGACGGTAAAGCTCGATCAGCAGGGAGGTGTCCTTCATCGCGTATTCCATCATCTCCCGCGACAAGGGGCGCTTGCTCCAGTCCGCCTTCTGGTAACGCTTGTCCAGCTCCACCCCGAAGCGCTTCTTGAGAAGAGCGGCCAGGCCGAACTCGCTTTCGCCCAGGAACTGGCTGGCGATCATGGTGTCGAACATGTTCACCACTTCGATGCCGAAGTCGCGGTAAAGGGAGCGCATATCGTAATCGGCGCCGTGGAAGATCTTCTTGATGGCGGGATTGGCGAAGATGGGGGCGAGGGCCCGGACATCGAGGGAGGCCAAGGGGTCGATGAGGCGAGTCTCGGAGGTCGAGGAGACCTGGATCAGGCAGACCTTCTCCGCGTAGTGATGCAGGGAGTCGGCCTCCAGGTCGAAGGCAAGCACGGTCTCCTGAGAGAGGCGCTCGACGAGCTGATTGAGGGTGGATTGGTCAGTGACCAGTAGGTCAGAAGCGGGATTGTGTCGCCCGTTAGTTTTTATCTGCAAAAGTTGCCGTCCGTTTCCGCATCTTGCATGCTATCTGTTGGTTTTCCGTACAACCCGACAAAGATTACAACCTTTTCACTTTGGAATCAAGTGATAGTGTCCAATTTTCTCGTTGCTACTGCTGGCCTCTTTTTACCTGTCCTGTTGTCACCCCTCGCCGCTTCAGGTGAGAGGGGCAGGGGCGAGGGGTTGTGCTTCTACAGGGGGGTGGCTGCGATCTCGCGCAGCGCCTCGATGGTGCGCTCCATCTCTTCCCTGGTGCCGATGGAGATGCGCAGTCCCTGGCGAAGCCGCGGGTCGCTGAAGTGGCGCACCAGGATCTTGCGGTCGTAGAGACCCTGGTAGACCTTGGCCCCGTCCTGGTCAGGAGGAGTGGCGAAGACGTAGTTGGCGCTGGAAGGGATCACGTGGTAGCCAAGCTTCACCAACTCGGCGGTGAACCACTCGCGGGTCTCCTTGATCCTGGCCACGCAGGAAAGGAAGTACTCCTGGTCGCTGAGAGCGGCGACGGCAGCCACCTGGGCCAGACGGTCGACGTTGTAGTGGTCGCGGATCTTGTTCAGCGCCGCGATCACCTCGGGCCTCGCGATGGCAAGTCCAAGCCTCATGCCGGCCAGCGAGTAGCTCTTCGAGAAGGTGCGGGTCACCACCACGTTGTCCATCGAGCGCACCAGCTCCAGCGCGTTCTCGTCGGCGAAGTCGGCGTACGCCTCGTCCACCACCAGCACGCCGGTCAGCCGCTTGGCGAGCTTGGCGATGAACTCCTGCGAGAAGGTGAAGCCAAGCGGCGCGTTGGGATTGGTCAGGAAGAAGAGGCGGCAGTCGTATCCTTCCGGCAGTTCCAGCTCGAAGCGCTCGTTCAGCTCGAAGGTCCGCACCCGTGCACCCTGGATCTCGGCCAGGGTGCCGTAGTACGAATAGGAAGGATGCACGTAGGCGATCTCCTCACCTTCGCCGGCAAAGGCGCGGATCAGGTTGTTGAGGACCTCGTCGGAGCCGTTGGCCAGGATGATCCAGGAGGGATCGAAGCCGTACAGCCTCCCCGCCTCCTCACGTGCCAGCGAGCTCGCCGCGTCCGGGTAACGGCGCAGCCCTTCCCCGGTCTCTTTCAGGATCGCCTCGATCACCCGCGGCGAAGGCGGGTAGGGGTTCTCGTTGGTGTTCAGCTTGATGTAGGAGGCTGCGTCTTGCGGCTGAAAGCCGGGCACATAGCCGGCCATCTCTGCGATGTTCTTCCGCAGGGTGATCATGACAACTCCTTCTTTCCCTATGACTGTGTGGGGGATAGATCAGCGGTAATCGGACGTCGTTGGTCGCTCTGAGAGACTGATCCGGGGAACTTACTGACTATAACCAAAAGCAGGTAGTAAAGTAAAGCGGCGGAAGCGTTTACGTCACCGCTTTTATTCAGTACCGCTCAAGTTCTTTGTAGAGCGTCGTCCTGCGTACCGGGGTGAAGCCGGCCCCCTTGATGAGGGCGATCATCTCCTCGCGCGACATCCGGAAGCGGCAACCGGCCGCCGCGACCACGTTTTCCTCCAGCATGGTACCGCCCAGGTCGTTGGCCCCGAAGAAGAGCGCCACCTGCGCCATCTTGGCACCCTGGGTCACCCAGCTTGCCTGCACGTTCGGTACGTTCCTCAGCACGATCCTGGAGAGGGCGAGCACCTTGAGGTACTCCACGCCGGAGGCGGTGGAGCCGCCCAGCTCCGTGTTGCCCGGCTGGTAGGTCCAGGGGATGAAGGCGGTGAAGCTGCCCCCTTTCGCCTGCAGGTCGCGCACCCGCATCAGGTGCTCCACGATGTCCTCGTGGCGTTCGCGACTGCCGAACATCATGGTCGCCGTGGTCGACATCCCCTGGCGCGCCGCCTCCAGCATGACGGCCGCCCACCCCTGCCAGCCGATCTTCTTGGGGGAGATCTCGGCGCGCACGCTGTCCACCAGTATTTCAGCGCCGCCGCCGGGGATGGAATCGAGGCCGGCAGCTTTCAGGCGTGCGATGGTGTCAGGGAGCGAGAGACCGGAGACCTCGGCGATGTGGGTGACCTCGGCCGGAGAGAGCGAATGGTTCTGGACTGACGGGAAGCGCGACTTGATCTCCCGGAAGAGGTTTTCGAAGTAGTCGATCTTGAGGCCGGGATGGAGGCCGCCCTGCATGAGGAGCTGGGTGCCGTCCTGGCCCACCAGCTCCTGGATCTTCTGCAGGATCACCGGGGTCTCCAGGAGATAGGAATCGTCAGCGCCGAGGTCACGGTAGAACGCGCAGAACTTGCACTTCGATTCGCAGACGTTGGTGTAGTTGACGTTGCGGTCGACCACGAAGGAGACGCAGCCCTCCGGGTGCATCTGCTTACGGATGTCGTCCGCCAGGCGTCCCACCGCCAGCAGATCACCCTCGGTCAGGCACCAGAGCGCCTCCTCAGATGTAACATCTTCGCCGGCAGCAATCTTTCTTTTTATTTCATTCAACATCACAAAATCCTAAGTCAAAGGCTTTTATTTAACAGGGATGAAGGGGATAAAGGGGATAAAACCAAAAAGGATAAAAGCTTAAAAGATTATGTTCTGGTTAAAACAGTACTTAAAAAACAAACTGCTCTATCTTAGTTTTAGTCTTTGCTTTTATCCCCTTCATCACCTTCATCCCTGTTGAAAATGTCTTCGTTCTTTAGTAAACCCGCAATTCTCTATACAGTGTGTCTCTTTCCACCGGAATGCGCCCGGCCTTGCGGATCATGGCGATGATGGCGTCCCGGCTCATGGCCTGCGGGGTGTCGGCTCCGGCGTCGTGCCCGATCCGCTCCTCGACCACGGTGCCATCCAGATCGTTGACGCCGAAGGCCAGGGAGACCTGGGCGATCTTCTCGCCCAACATCACCCAATACGCCTTGACGTTGGCGAAGTTGTCCAGGTAGATGCGGGCGACGGAGAGGGTCCTGAGATCGTCGACGCCGCTGGTACCGGAACCGGCGAGCTTCAACTGCGAATGCTCCGGCTGGAAGGCGAGCGGGATGAATACCTGGAAGCCGCCGGTGCGATCCTGCAGTTCCCTCAGCTGCCGCATGTGATCGACCCGGTCTGCGACCGTCTCCAGGTGGCCATACAACATGGTCGCGTTGGATTTCAGCCCCGCCTCGTGCACCTGTTCCATGATGGCCAGCCACTTCGCCCCACTGATCTTCTCGGGGCAGAGCTGGTCGCGCACCTCAGGCGCGAAGATCTCGGCGCCCCCACCGGGCAGAGAGCCAAGCCCCGCCTGCTTCAGGCGCTCCAGGGTCTCGGGGATGGACAGTTTGGCGAGGTCGGCAAGATAGGCTATCTCCACGGCGGTGAAGGCCTTGACGTGCAGGTCGGGAGAGACGGCCTTGATGGTGGAGAGCATCTCCAGGTAGAACTCGAAGGGGAGATCGGGATGCAGGCCGCCCACCACGTGAATTTCGGTGGCGCCCTGGCCGACAGCCTCCTGCGCGCGCGTCCTGATCTCGTCCAGCGACATCAGGTAGGCGCCGGGCTGCTCAGCGGTGCGGAAGAATGCACAGAAGCGGCAACGGTTCACACAGATGTTGGTGTGATTGATGTGGCGGTTGACGTTGAAGAAGACCTTCCGGCCGTTGCGCCTCTCGTTGACGGTCTGGGCCAGGTCGCCCAGGGCCAAGAGGTCTTCGTGACCGTTGAGGAACAGGGCCTCTGCTTCGTCAATCCTGCCGCCGGCAAGGACTTTTTCCGATATCGATGCGAAAGTCATCATAGGGGTTCCA
>NZ_DATFBA010000121.1:0-10432 GCF_035254065.1 Geomonas sp.
GGAAAACCACCAGCACGAGGAGCACCCGGTTGTCGGTGTAGAGCCGGTCCGCCAGACTGGAGAGGACGACGTAGATACAGAGGTAGGAGAAGGCGTTCAGCCCGAGGTAGATGCCGCTGAAGCTGTCCTGCAGGACCCCCAGGCCGAAGGCGGCCAGGCCCGCCCAGCCACCGGGCGCCTTGAGCCCCAGCCAGACCACCAGGATGATGATCAGGTTGGGCTGGAAGGGGTCCTGGAGGTAGCGCGGCAGGATTGTCATCTGGAGCACAAGCGCGGCCAGCACACAGCCGGCTATCTTGAGGTAGCTTATCATCTTCTATTCATGCGCCTTCTGGAGCAGCACCAGCATCTCCTCCAGCTTCCCTATGTTGACCGAGGGGCGCACCTCGATGGTCTGGAACACCCCGTACTGCCCCTTCTTCACCATGGTGATCTCGCCGATGGGGAGCCCCTTCGGGAACACCCCGCCGATGCCGGAGGTGATCACGGTGTCCCCCACCTTGACGTCGTCGTCCTTGACGGTGAATTCCATGGAACAGCGGCCGCCCCCCGCGCCGCGCACGATCCCGCGGGCGCGGGAGCGCTGCACGATGGCCGCGATGGCGCTGGCGTGGTCGGTCAACAGCAGCACCCGGGAACTCTGCGGCGCCACCTTGACCAGGCGGCCGACCACCCCACCCGCCGCCAGCACCGGCATCCCCTCCTGCAGGCCGTCGACGGCTCCGCGGTCCACCACCAGCGTCTTAAACCAGGCCGAGCTGTCCTCGCCGATCACCGAGACCGCCAGCGAGGGGGCCGCCAGCGTCCCCTTCAGGTCGAGCAGCGCCTTCAGCCTGATATTGGCCGCCACCGCCTCGTTATCAGCCACGATCCGCTCGTTGAGGCGCTTCACGCTTTTGCGGAGCTCTTTGTTCTCGCGCCTCACCTCGATCAGGTCGATGTAGTCGTTCCAGAGGTGCCCGAGGGTGCCGTCCGTTACCGCCACGCCCTGGGCAAGGGGGGCGGTGACCGCCATCACGGTCCGCTCCACGGGGTTCGCGTGCTCCTTGTTGCGGAGATTGAGGGCATAGGTGAAGAAGGCCGCCACCAGCAAGAGCGCGGTAATCAGGAATCGCTTGTGGCGGATCAGGAACTGTCTCATCGGTCTCAGAAATGGTTTAGGGGGCACCGTGGCCCCCTATCGTGTCGAAAAGTCATCGCAAAAGCTGCCCCCCCCGGAAGGGGGAAGCGGTCAGTCAAGTTGGAAAGGCGAACCGGCAACTTCCTCGTGCCGGATCTCGTCGACCGGCTCCTTCTTCCCCTCGCCGGCGTAGAGCCGGTTAGGCCCATTGAAGACGATCCCGTGTTCGATGCCCACATTGCGGTAGGCGTGCACCACACCCGGCGGGACCACCACCATGAGCGGCGAGTCAACCCCGCCGTAGATGACCTGCTTGACCTGGTAGGTCGGCGAATCGGTGCGGGCGTCCCACAGGTAAACCTTGAAGTTGGAGGGACCGATGAAACAGAAGTAATCGGTCTGGTCGCGGTGCTCATGCGGCCCGCGCGCGACGCCCGGCTGGGTCATTGAGATGTAGGCCATGGTCGGCATGAGCGAAGCATCCAGTTCGTCGCGTCTGTAGAGCTCGGCCAGCCAGCCACGCTCATCGATGAACTTGCGCAGAGGCTTCACGGTCACGTCGTGGATCTGCCCCTTCCGGTAGCTGCTACTCTCTGTCATTACCTCTGCCCTCCCCCGCACAAGGTGGCCTCGTTGTAAACCCTCAGCAGATACTCCCGGTAGGAGGATTTGGGGGTGGCGTCTATCACCTCGGCCATGGCCTTGCAGTCCAGGTAGCCCATCCTGAGCGCGATCTCTTCCAGGCAGGCGATCTTCAACCCCTGCCGCGCCTCCAGGGTCCCGATGAAATGGGAGGCTTCCAAAAGGCTCTGGTGGGTGCCGGTATCGAGCCAGGCGATGCCGCGGCCGAGCTTTTCCACCGAGAGCGTCCCCTGCCTGAGATAGGCGAGGTTCACGTCGGTTATTTCCAGCTCCCCGCGCGCGGAGGGTTTCATGTTCTTGGCGATCTCCACCACCTGCCCATCGTACAGGTAAAGGCCGGGGACCGCGTAATGGGACTTGGGCGCCGCCGGTTTCTCCTCGATGCTCAGAACATTGCCGGCCGCGTCGAAATCGACCACGCCGTAGCGTTCGGGGTCCTGCACGTAGTAGCCGAAGATTTTGGCGCCGCCGTCGAACTCCGCTACCAGGCGGTCCAGCCCCATCTTCCCGTAGAAGATGTTGTCGCCGAGGATGAGGCAGACCGGATCGTTGGCGATGAACTTCTCACCGACCAGGAAGGCCTGGGCAATCCCCTTGGGCTCAGCCTGGATCTCGTAGGAAAGCCGGATTCCCCAGCGGGAGCCGTCCCCCAAAAGCGCCTGGAAGCGGGGGGTATCTTGCGGGGTGGAGATGATCAGGATATCCGAGATGCCGGCCATCATGAGCGTGGCCAGCGGGTAGTAGATCATCGGCTTGTCATAGACCGGCTGCAGCTGCTTGCTGGCCACCAACGTGAGAGGGTAGAGCCTGCTGCCGGCGCCGCCGGCCAGCACGATCCCCTTCTTGATACCTTGCGCCATAACCCCTCTTTCCAGACCGGAAATTGCAGCAACAACCCATATTTCCTACCACATCGAAGCAGCAGGCGTCAAACATAATCCGGAAACCGCCCGGTTACAAAAGCCGTTCCTTGAGGGCCTCGTCTATGAAACTCTCCTCGATCGCCTCGCGCGCCCACGGCTCCTTGCAGCGCGACAGCACGATGGCGGCACCTTCGGCCACCGCCGGGATGTCGCTCCAGAGGGCGTTTCTCAAGGAGCGGAGCGCTTTGGGATCGGGGCTCTTCAAGCCGGTGAGATTGCGGCAATCATCGCACAAAAGCGCAAGGTTCTCGGCTGCCGGCTCCTGGTCGGGCTGGTACTCCCACAAGCGCAGCCCCTGATCCCCGCCGCACCACTCGCAGCGAAAGCCTGCCCGCTTGGCAATGGTCTTGCCGAACTGGTTGACTGCTTCCAGATGTTCCTTGTTGAGCTGGCTTCCCTTGGCCATCTAGTCCCTCCGAACTTTGATCCACGCCCCAGTTTAGCAGAACGGCCAATGGGATCAACCGTTTTCGACCAGCCGGCTGCGGGGGGGCTCACTGCTGGTCGGGAAAAAACAGGCGCAGCTTGGCGAGGGCCGAGGGGTTGAACCACAAGAGAACAAAGACGGCGGCGGCCAGCAGCAGGAAAGCGACTGACACCACGACGATGATGAGATCTTCGTATTTCTTCACCACTGTCTCCACAAACCGGCAGCACTGTCAGAGCCGGCCATGACCATACCAAATCCAGTCAAGATAGCCAACCGAAGCAGGATACACACCCCTCCGGTCCTTTTCAATCCAAATCAAAGGGAGCGCAGAGACAGTGGATACTTTATCTCCGTTTTGCTAAAATTAAGTCGTAGTCCACTTGCACACGAGCTTCAGGTTGCTGAAAGGAGGAGTATATGGACACCGCAGCAGTATGCCCGAAATGCAAAGGGAGAGGCAAAATATCGACCGCCTCGCGGCAAACCGGCTACGATCAGGTAGAGGTTCCTTGCACGATGTGCAAAGGTTCCGGGAAAAAGATGTAGTTCCCCCCTCTTCCCGATCGTTCATACATCAAGGTCTGGGACCTGCAAAAACCCCTGTCGAAAGAGAGGGGTTTTTTGTTTCCCGCCCACCCCGCCCCGGCCATCCGTCGTCTTTTAATCTGGACAGGAAAGCACGCCGAGAGTAACCTTCACGCCTGAAAACCCGCACCGCTTCGACGTTTAAACACCTACAGACGGGCTTGCCGCCCGGGGAGCTTAGATGAAACTGCCGCACCCCCTCTACCAGGGGACCCTTCTGCGCCGGTACCAGCGTTTCCTGGCCGACGTCTGCCTCGACGACGGCACCCTGGTGACCGCCCACACCCCCAACACCGGCAGCATGAAAGGCTGCGCCGAACCGGGCAACCGTGTGCTCCTCTCCAAAAGCGAAAATCCCGCCAGGAAGTACCCGCACTGCTGGGAACTGGTACGAACGGACCAAGTCTGGGTCGGCATCAACACCATGCTCCCCAACCGCCTGGTGCGGGAAGGGATTGAAAACGGTACCGTGCGGGAGCTCTCCGGCTACCAGGCGATCCGCGGCGAAGTACCATACGGGACCGGCAGCCGTATCGACCTGCTGCTCTCCGGAACGACCGGCAGCTGCTATGTGGAGGTGAAGAACGTCACCCTGGTCGAGGAGGGTAGCGCCCTCTTCCCGGACGCGGTGAGCGCACGGGGGCAGAAGCACCTGAGGGAGCTGATGGAGATGGTGCGCCAGGGGCACCGGGCGGTGAACTTCTTCGTCGTGCAGCGAGGCGACGGCCTGCGGGTGAGCCCGGCCGATGCCATCGATCCCGGTTACGGCAGAGCGCTTCGGGAAGCAGCCGAGGCAGGGGTGGAGTTGCTCGCCTACCGGGCGCTGGTGACACCGGAGGAGATCGTGTTGAAGGAGAGGCTACCGGTGCTCCTGTAGCGGTTTGACAAACGGGGGATGGACGCTAAAGTTATGGGGTTGCCCGGAGGTAACCTAATGAGAATCCCCAAGTTTACCATCTACGCCAAGGAAAGCGGGGTCGAGTTCTCTCCCGCTGAAAAAAGCCAACCGGGCAAAGCCGAGGAAGGGAGGGTCCTGCTCCGCTTCTTCAGGCTGGCGAGCGGCAGCCACCAGCTCCGTTTCGTGGCTGAGCCCTGGGAAGCCTTCGAATTGCAGAGAAGGATCCTGGCGGTGCAGTCGCAGGGGGGCAAGGAGACGCTCACCCACAAGTTCGACGCCGGCGAGGGGGAGACCATCACCAAGCTGAGCGTAGAGTGTTACGAGAGAGCCGGCAAGAAAGGGTACGCCTTCTCGATCCAGCGCGGCGAGGAGAGCATCAACGTCCCCGCCCCCTTGGGGGAGTTCCTCTTCGCGGCCGAATTCCTGAGACACCTCTCCGTCACCCAGTCCTGGGTGGAACAGACGGAGCGTAAGCAATCTTGACGGTTATGTAATGGAATGGCGGGCGGAGACCGATGGGAATAAACGGCATGAAGAGCGCGAGCAAGACCCTGCATCTGAGCATCGAAAGCAAGCTGAGCGACGTCGCCCTGCTGGGACATGCCGTCCGCGGCGTCTGCGCCTGTTCCCCCCTCCAACTAGAGGCCTACGGCGAGATGGAGGTCTGTGTGGTGGAGGCCGTCAACAACGCCATCGCCCACGCCTACCGAAACGAGGTGGGCTACCGGGTCGACACCTGGATCACCCTGCACCATGACCGGATCGTCTTCGAAATCTCCGACTCCGGCCAGGCCATCGAGGACTTCGCCCCCCGCACCCTGGAATTCGACCCCGAGGAGATCGGCTCGATCCCGGAAAACGGCATGGGGCTCTTCATCATCGAGACGCTGATGGACGAGGTGAGCTACCGCTCCGAGAACGGCACCAACACCCTTTCCTTCTGCAGGTATTTCCGCCAAACCAGCGCCTGATCCACCCACCTCCCCTACCCCAGCAGGAACTCGAAGTCCTCCCGTCCGATGGAGGCGGCCCCCTCGTGCTCCGCGTCCTCCAGAAGAGCCCGGTACAGCTTCAACTTCCTCTTCTTGAGCTCCATCATCTTCTCCTCGATAGTGTGCCGCATCAACAGCCTCGTTATGGTCACCTGCCGCTGCTGACCGATGCGGTGGGCGCGGTCGGAGGCCTGGTTCTCCACGGCCGGGTTCCACCAGGGATCGAGGTGGAAGACATAGGAGGCCTTGGTCAGGTTGAGCCCCCTCCCCCCGGCCTTCAGGCTCAACAGGAAGGCACAGGGCTCGCTGGAGTTCTGGAAACGCTCGACCAGCTGCTTCCTGCGCGAGACCGGCGTGGAGCCGTCCAGCCTCAGGTAGCTGATCCCCTGCTGGGAGAGTCCCTCCTGCACCAGGTCGAGGAAGGAGGTGAACTGGGAGAAGACCAGCACGCTGTGCCCTTCCTCGAAAAGCTCCTGCAACTGCTCGGCCAGGAACTCCACCTTGGGGGAGCGCTCGTTACCCTCCCGCAACAGTAGCCTCGCCGAGAGGCAGATCTGGCGGAGCTTGAGGATGGCGGTAAGGGCGATGATGCGGGCCTGGCCCGGGGCATTCTGACTGTAGGCCTCGGCCACCGTGGCCTTCACCTCGGCCACCGTTCTCACGTAGAGCGCCTTCTG
The DNA here is from genome assembly GCF_035254065.1 of Geomonas sp. Classification (GTDB taxonomy): domain Bacteria; phylum Desulfobacterota; class Desulfuromonadia; order Geobacterales; family Geobacteraceae; genus Geomonas. Next base: position 6,268 of record NZ_DATFBA010000121.1, read on the forward strand.
TTTGGGGTTCATCTCCAGGTAGAGGTCGGTTTCCACCTTGGGGGGGAGCTCCCCCCTGATCATGTCCTTGGTCCGTCTCAGGATGAAGGGATGGGTGCGCCTGATCAGGGTCTCCAGGAAACCGGCGTCTTCCCGCGCCATCTGCTTGCGGAACTGCTCGTAGGGGCCCAAAAGCCCGGGGAGCGCCAGGTCCATCACCGAGAAGTATTCCCCCAGGTGGTTTTCCACCGGCGTCCCGGTCAGGGTCAGCTTGAAGCGTCCCTTCAGCCTGCGCACGGCGCCGGTGGTCTCGGCGTGGATGTTCTTGATGGCCTGCGCCTCGTCGAAGACGATCACGTTGAAGAGCTGGGCCGAGAGCTTCTCGATGTCGCGCTGGATCACCCCGTAGCTGGTCAGCACCAGGTCGATGCCGGCGAAGTCGGGGCGTCGTCCCTGTCCGCGGTAGACGCCCACCTTGAGAGAGGGATAGAAGCGGGCGAGCTCGCTCTCCCAGTTGAAGATCAGGCTGGGAGGGACCACCACGAGGTGCGGCAGCGAAGGATCCAGCTCAGAGGCGATCAGCCCCTCGGCAATGCCGGCCATCAGGGCGATGGCCTGAATGGTCTTGCCCAGCCCCATGTCGTCGGCCAGGCAGGCGCCGAAGCGGTGCTCGTAGAGAAAGCCGAGCCAGCAGTACCCCTCACGCTGGTAGTTGCGCAGGGTGGCCTTGAGCCGGGCGGGGACCTTGCGCTGGGGGATGCTCTCGAAATGGGTGAGGCTCTCGATGATCCGCTCGTCCTCGGGCGAGAGCAGGACCCGGACCCCGCACCGCCTCAGCGCGATCCAGTCCAGGATCTGCAGGCGCGGCACCCTCACCACCTCCCGCTTGGCGCTGCTGGCGAAGAGGGCCAGGGCGCGACTGCTCTCCTCGTCCAGCATGACCATGGCATTTCCCCTGCGGAAGAGCCCGCCGCTCTTGATCGCCTCCAAGAGCTCCCGCTCGTCCACCAACTCTCCGTCGCTGCGGATCTCCGGGCGCAACTCGAACCAGTCGATGGAGGAACGGGTGGCATCCAGGGTGATGGTCCAGGAAACCGCCTCCAGTTCGTCCCCTCCCATGGCCAGGGAGAACCCTTCCGAGCGCAAGGCGCTCCGCAGCCAGGACAGGTTTTTCATGAATAGCTTGCGCTCGATGGAGATCTCTCCCGGCGCCTCGGCCACCGCGAAGGGATCTACGCCGAAGATCTCGTAGACCACCCGCAGCAGGGCCGCCTGCCGCTCCACTTCCAGCGCGATCCCTACCCATTCCCGGTCGAGCAACCGGAGCAGGAGACGCGGCTCACCGGCCGACTGGCAGAAACCGGCGATGATCCTGCGTGCCTCCGACTTGACTCCGCGCCGGGCGAAGTCGGCGGTGTCCAGGGCCTGCCGGATGATCCTTTCCCGCTCGGCGCGCGAACTCCCCTCCAGGGCGGCAAAGCAGGCGCTCACTATGGCCGCCACCCGCTTCTTGGCCTTGAGCGGCTGGGAGAAGGAGCCGCGGCCGGCTGCCGAGAAGAACCAGAAGGTCTCGTGTAACAGCGGGAAAAGCCCGCCGTCGGCAACACCTTCCGTCCTGATCCGCACCTCGTCACTTAGTTCCAGGATGTTTAGCCGGTAGCGCGGGGCGAGTTGCCGGTAGCTTGCCCGCTCGCTATTTACATAGAGGGCCGTCCGCTTGAGAAAATCGGCCAGTTCCTGAACGTGAACCGCGAACTGGGCGTCGTTGAAAGACTCCTCCGCGATCAGCAGGCCACGCTCCAACCGGGTCACCTTCGGCTCGGGGACCAGTTGCAGCGAGCCCAGCAGGCGGGTCAGATAGCGATTGGCTCCGGCGTCATCGACCTTCTGGACGCGTCCCCCTTTGAGATCGAAGTAGTAGCCGTCGCCAACCATAGAGTGGTCGTCGAGCGGACTGCCGTCATCAAGGCTTTTTTCGACCCTGACTTCCCCGTCGACCAGATCCATGTGCAACAAGATGGAGCGCTGCACAGCGGCGTCGAAGGTAAGCGGCTGCACGCTGTCGCCGCCGAGGTAGACGACCGGGTAGCGGCCGCAGAACCTGGCGAGGAAGTCCTCGATGGAGCGATCCCGTAGCGCCGGGTTGTAGAGCAGCCGCAGAAAATCCCGCACCGAAGGGGGCAACTCCTGCTCCAGGAGGGTCACCGGGACCCCGCCGCGGCAGAGCCTGATCCGGACCTCCTCGTCGACCCGGTCGACCACCAGGGCGTAGCGCGGTTCCACGGGTACCGCGGCGGCGCGGCTGGCGCGGTCAAGGGGGGAGACACTCAGCAGGCTGTCTCGAATGGTGGAAAGGTAACGGGAGGGGAGCTGCAGCATCGGGAAGGAGGCCGGAGAGAGGGCCTTTTTAACGGTGGCCATGGCGGCCACCAGATGGGGACAGCGCCCACGGGGGCTCCAGGCACCGCAGTTACAGGAAGTGGAGAGTTCCCCATGGCTGAGCTTGAGGGAAACCTGAAAGACCCCGTCCTCGCGCAGTTCTATGGAGAGGATGGAGCCGTCCTCGCTCCAGGACAGATGCGACACCGGCTCCCTCTTGCACAGCTCGAAGCCGTTGAAGAGGTGCACCTTGTCGGCCAAGGCGTATATCACCACGGCCGGCATCTCCAAAAGGTGCCGCAGCAGCGCGTTGTGCATCTGGTCCATGAGTATCGGGCTCTCCCACCTCGTGCAGCGTAACGAATCAGTTATGCTACCAGAAAGCCCTCATGAATACAACGACTTCTCCCTGCTCACGAACCCATTGCTAAATCGGCAAGCGCCTCGCTACAGGCCCCCCCCCCTTGAGAAAGGGGGGAACCTGGAGCGGAAGATGGCAGTAATCGGCAAAAAAAAGGGGACGGCTGTTAACCGTCCCTAAAAAGGAGACCCTGGAGCACTGTTGGCAACTCCCAGGTGCTTCATGAACACTCTTCGGGTCAGCCTCACATAACTTTAGCGTTTTTTTCTTCTAATGGTCGTTTTTCTGAGCCGGCCCCTGCTGCAGCCGCAGGAGGATCGACGGGGTAGAGACCGAGCGCGTAGCGGTCGATGATCCAGCGCGCGATGCTGCGGGTGGGCGGCAGCGCGGTCGGCATCTCCTTGGCCGAGAACCAGCGCGCATCGGCCAGCTCGTTGACCTCGACCTCGATCTCGCCGGAGACGTAATCGGCCACGAAGCCGGCCATCAGCTGACTGGGAAACGGCCAGTTCTGGCTCCCCACGTAGCGGACGTTGGTGACCTTCACCCCCGTTTCCTCCTGGGCTTCCCGCTCCACGCACTCCTCCAGCGATTCGCCGAAATCGACGAAGCCGGCCACCAGGCTGTAGCGCCCCGGCGCCCACTCCGGCTTGCGCACCAGGAGAAACTCGTCGCCACGCTTGATCAGCACGATTATGCAGGGGTGGATGTGCGGGTAATGCTCGTGGCCACAGCCGTCGCACTTCTTCCCCCAGGAGTAGGCGATCCGCTCCATTGAGCTGCCGCAGCGGGAACAATTGGCGCTCATCCTCTCCCAGTAGGTGATCTGGCGCGCCATTCCGTATAGGGTGGCCAGGTCGTCGGGGAGCTCGGTCCAGGGTACCGCGTAGAAGCCGTCGGGAAGGGCCAGCTCGCCGGGGAGCGAGCAGACGCGGACCGGCTTGCCATCCCAGCTGCCGAAGAGCTGCAGGTCGCGCGCGGAGGCGGCCAGGACGGCGGGGAGTTCGCCGTGGAGGAGGGCCCCGTTACACATCACCAGGGCGTCTTTTTGCAGGATGGCCCAGTACCCCTCGTCGTTGGTCACCAGTTGACCGGGCCTGATCTGGCTGAAGCGGGCCTTGATGATCTCGCCGTTAAAGGGAAGGTTTACCGTATCTGGAAAGAACATGATGATGACTCCTGAGAGGACGTGGTGGAGGAAATCATACGAGCATCAAGCCTCAGAATCAACTCTTTCATGAGCGATAATCCTGATCCTCGTCCCTCCCCTTTTAATCTTGCAATAGATGAAGGGCGTATGCTAACGTTTTTAATCTTTGCATCAATTTGAAGCCAGGAGAGCATGGTGGACAACAGACGATTGCCGGCAGAGTGGGAACCCCAAGACGGAGTGCTGCTAGCCTGGCCTCACGAGGAGAGCGACTGGCGCCCGTACCTGGAAGCGGT
>NZ_DATFBA010000122.1:0-16548 GCF_035254065.1 Geomonas sp.
GCCCTGCAGCACCGCCTGACACCCGCTCCGGCCGTCCTCGGCACCCAGGGCCCCTGCGTGCTGATCACCAACCGCCCACCTTTGAACATTGCCGGCAAACCCGCGCTGTCCCCCGCCCCGGTACCGGAACGGCGCGGCTAGTCCGGTCAACATCTCGAAAATTCTTGTGACAGGGACTGGATTTTTTACAAGAAATATGTAATTAATGGCGCCATATAAAATTTCTCCATCAACGAGGAACCGAGATGGAAAAGCTTATGGAGCAACTGTGGGAATTCTTCGGGCGTGGCGAAAATGTCGGCCCGGAAATCCGCCTTTTTCGACTGGTCACTTTGAGCATCTCGTTGATCTGTCTGTTCGGCGTGCTCCCCACCAACCTGCTGCAGGACCTTAACCCTTTTCTGAACATCATCGTTGCCATCTACGGCATCGCCAGCGTCTGCCTCTTCGCCGCATCCTGGACAGGGCGGCACCTGATCCGCAGCTATTACGTCATTGGCATCGCCGTCATAAATGCATGCTGGTTCCTGAACGGCGGCTCTGATGGAAGCATCGACTACTTCTTTTTCCCCCTCTTGCTGTACCCGCTGTTTTTTTTCCGGGGCATGGTGCGGCTGCTGGCAGTTTTCGTGCTCTCGGTCGACAACGGCCTGCTCCTCCTTTTGGAGAAGAGTAACCCCTCCTGGATCACCCCCTATCACAGCGCCTCCGACCGCGTACTCGACCTGGCCACCGGCTTTTCCTTCAGTTCCATCTTCTGTGCCATCATCTTCCTGATCGTGGTGACCGCCTTCGAGCGGGAATTGCAGGAGCGCAAGCAGGTCGAGGCCTCGCTGCTCATCCTCAACAAGGAGCTGGACCTGCGGGTCCGGGAACGGACGGCACGCCTGCAGGCATCGCTCAAGGAGCAGGAATCGTTCAGCTATTCGGTCTCCCACGACCTCAGGGCCCACCTGCGCCACATCAACAGTTACCTTTCCATCCTCTCCGAGGATTTCGGCGCTGAACTCCCCAGCGAGGCCGGCGCTCTGCTGACCCGCTCCTGCACGGCCAGCAGGCGGATGGGGGACCTGATCGACGACCTGCTCGCACTCTCCAAGGTCAGCCGGGCTGATCTCAGCCGGGGGATCGTCGATCTGAGCGAGTTGGCGGATTGGGTCTGCAAGCGGCTGAGCGAACTGGAGCCTGGCCGCAGGGTGGAAGTGGTGGTCGCCCCCAACCAGACGGCCCACGGGGACAAGACCCTGCTGTTGCAGGTGTTGGAGAACCTCTTGGGGAACGCCTGGAAGTACACCTCCGCCACGGCGGCTGCCACCATCGCCTTTGGCAGCACCGAGCTGGAGAACCGGCAGGTCTTCTACGTGCGCGACAACGGGGCGGGCTTCGACATGACCTACCGGGATGCGCTCTTCGAGCCGTTCCGGCGGCTGCATGGCGCCGAATTCGAGGGAAATGGCGTGGGGCTGACCACCGTGAAGCGGATCATCGAGCGGCACGGCGGAGAGGTGTGGGCCGAAGGGGCGGTGGGAACCGGCGCGACCTTCTTCTTCACCCTCCCGGCAACCTGAGACGGCGGTGCATCCCGTCATTTTGCTGTGCCGCCACGAGGCTTGTAGAAGACCAGCTCGCCGACCTGTACGGTCTTGATGTATTTTTTGGACCAGCTCGGATGCACCTTCCGGTGGTGGAAATACAGCGCGCCGTGTGTCCGGTCAGGCAGCTGCCGGTTCAGCGCTTTTCGAGAGATCTCCTTGGCCAGAGCGTAGGACTTCTCATCCTTCGCTACGTGTGAACGGTGATCGCACCACCAGGAAAACTGGCAAACACCCTGCTGACGCCCCTCCTTGACCACCTTGCAAACGGAATCGGGAAAGCCTTGGTGGCCGACCCTGTTCATCACGACATTGGCGATAGCTTCCATGCCGGCAGCTCCATCCCCTCTGGCCTCCCAATAGATGCTGCGAGAAAGGCAGGTGATGGCGTTGTCCAAGGCGCCCTTGCCGGCCGGATCGACCGCTTGCACTTCCACTTTCTTGATCTTGACGGCCGCAGGAATTGGGACCGCTCCCCCCTCCCCTGCCGCCTTCTTCTCCAGCACGTGGGCCTTTTTCTCGGCGGTCTCCACTTTCTGTGCCTGGTCGGACGCGGCGGCCTCGCCGGTGCTTAAAAGAGCGACCATACCGATTACTATCCATAACTCGCGCATATCCCGCCTCCGAAAAAAGGTGAGAAACCGGTCAAGCTCTGGATGGATCAGGGAACGTCCCAGTTTCCATTGTAAGTTGATGGTGACAACATAGTCAACGCAGCCGCCCAAGGCCCTCTCTCAGCGCCAGCCTTTCCTTATTTTTTGCACACTTACAAGCGTATACTTTAGTTATGGCAGGAAAGAAGTAAGCCCTGACTGACTGGCGTGCAGCTGAGCCGGCCAGGCCAAGATCGGGAGGTCACCAAAAACCGCATCTCTCGATTGTGGGAGGTGTTCATATGAGAAAAGTACTAGTGGCAGTAGTCGCGGCTTTAGCTTTGGCGCTCGGAGGTACCGGAGCAACCAGTGCGATGGCCTTCAGCGGTGGGGGGCATGGCGGTGGCGGCCATTTTGGCGGCGGTCACGTAAGTGCCGGTGGTGGCGGCCACTGGGGTGGCGGTGCAGGTCACTGGGGTGGCGGTGCTGCACGCTGGAACGGTGGTGGCGGACACTGGGGTGGCGGCGGTTGGCATGGCGGCGGCTGGCACGGTGGCGGCTGGCATGGCGGACACGGACATGGTGGCGGAGTCGACTTTGTCTTTGGTGTCGGACCGTGGTGGGGCCCCTACTACCCGTACTATTACCCGTACAGCTATCCGTACCCCGCGCCGACCGTGGTGTACAGCGAACCGGACGTAGTCATTGACGCGCCGGCGCCCCCTCAGTACTGGTATTACTGCAACGACCCGAGTGGTTACTACCCGTACGTGAAACACTGCTCGGCGGGTTGGACCCGTGTTGCGCCCACACCGGCGCCCGAGGAATAAGCTCCGATCGGAAGCCTCCAGAATCGGAAAGGCTATTAGGGCAAAATGATACCCATGATCTCATCTCTTCACTCCATTGCGAGTGCTCATGATGTCATGGGTTTTCTTTTATCTGTCCCACCATCCATCCCAGCATGACAAGAAAATGATGCTATAATTTAAGGGTTTTTTCTCGTCATCTACCCCACACCACCCTCCCAGTCCCTGAAGAAATTGTGATGTCGGCCCCCCACCTGCCCAGGAAACAGCTAACGAAAGGAGAGACGCCATGACTATCCATCGCCGATTTCTCGTTTGCCTGTTGCTCGCCTTCACCAGCTTTTTCAGTAGAGGAGAACCACTGGCCCTGGCTGACAGCAGCATCCCGCAAAGCAACGTAGCGGGGCAGGTCGAGAGCAGGGCTCGCCACCTCATGCAGGACCTGCAGAAGCAGGGCTTCGAGGTCACCGACGGGTACGCCAAACTCTACACCATCGAAGATTGCACCTATACCTTCGACAAGATGGGACTATGTTACGGGAATAATCCCGCCGCCCCTTATGTAACCTTCGCGGTCAAGCCATGGCCGGGAGAATTCGTGGACGACAAAAGCAACCTGTGGGGGCCGTCACGCCACGGGTATATCGATATCTACCGCCTCGACCCCCGCGAGGCCATCATCATACTCGCACAGCTCCCCCCTCCGGGCGCGTTTTTCTCCGAACAGACTTGGCTTTTCACGCACAAAGGCAGCATCATAACCGATAGCCAAACCTACTACAACGTCGACACCTTGATGCACGGCTTCGTCGATATCTTCTTCGCAACCGTTCCAGGTGACGACGAGCGTGTCCAGTCTTGTTCGATGTTGAGCATGCCGAACAACAACGTCGTCATACAAAACCAATCGAAGGGTTCTTTTGGAGAGATCCGCTATTTCATCATCACCCCGGACGGCTTCATGAACAAGGCCGTGCGGCAGGCGTTTGCCGGCATCGGCGTCCAGGACAAGGACGTCTTCACCGAGCAGATACCCTCCGACATGATAACCGGCCTCGGCAAAGATTCCGACAACTTCACCACGGCTGTGCGCTATGCCGAGCCAAAGGACGGCGGAGGGACAGGCACCCCCTCGAGTATCTGGAGAAAGAACCTCCCCCTGGTAGTGCTGCGGGTCAGGGACACGCGCTCAGACCGGCAGGTCCAACCGTATCCGCCACTCCAGCTCGAACAGAGGACGGCGGTGGACGAGCTTGGCTATAAACCCGATGTCGGCGCGCTTTTGGCGGAAGTCGGCAAGAAATGGGGCCAGCCCTGCGCCAATGCCGACTGTTCTGACAAGGCCGCGACCTTCATAGATGTCCAGCGATACCCGCCTTATACCGTGGGTCCGCTCTGCCGCGAGATCGGCGAGGACTGCCTCCTCGACAACTGGGACGCGAGCTACCAATTCTATGGCCCGCTGCCGTTGGACAATGGCGAGATCTATGCCGTTGCGGGAACGCTGGGGACGCAAACCGGAAATGCGACCTACGTCGGCTTCGGCGTCAACCAGAAGTCACGGCTCGTGGGGGTCGCCAACCTTTCGGATGCACAGCTGAAAAACACCGCGAAAGCCTACCAGGAAGTGGTTAACAATACCGACAAGTTCTTCCTTTACTACTTCACAAGAGACTGTTCCGGCCTGGATACGCTGACCGGGAAGAACTGCTTGCCGATATCGGAGTCGATGGTCCCGGTGGGCGACTACGCCGCACTCAGCGTACGCGACTACATCAAGCCCGGCACGCAACGGGGGCCCGACTCCCAGTCGGTATTGCCTTCCATGCTGCTGCAACTGCAGCGGCCCCAATGATCAGCTGGCTATCACTGCGCGGGTCCCTGCGTCCTGCTAGGACCTGCGCCTCCCCCACAGTCACCATGTCGCAGCCAGGAGGTGGAACAATGAAAAGAGTCGCTACGTTCCTGCTGAATTCGCTCCTGTTCCTGTTAGTAGCCAATCTCGATCCTGCCAGCGCCCTGGCTCAGAAAGGCCCGCAACAGATCGCCGAAGTTGCCGACACCTCGACTGCCAACTCACTAAAGCTCATGCTACGGCCCCAGGAATTTGTGGTCTGCACCGGCTGGCACGCCCTCTGTAGTGCATCCTACGACTGCCAGATCAATGGCGACACGGCCGATTGCGACTGTTACCGGGTCAATGAAACCCACATCGTGCAAACCAGTGCCATCCTCGATCCCGAGGTCAAACGCCGGACCGATATCAAGTGCACCAAGCAACACCCGTGCGAGGTAGATGAAGCTCCCGTTTGTGAGGCCATCAAGGATGGGCAGTACAAGGTGGACAACGTGAAGTACCAGTGGGTATCAACATTCTCTTACCGTGGGTGGTGCACCCTTTTAGAGGTGACACCGGCAGCTTGTGATCCAATCGCGCCACACTATACCGGGGATTCAGCCTGGGCTGTCTGTGATGCCGCTCCCTGCACCGAGATAGAGAACCCCTCCAATCCCGAGAAACCGCTGAGCTGTCACTGCCCGATAAAGAAGACCGCCTTCCTGGGAACCAACGGCACCTGCACCGGTGACAATGGCGGGATCATGTCGAGCTCGCCGTTGTGGACCTGGGATTTCCAAACCAACTCCTACCGCATACCTTTGCCCGGCATGGAATACGTACAGGGGGCATGTGCCCCGTTGAAGTCGGATCCTGTGCAGAAGAAGTAACCCACCCGCACCATCGCCCTCAGTAACCGCTGAGGACGCCAACTCCGTCCAAGGGGGGGCAGGCGCGCCGCCGCCCTCCCAGCCCCCCCAAAGTGAAGATGATGGTGGCCAGCCACCTGTCCTCCGGGTCACCGTGGCTTGCCACCAAAGTTGTTCTTGGCGTCTCGGGCCTGCCTGATGACGCTCGCGGCGCGAAGGGTGAAGGCGGTGTCCATCGGCACCCCTCCGCTGTGCAGGACTTTCGCCGTCCATCTGTTGCAGGTGTTGATGATGAGGTAGTTACCTTCGCCCTTGAAGAAGCTACTTTCGCCGTCCGGGCTCCTCTTCAAGGGATACGGGCGCATCTGCGGGTCGAAGGCGAAGCTCGCCCGCAGCTCCTCCTTCAAATGTTCCAGCCCCGTTTCCGACAGAGTGAGCTCGACGACGTCGCTGCCGCTGAAGAACCTGTCCGGGGTAACCGGCAGGGAGACGACATGCATCACGCTGGGATTGCTCCAGAATACCGTCTTCAGGAAAATCCAGGGTGTGACCTTTTCGGCCTGGTACCACTCAGCCTCGCCCCAGCCGAACTCGTAGTAGCGCCCCTCCCGGAGGTACTGGCTGACGAAGCCCAGTTGCGCCCCCAGTTCCTCTCTTGAGAGCACGACTCCCGTGTGCCATCCGTGACTGACCACATAGATCGACCGCTCCTCGGCTTTGGTCGCCGGCGGATACTTCCACTCGTTGCCGGCACAGCCAGCCGAGAGCATGAGCAAGGAAGCGACCAGTGGCAGCCACAGTTTCCCCAGATTCGAAAAGCGTGATACCGTGTCAGCCAATATCTTTCCGAGCGGGGCTCCGCTGGCGCCGGCAGGACGTTCCATCAGCGACGGCCTCTTCATAACCTTTTCGCATTGATTCGATAACATTTATATATTTTCCTTATGATCAGCGAGATGCTAGAGTCATCCGGGATAAGCTCCCTGAATCATAGCGCTATAACCTGCAGGATGCATCATGCCGCCTGCAAAGAGGGTCCCCATTGGTCAAGTTTGATGTTCGTCTCGCCGCCCTGCTGATCGGCGTCACCCTTTCCACCCTGGATGCCAGCGCCCTGCAACTGGCCCTGCCCACCATCGCGGCGGGGTTCCACACCAACGCGGCGGCCGTCCAGGGAGCCGCATCCTTGTACCTGATCGGTTCCGCGCTGACCTTTCTGCCGCTGTCCGCGCTGGCGGGGCGCATCGGCACCGTCAAGGTGTACCGCGTATCCTTGCTCGCCTTTAGCGTAGTGTCACTGTTTCTCGCCATCTCGCCCAACCTGTTCACCCTCCTGTCGCTGCGCTTCGTGCAGGGGATCGCGGGAGCCGGCGTGATCGGTCTCGTGCCGGGGCTCGCCGCGGCAACCTTCAAGGAGCGCAAAGGTTGGGCGCTCGGCATGGTGTCGGCCTCCGTCGCCGCCGGGACCCTTACCGGCCCTCCAATAGGCGGGCTGATGGTGGACGCCTTCGGCTGGCGCAGCATTTTCTACATCAACCTGCCGCTCGGGGTGGTGGCCTTGCTGCTGTCGGGGAACCTGGGCGAACTGCGGGGAGTGGGGCTGCGCGAGAGCCTGCGGCGGGTGGTGGCCACACCCTGCTTTCTGCTGGCGCTTGTGGCGACCGTGCTCTTCTACGCACAGTCGTTCGGGACCAACATCCTCTGGCCCTTCTACCTGGAGGCGAACGGCATGAGCCCGACCAAGGTCGGACTCTTCATGCTGGTCCCCCCCGTCATGCTGCTGTTCCTGGGGCCCTGGGCGGGGAAACTGTCTGACCACAAGGGGTTCGACCGGGTCAGTTGGCTAGGGAGCGTCGTGCTGGCCCTCTCCTCCCTGCTGCAGGGGGTGACCGGCCGTGTGGCGCTGGGACTGGCTGGTGTCGGCTTCGGCAGGGCGCTCTTCCAGGCCTCCAACAACGCGGCCGTACTGGCGCAGGCCCCCGAAGAAACCGAAGCCGTCGCCTCCGGTTTCCTCTCCATCGCCAGAGTCTCCGGGCAGGCCTTGGGGAGCATCCTCGCCGGCGGCATGTGGGGCAATCTCGAGCACCAGGGGGCGAAGCACGCCTTTCTGGTCTCCAACCTGGTGCTGGGAAGCCTGGCAGTGCTGGCCGGAGTCATGATCAGGGGACGCAGGAAGATGGCGTCGCAGTCCCCATGACACCACTTTCGACACGACCCCTCCACGAGCTTTTACATTTTTTGGCTAAGGCACTGCGAAAGTAGGATTTTTTTGGCATAACAGTAGACGACGTCCACCGTAAATTTGAGTCCACACTGCGAAGGAGAGATTATGAAAGTCGTAGCTTTTAACGGCAGCCCGAACAAGGAAGGCAACACCTGGCAGGCGCTGAAGATGGTGACCGCGGAACTCGAAAACCAGGGGATCGAGACCGAGATCGTGCATGTCGGCAACAAGACGATCAGAGGCTGTACTGCCTGCTACCAGTGCGTGAAGAAAAAGAACGAGCAGTGCGTGCTGCCGGGCGATGAGGTCAACGATTGGATCCAGAAGATGAAAGAGGCCGACGGCATCATCCTGGGCTCGCCGGTGCATTTCTCCGCCGTCGGCGGAACCATGAAATCCTTTCTGGATCGTGCCTTCTTCGTTACCAGCGTCAACGACAGCATGCTCCGTCACAAGGTGGGCGCTGCGGTGGTCGCCGTGCGGCGCTCCGGCGGCCTGCCGACCTTCGAGCAGCTGAACAACTTCCTGAACTACGCCGAGATGCTGATGCCGACCTCGAACTACTGGAACGTGATCCACGGCCGCGCTCCGGGGGAAGTAGCCCAGGATGCCGAGGGCGTGCAGATCATGCGGGTCCTCGGGAAGAACATGGCCTGGCTGATGAAACTGGTGGAACATGGCAAAGAAACCATCGCCCCGCCCGAACGTGAACCCAAAACCTACTTCAGCTTTATCCACTGAGAAACGAGTGAAAGAATAAGCTGAAACCGGGGAACGGAAAAGGGGACAGTCTCTTGATGGGCAAAAGAGTCTGTCCCCTTCTCACTTCCCCGAATAGGACGACAGGGGCCTTGAGTCCCTCGTCGACCGCGTGATCGCTCACTTCTCCTTTATAAGCCTCAGCTCGCGCATCTGCTCCTGGACGAAATCCTCCTTCAGTTGCGGCCAAGGCAGGGGCTGCGCGACCTCGCAACTTACTCCCTTGTTGCTGAAGATCAGCCACCCTTTGTGGTTCTCGAAGACAGGGATGATGATTATTGAGCCTGAGGCGAAGTAATTTGAGTAGGCTACCAAGTCCATGTTCTGGTTCAAAGTCAGCTTGTACCGGATTGACTGAAACCACCCGCCGCTGGACTGATTGACCGGCGGCAAGGTGATCCAGGACGATTCCACCAGATAATCCTTCCCTTTTACCAGCTCCACACTCCCGGCGTCCGCTCCATCCCGGATTGCCACCAGCTCGATTCCGGCAGCAGTTTTTCTAACACGGATGGCATCGCAATCCACGAACGGGTCCCGTTTTGCGCCAAGAACAACAGAGATTGGAGCCGGACTACCGCTCTTCGGTTCGACACCGTGGCAGTCATAGTAAGAGTCCAGGAGTTCTTCGATTTTGGAGGTTTCCGGCAGAAGCTGTGGCCTATTAGACGGGTAATCGGGATACGACAGGCATGAAGACAACAGGAGAGTCGATGCGCAGGAGACAAGAAGTCCAAATCCCCGTAGCCTATCTAGCATGATCACCTCCGACTTGCCACTGCGTCGATAGATCATCCACCATCATTTGGAAGACTTTGGTGTTCGGAAATAGTAATAGGATTGGCCTCGCTGCGGTGCCAACCCCATGGTCATCACCTTGCCTGTCAGGTTCGGCCCAAATTGATAGCTGCTCCACTCGGTAACCCAACTCCTGCCATCCTTCCTGAAATGGACCCGTATTGACCACACATAACCCCTCGCGGGTTGCAGAGGCTCTTCCAGCTTGTGTGATGTGGTCTCGAGTCGCTCCCTGTGATAAACCAGGACACCGGTCGTCAGCTCGTATCTTTCCCATATTTTCAGATCATAGCTGACTTCTTCTCCAGGATACGGCTCCCATTCCAAGGTCGGCATCACCGACTCGCAGGATGGCTCGTCTGCCGGACCGTTTGGCAAGGCCGGATGAATCGGCATAACACCAGACAAGGAAAGCTCGAACAGCGGCGCCCGCGCAGATATCGTACGCACTGGGAACTTTTGGAGCAGGAAAAGCTCGCTGACGATCTCTTCGGCCAGCACCCGCGAAGCTGCCTGAGTCTCCTTTCGCAGTGCCTGCCCATGATCCTTGACCCACTCTTTCAGCTCCAGGGTGGATCCCAGGGTAGAGGTCACTATTCGATCGGCCACCACCTCTTTGCGAGCGGCACTGAGCAACCGGACCTGGGCCTGCACCAGGAGTCGGCGGCGGGGAATAACCTCCGTCACACCTACAGGAGCAGGAAGCAGTACCAGATGGATATCGCTTACCTGGAGGATCATCTCGTATCCCGCGTCTCCAAGGGCGGTGCCGCCCCCCCCCCCACTGGTCACGGCAACTGCAGCAGGAGCGAGCTCGATGGTATGCCCGTTTTCCTTTGCGTATTCCACGAGGTGCAGGCCTGTGCTCTTGCCGATTTCAGCCTCGGCTATGGCATCATAGAGCACCCGCTCCGCTTCTTCCAACAGCGACTTCGGTTCTGCGGCAACCGCTCCGTAGACCCCTCCGCCAAGCGCACCAACGACTCCGAAAGCCGGCATGCAGAGGATAGCAAGATAACCGCACTGCGTCCCTGCCCCCGCTCCCACCAGTGAGCCAGCCCGAACTCCCCGGCCTGATGCGGAAAGCATCCCGCTCCCCGGGGTCTGCACTTTTTGGGAAGGGCCCGCTTCCTCGACGGAGGCTGCAGTCTTCCCCGTGAATGGGATGAGGTCAGCCTGCCGTTGGTGGGCACAGGCGGCAGGCGTCAAGAGCACTACCGCCACCAGCACCTTGATTAGTCGCGTCAGGACCAGACGTACGAACCTCTCTCCCCGAGTCGGCTGTATCACTTCGATCATGATACCTCCAGAAAATCCTCAATCTTTTATTATCGTTTCCAGTGAAGCCATTAGCAACAGGTCATGAAGGCGCAAAGTTCTCTGGCACCCACTTTTACGATCATCGCTGTGCCCACCTCTGTGGATCCAGCAGACGATTGAGAGGGGTACTGGAAGTGAAGTACATGGCAAATCACGCACTGGGTAATGTGCGAAAGAGACTTTTGTACGGGGACATCCTTGATAAAAAAAAGGAGTCAAGGTAGAGTAGCGATCAATTTGCGCCGATGATCACGAGGCCAGCGCGCGACATTTCTACAGCTCCAGGCAAACCATTCCCCCCGCACAAATGCTAGGGAAAGGAGACGGCGATTACGATCAGCTTCTTGCTGCGCACCGTCCAGAGTACCCTTTCATGTGAAGTACCAAGGACTTCCTGATGCACGAAAAAAACCGCGGGGCCTTGATCATCGTCGCCTCCGCTGCAGGGTTTGCCACCCTCGGCATTTTTATCAAGTACGCCTTGGCAGGCGGCGCCAACATCACCACCATCCTCGCCGGCCGCTTCCTCATCGCGGCTTTACTGATGCTCGTGCTGATCAAGGCTCGTGGCATCTCCCTCGCCGTCAGCCGCAGGACAGCCTGCCAGCTGGCACTGATGGGCGCCGCCGGCTATGGCGGGATGTCCGGGTTGTATGCCCACAGCGTGGAACGCCTCCCCGCCTCGCTCACGGGGATGCTGCTCTACACCTATCCCGCCCTGGTCACGGTCCTCGCTGTGCTCACCGGAGAAGAGCGTTTCACTGCGGTGAAGGGAGTTGCCCTTGCCGTCTGTTCTGCCGGTCTCGTGCTCCTGCTGGGCGCCTCCTTCAGCGACGCCAACATGGAGAGCGTTCTTTCCATCCTGGGAGCGGCCGTCATCTACAGCTGCTACATCCTGATCGGCAACAGGATCCTGAAGAACCTCCACCCGCTGGTCACCTCGGTCTACGTTTGCGCCGCCGCCGGCCTTACCTTCCTTGCCTACGGCCTGTTCAGCGGTACCTTGAACCTCGCCATTTCTCAAACCGCGTGGCTTAGCATCGCAGGTGTTGCCGTCTTCCCGACCGTGATCGCCGTCGCCGGCTTCTTCGCCGGCTTGCGCCTCATCGGCTCGACAAACGCCGCCATCATATCGATGCTGGAACCGCTGATCACCGTGCTCCTTTCCGCGCTTTTGCTGGGCGAGAGCATCACGCCGCTGCAAGCGTGCGGCGGCGGCATCCTGCTGTCAGGTGCCTTGATCCTCCAACTATGGGGACGGGAGGAGCCGGGGCGAGAGGCAACCGACAGTGAGCTCGCCGTCCACCACATCGAGTAGCGACGCAGCCCCCCTCTACACACCTCCCCCAACCTGCTGAATATCAAAGAAAAACCGGTTACCGCACTGATTGGCGGTAACCGGTTTTTTAATACCATCTGCCTGGAGCTACACCGTAGCCAGGGCTTTTTTATTTTACAGCTACATCTCCAGCGCCGCGCCGATCCTGGTCTTCAGCTGTCCGATGTCCTGAGGAGAGAAATCGGTCACGACTTTGAGATAGTTCACTCCAAGGTCGTCTCTGACGAAGGACTCCACCTTCACGGCTTCCACGTTGTAGGTATGGCATGCCTGCAGCACGAGATCGATGACGAGATCCGGCTTGAGCAGAGCGACCTGTTTTTGGAGGGTATCCATACGCCCGGTGTTGGGAGACATGCAAGCACACGGGATCTGGAGATAGCGCTTGGCAATAGCCATCAAAGGATCGCCACTGCCCTCTTCAATCCTGCCGACATACGGTTTAAGGCCCGTACAGCTGTCGAGACCGACAATCGTCGCCCCCTCTTCGTCGATAAGCTTGAGCACCTTCAGCACATCTCCGCCGATAGGGCATCCCGTTATCAGAACGCGTTTGCCGCCGGGTTTCGAGATGAAGAGTCCTTTCTCGCGGCGCTCTGTGAGTATGCCGATGATTTCTTGCAGCTTGGCAACGGCCTCATTGCCATTGGAAACTATGGCATAGGTCGCGACTTCGTACATTTCCTGCCAGCTGATAACCGAGGGGTTGTGAGCGCCAAAACCGAAAATCTCTTCCACGAGGCTGTTTTTGAGATTGGTCTCCCGGATGCTCTCTTCCAGTGCCTCATCGGTGATCGCCGCATTGAATTCCCTTTCCAGGAATCTCTTCAATCCCGTTACCGACTGCTTCCAATACTCCACGGCGCCTTCGCTGGTGGGACGCTGCGGGAGGTCCATGACGTGCAGGGGACGATGCTTCTCGATGAGCTCGAACATCTTCTTCTTGCCGTCGCAGGTGGTCTCGCCGACCACGGCATCGGTCAACTCGAAAAAGGGGCAGGTCTTCAGCTCGATGAACCCGAAGCTCGACTTGATCAGCGGGCAGAGATTGGTGGGAAGGGTCTCTTCCGCTTTGGCTATCGGAGCGTTGGAGAAGGCGCACAGGACAGCCGGGACGCCGCCCATGGCCCAGATCAGTTCCACCGGGGCATAGGAGCAGTAGAGCCCGACAACTTTGGAACCGCTCTCCCGTCTTTTCACAACCTGGGTGAGTGCGCGTTTGAGAGGAAAGTCGGCAAAATCATCGGCAAACAGCGGCTGCAGTTCACTCATATCGTCTCCATGGGTTTGTTAAGAGTTTGTTTTGCAAAAAGGGCGGCGCCATAGGCACCGAAGAAATCGGGGTGTTCGGGAACGACAACTTTTTTACCGAGAGCATCGGATAGCAATGACACGAGCGCGACGTTCTTGGCGCCACCGCCGACAAAGAGAATCGACGGCGACTCCGATGTCATCATCCTGGAGAGCAGGGAGACCAGTTTGTTCAGGAGCGACTCGTGAATGGCTCTGGCAATGTCTTCGACGGACACCCCCGTGGTCAGCAGCGAGATGACTTCGGATTCTGCAAATACCGTGCAGGTGCTATTGATCTCCAACGACTTGTTACCTCTGATTGCGGCTGCCACCAATTCGCTCAGACTAAGCCCCAGCGTCGCCGCCATCATTTCGAAGAACTTTCCTGTGCCGGCGGAACACTTGTCATTCATCTCGAACTTCACAAGCTGGCCGTTGTGGCGGTTGATCAGCAAGGCTTTGGTGTCCTGACCGCCAAGATCTATGACCGTGGGAATATCGGGATAGAAGTGGTGCGCAGAAGTCGTGTACGCCTTGATCTCGGTCACCACTTCGCCACCTAACATCTTTTGAGATAGATGCCGGCCGTAACCTGTGGAAACAAGCGCGTCCCAGGCCTTTTTCTCTTTGAGCGAACGCAGTTGTGCAGCAAGATCGATCGAGGTCTCAGCTTGAAAACGCTCCACGATCTGACAACTGTCGCCATCCATGAGAACGAACTCCAGGCTTCGCGATCCTATGTCAATGCCGGCAAGTTTGATACGCCCTCCTGGTCTGCAGCTAGCGTGGTGTCATAGTTTTATAGCGACAGCACCCAGGCGTCCTGGACATTCTTCATAAGCCAGTCGGCCCCGGCCAGGGAGACGTAATCCAGCTTGTCGCCACCCGCGGCGCAGGCGTATTCCGAGCAGGGGGGGCAGACGCCGAACTTGCCGCCTTTCTCCTTGATCTTGGTCATCAGTTCGAGGGCCGTGCCGTACTTCTTGAAAATTGGCGACTCCATCCGCGCAGCCTTGTCCTTAAGGCTCAGTTCGGCCCCCTGCAGAGTCATCCACACATGCACATCACCCCAGCCCTTGCTCGCGACCGCTCGCGCACATATCAAGGCTAAAATGGCGCGGTTGGGATCGTTCGTCCCGTTGGTGATGATAAAGACGTACTTGCCTTTTTTCTCGATATCGGCGAAAGCCTGTCCCCCCATCATGGCGGCAATCCCTGCAGCGCCGGCACCAAGCCCTACTGACTTGAGGAAATCGAGCCTGCTCACAGCCTCCGACTGAGCATTCGCACGTTCAGTCACTACGTTGTCTTTATTCATCTGCATCACTCTCCAGTTCTGAAAAATTGCATGGCAAAGTCGGTTAGATCCAGCCCCGGACATCACCTCTAACGCCATACGCCGCGCAGAGGGTCATGATTGACAGGAGCTAACCGGACGCCGGATATTACGGCCATTGCCGATATCTGTCAAATGGGAAGTTTTGATAAAAGCGATGCCTCAATTCGTTTTTTGCGATACAGGAATGTCCGAGATGGGCCGTGTGCGGGGGTGGTACCGCTGTTGTTGCCACGACGACGGCAGGTTACGAAGCAGGAGTGGTTAGTCTTGTCATGGCTGTGGTTAGTCTCGTGATGGTCGTGGTTAGTCTCGTGATGGTCGTCTGAAGACTATACATGGGCAATTTTCACGGTGGGGCATCCCTGTAGTCAGTCTTCGGAAGGGGGCATCCAGTTCGTTCCACTGCAACGATTGATGCCTATGATCGCAGTGCTTGTTTTCAATGATCGCACCTCATACTCGGTGCAGGCCTTTTGGCGACACCTAACATCCGGGATCTATAAGCAACTATTGAGCAAGATGCCTTGAATGATACTCATGCAAAGACGAGGGGAAGCACACCTCCGTCTCCACCCACCGGGTGAAAAGGTGTAAGTAAGGCAGTGTTTAGTGCTAAAGACATGCATGCTGAGACTATAGACAACCTTCACAAGACTCACCATGGGGATGATAGGACTAAGTGCCCGGACGGTCCCCCTAACCATGGTGCCCCTGAACGTTAAGAGGTGGAGTGGTGGTACCGGGCATGGTCTGCATGAGATGGATGGGGTTAGCTGGGCAGGACCAACAATGACCTGTTGGGGACTAAAGCGCCCGTCATTGATAACAAGCATGGGGGATCGAGACTGACTCCGCTATCTGGAGCACCAACCATAGAGGTATCGGGACTCAGCGGGAGGCTATAATGGCCCGGGAATGGACCTGGCTTTTGTTGCCACTCCCGGGCAATGAAGGACATCGGTGGGCTGTTATCTCCTACTGACTATGCAGGTGCAACAACGGACTTCTTCCGACCACCGAACCGCCTAACCCCGAATCCGGCCTGTATAAGTGCCGGGATGTCGTCCTCTTTCGCGACCGACCGGAGGTAGGACATGATATTCTTAAACATTTCGGTGACCTTTTTGCGAGCCATCTTGCGTTTAGAAATGAACACGCGGTCCCCGTTGGCCCCCCCCTCGAAATCCCCCTGCAGGCCATCGATCTCAGCCTTCACTTCGTCATGCGAGGGGAGCCCAGGGGGTGGTTCCCGGTACAGAGCCAACGTTCTCAGGCCGCTTTCATACCGGTAGCAGTTGCTGATGAAAACACGGTCATTACCCGAGAGGTCCAGCGTTACATAAATCATGTCGTTAGTGACCTCCTTCGCCAGGATTTTCAGGTCCGCTCTCGCCCACCAAAAGCTTAAAGAATATTAATATAATGCACGTCAATGGCAAGTAGAAAAATAGGGGTTGGTGAGTGTAGGGAAGCATCGACCTTCAGGAGGGATCGGGATCTGTGCAGGGATTGAACAACACGTCGGCGTAAAGGTGCGCCCCCATCACCTACCCGACCCGGGCAGCCCTGTCCGCAGAGTGAGGATTTGGACTATAATCCTCGATAGGAACTGATCATTATGTTGCCGGAGGTGACCGAAATGAAGATAGATGGTACGGAATTCGGGAGCATAACTATCGACGGGGAAACATACCATCACGACGTCCTGATCCGGGAGTCGGGCGAGATCGTGAAAAGGAAGAAAAAGCTCTCCAAGGAACTGTATGGTACCTCCCA
>NZ_DATFBA010000123.1:0-3262 GCF_035254065.1 Geomonas sp.
AAAAAGCAGGTGTGGCAGGGGGCCGCAGCCTCCGACCTACACCTGCCAGCTGCATCTCGCGGTTGACGGGACAGGCAACCTCCTCGCCAAGGGCAGGGCGGGAGGCGGCAAGTTTGTACTGTCGGGCCGGCAGCCTTGGCCGCCGGCCCGCCCGCGTAAATCGAGGATGAGAACCATGCGGCAGACGGAGATGGCCCCTTCATCTTCGCCCGCCCTACCTTTATCAATCATGGCCCTCACCCTCTTTCGAGGGCCCCGGCCGAAAGGGCTTCGGCCGGGACGAGGATTGCGCGGCCAGGGCCGCTTGCTCAGGTAACGCCGGTGCTGCTAGAGGGCGGCGGTTACCGTAGAGAAGGTGGTGCCGATACCGCCGGAGAGGGCGGTGATGCCGCCGACCAGGGCTGCTGCGATCAGGGCTGCGAGCAGTGCGTACTCGACCATGGTGGCACCTTTTTCGTTGTCCAGCTTGCTGCGCAGTTTCAGGTAAGTGGGGATGAGAGCTCTCATGGTGTGTTTCCTCCTTGTCATTTAATTTGCTGCCTTGGGATTGGGTCGTCTCCGGAGGGGCCCGGAGAGTGTCTCTACTGCCGTTCCTGTCTACGAGATGGATGATTTCATGTCAGTCAGTTGCCCTCTCTATAGCATCCAGCGTGCCAAATAAAAAAACCTGTAAAACCGGCAGTTAGCGGCACCGGTTATCAAAATAGTTATATCTATTGTAGACAAACAGCCAACTTCTTGGCATCCTTGTAGCCCAGATGTTGGTTACGTGGTCAATATCATTGCTTTTCCCGCTCATCCGGCTTGGGCACTCATCCTTTCCAGAGGGCCGGAATGACAATTTTTTTGCAGGGACCAAGCCTCCTAAAAAGCGGCGGACGCCCTGGGTGCTTTTTCTGATAAGCCTGGAAAATAGCCGAGTTACCGGTGTGTAACCGGTCCCCGGCGTCTCCGGCAGGGGGCTGTACAGATTTTTGCAGCCTCCTCGACAGGACGGGAGCAGTGGGATGAAACGAGAAACGATAGCAAGGAAGCAGGTGCTCTTGGCGGGGGGGGAGCCGCACGTGTTGACCACCTGCAAGCTCCATCTGGAAGTGAACGGGATCAGCGACGTGCTCACCGTGAGCGATCACAGCAAGGTGCTGCCAATTTTGGACAGCGGAGAGGTGGCGGTCGCGGTGCTCGATTTGGGACAGCCGGAAGGTGACGGCCTGGAACTGCTCGCCCGGGCGCTCAGGCAGGACCTCAAGGTGATCGTGACGGCGGACGACCAGATCGATACCGCGGTGGAGTGCCTGAAGCTGGGGGCGGTCGACTACCTCGCCAAGCCGGTCAACCACGGGCGGCTGGTGGAGAGCGTGAAAAGGGCGCTGGAGGGCGAGTTCCCCGAGGCGGAGGCGGAAGAGGCCCAGCAGGCGCCAGGGGGTGAGCCGCGCCCCCGCAAGGGGCGGGTGCTGGACGAGCAGAGCCGGCTGGCCGCCTTCGCGGAACTGGTGACCCGCAATAAGAAGATGAAGGAGCTGTTCAGGTATGCCGAGGCGCTGGCCGCCAGCCGGCAGCCGATCCTGATCCTCGGTGAGACCGGCTCCGGCAAGGAACTTGTCGCCCGCGCCATCCACAAGCTGAGCGGCTGCAAGGGGGAGTACGTCGCCCTGAACGCGGCCGGGCTGGACGACCCGATGTTCTCCGACGCGCTCTTCGGGCACCAGCGGGGCGCCTATACCGGGGCGGACCAGGCCCGGGAGGGGCTGGTGGCCCGCGCCGCGGGGGGGACGCTCTTCCTGGACGAGATCGGCGACCTGAACGAACTCTCCCAGGTCAAGCTTTTGCGCCTCCTGCAGGAGGAGGAATACTACCCGGTAGGCTCCGACCTGGTCAGAAAGAGCCATGCCCGCATCCTGCTCGCCACCAACCGCGATCTCCCCAAAAGGATCTCCGAGGGGAGGTTCCGGCAGGACCTCTACTACCGCCTGTGCAGCCACCAGGTCCGCATCCCCCCCTTGAGGGAGCGCCGGGATGACCTGCCGCTGCTCTTGGACCATTTCATCGAGCTGATGGCGGAGCGGCTGGGGGTCGAGCCCCCCACCTACTCGAAGAAGCTGCTGGAGCTCCTGGAGGGGTACGACTTCCCCGGCAACGTGCGCGAGCTGCAGGGGATGGTGGACGACGCGGTGCTACGCAGGAAGGACGGGCTGATCTCCGACCAGCCGTTCGTGCGGACCATCAACGCCCCCGCGCCGGAAGAGCCCCCGCCCGCCCCGCGCGAGGAGAACAACCTCGAACAGCTGCTGACGGCGGTATGGGGCCATTTCCCGACCCTGCGCGAGGCCGAGGACTTGCTCATCAACACTGCCCTCGAGCTTGCCAAGGGTAACCAGCGCATCGCCGCCGGTATGCTCGGGCTCAACCGGCAGACCCTGAACATGCGGCTCAAGTCGAAAAGAAAGGCAACTTCCGAAGAGCCTTCTTGAAACTGACCGTCCGCCAACAACAAACCCCGCCACCATCAGGTAGCGGGGTTTTCTTATTCCTTATGCCATCCCCTCGCCCTTGCTCCTCTGCCCCAAGGGTCATTCTATCCCCTCGCCCCTTTAGGGGAGAGGGTGGCCGAAGGCCAGGTGAGGGTGGGGAAGGGGACTGGCTCCGGCAGGTGCCTGTCCCCCTATCCGAACCGTCCCGCCCACCGTACAAAGGCCAAAAGCAAATCCCCCCTGCCCCCCCTTTATCAAGGGGGGGACCTGATAGGGAGCGATTTCCTTTTAGATAAGGCGGCCTAGTAGGCCCTACGCTGTCAGCAGCCGAACTGGCGCACCAGCCCCTGCAGGTCATCGGAGAGCCCGGAGAGGTCGGCCGAGGCGCCGCTAACCTGCTGCGCGCTCAGGGCGCCACCGCGCACCACCCCCGAAATCTGCTGGATGTTGTCGGTGATCTCCCGGGTGGTGGCCGATTGCTCCTCCGCCGCCACCGCGATCTGGTTGATCTGGGCGGTGACCTCGGCGATCCTGGCCTGGATCTCGGCCAGTGCCCGCACGGAGTGGGCGGCTTCGGTGCTGCCGGTCTGGACCTCTTCGATCCCTTCCTCCATGGCGGCCACCGCCTCCCTGGTCTCCGCCTGGATCCCCTTGATCATCTGGCCGATCTCGCGGGTGGCCCTGGTGGTCCGCTCCGCCAGTGCGCGCACCTCGTCGGCCACCACGGCGAAACCGCGCCCCATTTCGCCAGCGCGCGCGGCCTCGATGGCGGCATTGAGTGCCAGCAGATT
>NZ_DATFBA010000124.1:0-3582 GCF_035254065.1 Geomonas sp.
GAGGCGTTCACCTGCAGCGCGGTGGTGGAGAGGGTGCGGGATGATTCGGAGACCCCTTCGGCGGTCCCCCTGATCTGGCGCACCAGGGTGCGCAGGCTTTCCACCATGGCGTTGATGGAGAGCGCCATGTCGTGGGTCTCGTCCGGGAAGCGGGTCTCCCTGACCGGCAGGTCCTTGGAGAGATCACCCTGGCTGATCGCCTCGGTGGCGCCGCGCAAAAGCGAGATGTTCCTGGTGAAGCTCTTGGAGAAGAAGGAGCCGAGTATGAGCCCGATGGTGAGCGCCACCACGTAGGAGAGCAGGTGGGTCATCTCCGGGGAGTAGCCCAGCCCGGTTACCCAGCCCGGGACGAAGGCCACGCAGGCGACTACCGCCAGGAATCCGAGGATGAACTTGTAGCCGATCTGAATGTACATGCGTTGATGCTCCTTTTGAGGCGATGCTCTAAACTCTTTAAAGAACCCGGTAGATCCGCTCCACCGGACAGACGGTCCGGAAGCGGGCCCGGCTGGCGCTCGACAGGGTCTCCGATTTGCCCAACACCAGGATCCCCCCCTTCCCCAGGGCGTCCGCAAAACCGCTCAGGATCTCCTCCTGCCTTCCCCGCTCGAAATAGATGAGCACGTTCCTGCACAGGATCAGGTCGCTGGCCGGCCGGCTGGCGGCATCGTTGACGTCCCCCTGCTGGAAGGTGACCAGCGAGCGGATCTCGTCAGCCAGCTGGAAACGCTGCCCCTGCGGGGTGAACCAGCGCGACCTGAGTTCGGAGGGGACCTCGGCCAGGCGGTCGGGGTGGTAGAGCCCGTCCTTGGCCCCCTCCAGCACCCCCTGGTCGATGTCGATCCCCAGGATGGAGACCCGCTCCCCGTCGAGTAGTTCGGGGAAGCGCTCGCGCATCAGGAGGGCGAGGGTGTAGGGCTCCTCCCCCGAGGCGCACCCCACGCTGGTGAAGCGCAGTTGGCGGACGTGGCGCCGGACGGCAAGGTCGGGGATGATCTCTTCGGCGAGCTTTTCGAAGGTGGAAGGGTTCCTGAAGAAGTGGGAGACGTGGATGGTAAGGACGCGCAGCAAAAGCTCCTGCTCCGCGGGGCTCTCGGTCAGCAGGTCGCTGTAGGCCTGCGGCGAGGGAGATTCGGTGGCGCGCATTCGGATGGCGATGCGCCGTTTCACGCACTGGTCCTTGTACCCCTCCAGGCTGAAGCCGGAGCGGGCCTTGAGGATACGGCCGATGATCTCAAAGGTCTCCGGCGGGATGTCGGTCTCGCTGCGCAGCCGCTGGCTCAACATGGGGAGCCGCCGGCCGCCCGGGCGATCCGCCTGGCACCTTGTGAAATCGGGGACATCAAAAACCTCTACAGTGTTGGTGATGAGACGGCCGGCGATGAAAAGTGCATAACAAATTGCGCGTCAAAAGTCAATGAAGGCTTGCTAGCAGGGCCTTCCGGCAGTAACACATTCCGCTTATTCCAACTATCCCGCTCCCACCGGGAGAGGGCAGGGGTGAGGGAAGCCGCGCTGTGCCCCCGCTGTTGCAAGCGATGAGCCGTGCTCCCTGAGCCTGTCGAAGGGCTGTCCTGCCGCTTCTGCCCCGGTTGTCACAGTGCTCCCCCTCCCTGCCCCTCCCCCTTCGGGAGGGGGGACTTTCGGACGAGAGGCGCTCGGAGTCCCGGCGGGGGGCAAAAAAAAGCCCCGCCGTTTCGGGCGGGGCTTGGAGGCGTCTAGGACGCGAGGTACTGGGCGATCTTTTCGGTGAGGGTGCCGTAGATCTTGCGGCACTCCGCCTCGTCCCGCTCCAGCAGGGTGACCCTGAAGCCGAGCAGGTTGGTGTTGAAGGAGGAGAGCGGCACCACGCAGATACCGGTGTGGGCCAGGATGTAGTAGACGAAGCGCTTGTCGGGGGCGACGCCCGGCGCGTCCACGATCCCTTCCACCAGCTGGCGCACCTCGGCGTTCTCGATGGGGAGGCTCTGGCTGTTGTTCAGCACACCTTCCTTGAAGGGGACCGCCATGTAGAAGGCGCCGTTGGTGCGGTTCACCGCCAGCCCCGGGACCTGTTTCAGCGCCTCGTAGGTGATGTTGCTCATCTTCTCGTAGCGGCCGATCCGCTCCTGGAGGTAGAGCTGGTAGTTGGGGTGCTTCATGATGGCCGGCAGGCAGCGCTGCGGCAGGGTGGTCGAGCAGACCTCGTTCATCTTCGAGGAGAGGATCGAGTTGGTGAACTTCTTGAAGCGC
Organism: Geomonas sp.; assembly: GCF_035254065.1. Taxonomy (GTDB): domain Bacteria; phylum Desulfobacterota; class Desulfuromonadia; order Geobacterales; family Geobacteraceae; genus Geomonas. The sequence goes on from NZ_DATFBA010000124.1 coordinate 2,233, forward strand.
GGGTCGCGGTCGGCGTTGTAGACCTCGATCCAGCCGCAGCGGGAGCCCGGCCAGGGGAGCTCCTTGGAGATACCCTTCATGGCGATGGCCGGCACCTCGCCGATCACGTCGGAGATGGGGACGGTCTTCTGGTCGTTGTAGACGATGTTGGAGTAGACCTCGTCGGCGATGATGAAGAGGTCGTAGGTGCGGGCGATGTCGACGATCTTCTTGAGCACCTCCACCGGGTAGACCATGCCGGTCGGGTTGTCCGGGTTGATCAGCATGATGCCGCAGATCTGCGGGTTGTACTTGACGTGGCACTCCAGGTCTTCCATGTCGGGGTACCAGTTGTCCTCCGGCTTCAGGCGGTAGCAGACCGGGCTCGCGTTGGCGTGCGCTGCCTCGCCGATCGAGTGGGTGGTGTAGGTGGGGGAGGGCATCAGCACCCGGCTCTCCGGGCGGAGGTTGCCGTACACCTTGGCGATGGCGTCGCCCAGGCCGTTGAAGAAGATGATGTCGTCGGGGGTGATCTGCGCGCCGCCTCGCTTGTTGGTGATCTCGCAGAGAAACTCGCGGGTCTCCAGCACGCCGCGGGTCGGGCAGTAGGCGTAGGTCTCGTCCTCCATGGCCGCAGCCGCCACGATCTCCTTCATCCAGTTGGGGATGATCTCACCCTTGACGATCGGGTCGCCGATGTTTTCCCAGTTGATCTTCACCCCGTGCCGCTGCACCTTCTCGGCCACCGTCACGATGTTCCTGATCTCGTAGGTCAATTCTCCCGCGCCGGGAGTGACAATCTCGTTACGCATCTGTTTCCCCCTTGAATCAGTCTCAAGTTGATATGTTTTACAGTCCAAACTTCCGGTTCGTTAATGCAAAAAGGCCGCAGGTATCCCCCACGGCCTTCGGTGAAATTTTTGTTTTTCCCAAATCAGCAGTGGCGGCTCTGTTAAGGTCTAGCCGCCGCTGCCGCCAGGTGGTCGATGCCACCGGATGTAACGCTGTTAGTATACATGGGAGAGTCGAATATCATGGAGGTGCTTCCTTGTCAACGCTTTTCTGTGCCGAGAGCTGTGGAGGAGCTTGCCGCTATCGTCCGCTCGGACACGTGAGGATGAAAGAGGGGACTGGCTCCGTCAGGTGTCTGTCCCCCTGTCTGACTCGTCCCGCCTACCGTCAAAGGAGGGGGGGATGATGGCGTTGCAGATGCGGGTGCCGCTACTCCTGCAGCGAGATGGTCAGCCGGCCGTCCGGGTCGCGCCACCTGACCCAGCCGGCGGGGGACTCCAGCCGTGCCCAGTCATCCACGGTCTCCAGCACCCGCACCGCCTGGTCCCGTCTCAGCGCCCCCTGCTGCTCCGCCTGGTC
>NZ_DATFBA010000125.1:0-9383 GCF_035254065.1 Geomonas sp.
TTTTATTACTTATTTTTGTACCGGTGTTCTTTCGACCTGGATGTCGGTGGACCCATTGTCCGTGACATTCATGATGCCAGCGCACGTTGGCGACGGCGGAAACCTTGGAAATCGGTATGTTTTTGAAAAAAACAGCTTGCATTAAAAGGGTGGCCATGTTAAATAATGAGGCACATGTTAACGTTCACTGAAAGTGAGCTCTTCCGGCTCACTTTTTTTATTGGGAAATCCGCAAGATGGCAAAGGTCGATGTTGTAGATAGAGTCACCGAGATTGCTGGTGAAATCCTTCCCCCGCTCGGCATGGCATTGGTGGACGTCGAGTACAAGCGCGAGGGGCGGGACATGGTGCTGCGCCTTTTCATCGAGAAAGAGGAAGGCGGCGTATCGCTGGACGACTGCTCCCAGGTATCGAGGGAAGTCTCCGACATCCTGGACGTTGAGGATTTCATCAAGGAGAACTACACCCTCGAGGTCTCCTCGCCCGGCATCTGCCGCCCGCTTAAGAGGCTCGCCGATTACCAGCGCTTCCTGGGCAAGCTGGTCAAGATCAAGACCTTCGAGGTGCTGGCCGACGAGGCGGGCAACAAGCGCAAGACCTTCCTTGGGACGCTGACCGCAGCTGAGGACGGGGTGATCAGAGTTCACCTCAAGGAAGGCCAGGACGCCGCCATCCCGCTGGACAAGGTGGCCAAGGCCAATCTCGAGTTCGAATTTTAACTGTTACGCAAAAAGTTCCGATTTTTTACAAGGAGAGAGACGTGGAAACGAGCTTTAACCTCAAACACACCATTGACCAGATCGTCAAGGAAAAGGGTATCGATAAAAATATCGTGGTCGAGGCGTTGGAGCAGGCTGTGCTGACCGCCGCCAACAAGAAGTTTCGCAATACCCGCGATCTGGAGGCTCACTACAACCCCGAAATCGGGGAGGTGGAGCTGTTTGAGTTCGTTACCGTCGTGGAAGAGGTGCAGGACTCCTACCGCGAGATAGAGCTCGATGAGGCTCGCGAGGAGGACCCGGAGGTCGAGATCGGTGACTCCATCGGCATGAAGATGGATGCCAGCGGCTTCTCCCGCATCGCAGCACAGACCGCCAAGCAGGTGATCATCCAGCGCGTGCGCGAGGCGGAGCGCGAGACCATCTTCAACGAGTTCCAGGAACGGATCATGGAGATCGTGAACGGCGTGGTGCGCCGCTTCGAGAAGGGGGACCTGATCGTCGACCTGGGGCGCGCCGAGGCGCTTTTGCCCCACAAGGAGCAGGCCCCGCGCGAGGTCTACCGCCAGGGTGACCGCGTGAAGGCGGTGATCACCGAGATCAGGATGACCACCAAGGGGCCGCAGATCATGCTGTCGCGCACCCATCCCATGATGCTCGCCAAGCTGTTCGAGGCCGAGGTGCCGGAGATCGCCGAGGGGATCGTGGAGATCAAGAGTGTCGTGCGCGAGCCGGGCGGGCGTGCCAAGATCGCTGTCTACTCGCACGACTCCGACGTCGACCCGGTGGGCGCCTGCGTCGGTATGCGCGGTTCCCGCGTGCAGAACGTGGTATCCGAGCTCCGCGGCGAGAAGATCGACATCATCCCCTGGTCCGAAGACATCGCCCGCTTCGCCTGCAACGCGCTGGCGCCGGCGGTGGTCACCAAGGTTTACGTCGATGACGAGGAGCAGGCCATGGAGGTGATCGTGGCCGACGACCAGCTCTCGCTCGCCATCGGCAAGCGCGGCCAGAACGTGCGGCTCGCCGCCAAGCTGACCGGCTGGAAGATCGACATCAAGAGCGAGACCCGCATGGCCGAGGCCGAGCTCCAGCAGTTCGCCTCCTATGACGGCACCGCCGAGGAAGAAGAGGCCGCCGAGGCCCCCGGCGACAACGTGGGCAACGTCGCCGTGGTCGAGGACGAGGAGAACGCTTAGCAGCCATGCCCAAGGCCATTCCCTTAAGAAGCTGCCTGGCCTGCCGGGAGACCAGGGACAAGGGGGGGCTGCTCCGCTTCGTACTGGCGCCGGACCGCACCTTGGTGCCGGATCTCCAGCAAAAGCTCCCGGGTCGCGGGGCTTATACCTGCCTGAAGGCCTCCTGCGTCAGGCAGGCCGCCCTCAAAAAGCAGTTCGCCCGCGGTTTCAAGGGTGAGGTGCAGGGTGCAGAGGGCGAGGCGCTCATCCGGCAGGTGGGAGAGAAGCTGAGGGAACGGATCGCCTCCTATATCTCGCTCGCCAACAAGGGGGGGAAGGTCGTCTCCGGCTCCGATCAGGTCGCCGAGCGGCTCAAGAAAGGGGAGGCGGGGCTTTTGTTCATGGCCACCGACATCTCCGAGGAGAGCGGGGAGAAGTTCCGCGGGCTGGCAAGGCTCCACGACACACCGGCCGCGTCCTTCTTCGACAAGGAACATTTGGGAGCGTTGCTGGGCAAGGAATTAAGGAGCGTGCTGATCGTCCTGGAGAGCGGCTTCGTCGGGTCTATAGCTTTAGAAATGGAAAAGTACAGGAACTTCTTTGAGGAGGAGCGTGAGTAGATGAGCAAACGCGTACACGAAATAGCGCAGTTGTTGGGAGTCGATAACAAGGAGGTCATGGCGAAACTGGCCGAGATGGGCCGGGACGTCAAGAGCCACATGGCTGTTATTGATGATGCGGACGTCAAGGTCCTGACCGCTACCGCGCCGACTGCCCATAAAGACGTTTCCTCGCAGGAAGAAGTCCGAGTGAAGCCGACCCTGATCCGCCGCCGTGCAGCCAAGCCGACTGAGGCGCCCGAGGCGCCCCAGGCCGAGGCAGCTGCGGCCGAGGAGCCCAAGAAGGAGGCGGCGGCCGAGCCGGCGCCCCCGGTCAAGGCCGAGCCGGAGCCGGTGGCGGTCGAGAAGCCTGCCCGTCCGGCAGCGCCCCGGGCCAGGATCATCGAGGCCGCTCCGGTCAAGCCCGCTCCGGAAGCGCCGGCTGCCGTGGTGGTCGAAAAAGAGGAGAAGCCTGCTCCGGCAGCCAAAGAGGCCGCTCCGGCCGCACCGGCCGCCAAGCCCGCGGCACCGGCCAAGCCTCAAGAAGAGGCGCCGGCCCCCGTTGCCGAGACCCCGGCCAAGGAAGAGACCCCTGCCGCGCCGGCCGCCAAGCCCGCTGCCGAGGCACCTGTCGCTGCCGCACCGGCTGCTCCCGCGGCACCGGCCGAACCGGATAAAGCTACTCCCACCAGGGCCAAGATCCTGGGTCGCGTGGAGATACCCCTGCCTGCCCAGCGGCAGCCCCAGCAGCGCGAGTACCAGCCCCGCGAGTACCAGCCGCGTCCTGCAGCTGGCGGCGAGCGCCCGGCGCCGCGTCCCGGCATGCCGCGCGGCGTGGAGCGCCCGGGCACCGAGCGTCCGGCACCGCGTCCCGGCGCGGGACGTCCCGGCGAACGCCCGGCAGGCGCCCCCGGCCGTGCACCCGAGCGGCCCGCGCCGCTGGGTCCGATCGACACCGGCTTGATGGGTGACGATCGCCGCAAGGGTAGGAAGGGACCTCCCCCGCCCGCCGGCGGTGCCGGTGGCGGTGGCGATTTCGCCAAAGGCGCCAAGAAGGGACCTGCGGCCGGTAAAGGGAAGAAGGAAGCCTTCAAGAAGCCGGATATGCTCGACAAGCGCGAGCGCATCTTCGAGCCGGGCCCGCGCTCCAAAGGGAAGAAGAGGGGAGTCGAGAAGGTCCAGATCGGCAAGAAGACCGAGATCACGGTGCCTAAGGCCATCAAGAGGATCATCAAGATCAGCGAGTCGATCACCGTCGGCGAACTGGCCAAGAGGATGGGCATCAAGGCCACCGACCTGATCCGCGCGCTGATGAAGATGGGGGTGATGGCGACCATCAACCACCCGCTGGACTTCGACACCGCGACCATCCTGGCCACCGACTTCGGCTACGAGATCGAGAACGTGGCGCTGGACGTGGACGAGATGCTGGAGGCGGAGCCGGATGCACCTGAGACCCTGGTGAAGCGTCCGCCGGTCGTCACCATCATGGGCCACGTCGACCACGGCAAGACCTCGCTGCTGGACGCAATCCGCGAGACCAACGTGATCGCCGGCGAGGCGGGGGGCATCACCCAGCACATCGGCGCCTACGACGTCGAGCTGAACGGCCGCAAGATCACCTTCCTCGACACCCCGGGCCACGAGGCGTTCACCGCCATGCGCGCCAGGGGCGCCAAGGTCACCGACATCGTCATCCTGGTGGTGGCCGCCGACGACGGCGTGATGCCGCAGACCCGCGAGGCGATCAACCACTCCAAGGCCGCCGGCGTACCGATCATCGTTGCCATCAACAAGATCGACAAGCCGGACGCCAACCCGGCCAAGGTGAAGCAGGAGCTGATGGAATTCGCCCTGGTCTCGGAAGAGTGGGGGGGCGACACCATCTTCGTGGAGGTGTCGGCCAAGAAGCGGATCAACCTGGAAGAGCTCCTGGAAATGGTCCTCCTGCAGGCGGACGTCCTGGAACTGAAGGCCAACCCGGACAAGGCGGCCCGCGGCACCATCGTCGAGGCGAAACTCGACAAGGGTCGCGGCCCGGTCGCCACCGTGCTGGTCACAGAAGGCACCCTGAGAGGCGGCGACTACTTCGTGGCCGGCGTCCACTCCGGGCGTGTGCGTGCCATGCAGAACAACCGCGGCGAGAAGGTGCAGGAGGCCGGGCCCGCCATGCCGGTCGAGGTCATCGGCTTCACCGGCGTGCCCGACGCGGGTGACGTCTTCGTGGCACTGGCCGACGAAAAGCAGGCCAAAGAGATCGCCAACCACCGCCAGGCCAAGCTCAGGGAGCAGGAGCTCGCCAAGAGCAGCAAGCTCTCCCTGGAGCAGCTCTACGAGAAGATCCAGAAGGGCGAGGTCAAGGACCTCAACACCATCGTCAAGGGCGACGTGCAGGGCTCCGTGGAAGCGGTCGCCGAGTCGCTCAGGAAGCTCACCACCGACGCGGTCCGCCTGAACGTGCTGCACGCCTCGGTCGGCGCCATCACCGAGACCGACGTCAACCTCGCTTCCGCCTCCAACGCCATCATCCTGGGCTTCAACGTGCGTCCCGAGGTCAAGGCGGCGCAGCTCGCCGAGAAGGAAGGGGTCGACATCCGTCTCTACAACATCATCTACGATGCGGTGGACGACATCAAGAAGGCGATGGAAGGCCTCCTGGAGCCGACCTTCAAGGAGAAGGCCCTGGGCCGCGCCGAGGTCAGGGAGACCTTCCAGGTGCCCAAGCACGGCACCGTGGCAGGTTCCTACGTCACCGACGGCAAGATCGTCAGGAACGCCCAGGTCCGCCTGCTGCGCGACAACGTGGTCATCCACGACGGCAAGCTCGCGAGCCTTCGGCGCTTCAAGGACGACGTCAAGGAAGTCGCCACCGGCTACGAGTGCGGTATGTCGATCGAGAACTACAACGACCTCAAGATCGGCGACATCATCGAGTGCTACGAGATGGAGAAAGTGGCCACCAAGCTGTAAGGGCTCCACCAATTCTCCCAGCCGTTAAGTCCCCCTTGATAAAGGGGGATTTAGGGGGATTGCAGTTGAGGTTTGACAGGCACAAGCAATCCCCCCTGTCCCCCCTTTGTCAAGGGGGGGACGACATGCGCGGCTGTGGCAGCGTGAAGTTAATTGCAAGCAAGTTGAAAGAGAGTGTGAAAAAAGCATATGGTTAAGCGTTCAGATAAAGTCGGCGAGGAGATCCACAAGATCATCTCCGAGCTTTTGATCAAGGGGCTCAAGGATCCCCGCATCGGCTTCGTCACCATCACCGGGGTCAAGATGACCCCCGACGTCAGGATGGCGACCGTGTACTTCACGGTGCACGGCGGCGACGAGCAGAGGCAGAACTCCGCCGCCGGCCTCAACAGTGCCCGCGGTTTCATCAGGAAAGAGATCGGCCAGGCCCTCAAGATGCGCTTCACCCCCGAGATCCAGTTCAAGTACGATACCTCCCTGGAGTACGGCCAGCACATCGAATCGATCCTCAAGGAGATAGGTTCCACGGATGACGGCGACAACACCTGAGATTGCGGCGATCCTGGCCGAAATCGACAAGAACACCAGCTTCCTGATCACCAGCCACGAAAGCCCCGATCCCGATGCCATCGGCTCCTCGCTCGCGCTTGCCAACTACCTCACCGCGCGCGGCAAGGAGGTCACCGTTTACCTCTGCGACCCGGTCACCGAGAGCTGCAAGTTCCTCCCCCTGGCCGACCAGGTCCTCCACGAACTGCCGGAGCGCGACTTCGACGTCTGCTTCGTGCTGGACATCGGCGAGTTCAGGAGGGCCGGCAAGGCCATCACCACCTGCCAGCGGATAGGCTGCTACATCAATCTCGACCATCACTTAGGCTGCGAACTGTTCGGTAAGCATAACCTGATCGATCCCAAGGCCTGCGCCACCGCGGCGCTCGTCTACCGCATCATTACGGCGGCCGGCGACGTGGTCGATTATCCGACCGCGCTCTGCATCTACACCGCCATCCTGAGCGACACCGGGAGCTTCCACTACTCGAACTCCACCCCGGAGGCCTTCGCCATCGCCGGCGAGATGATCGGCAAGGGTGTCAACGCCTGGACGGTGAACGAGAATCTCTACGAAAGCGAGCCCAAGCAGCGCATCGCCCTCCTGGCGCTGGCCCTTTCCGACCTGACCATCTCCCCCAACGGCGAGTACGCCTCGGTCACCGTCACCCAGGACATGTACGAGGCCACCGGCGCCACCGCCGAGGATACCGACCGCTTCATCAACTACCCGCGCTCGATCCGCGGCGTGGAGGTGGCGCTCTTCTTCCGCCAGCTTGAGGAAGGGAAATTCAAGGTCGGTTTCCGGTCCAAGGGGAAGGTCGACGTGGCAGCAGTTTCCGCCTCCTTCGGCGGCGGCGGGCACCACAACGCGGCCGGCTGCATAATCAAGGGAACCCTCGCCGAGGTGAAGGCTCAGGTCTTCGAACGCCTGGAGCAGATGCGGGGATGCTGAACGGCTTTTTCGTGATCGACAAGGAGGCGGGCGTCACTTCCCATGACGTGGTCGCCAAGGTTCGGCGCGCCATCGGCCAGAAGAAAGTGGGACACACCGGCACTCTCGACCCCTTTGCCACCGGCGTGCTGCCGGTCGCCGTGGGGGAGGGTACCAAGGCGATCCAGTTTCTGGACGAGTCGCAGAAGGAGTACCGGGCCGTGCTGCGGCTGGGGATCTCCACCGACACCCAGGACCTGACCGGCACCGTCATCGAGGAGCGCCCCTGGTCGCACCTTGCCGCCGAGGATCTCGAGCGCCTGGTAGCGAAATTCTCGGGGAAGCTCTCCCAGCTCCCCCCCATGTTCTCCGCCATCAAGCGCGACGGCGTGCCGCTGTACAAGCTGGCCAGGAAGGGGATCGAGATCGAGCGCGAGCCGCGCGAGGTGGAGATCTTCTCTCTTTCCTTCGACTGGATCCGGCTCCCCGAGGCCTGCTTCACCGTGCGCTGCTCGCGCGGCACCTACGTCCGCACGCTGGCGACCGACATGGGCGAGGCGCTGGGGTGCGGGGCGCACCTCCTTGAACTCAGGCGCCTTAGCTCCGGGATCTTCGCCGAGGCGGACTCGCTCAAGATCGAGCAGCTCGCTTCCTCGCCGGACCAGGCCGCACTGCTGCTCCCGCTGGATCGCGCGCTCTGCCACCTGAAGGCGCTCAAACTGAGCGCCGAGGGGGGACGTAAGGTCGGCAACGGCGTGAAGCCTGAAGCGGCCGACTTTGCCGAGGCTCTCCCTGAACTTTCACCCGGAGAGCAGGTGCGACTGTATCAGCAGGATAGGCTTCTGGCAGTCGGCGAGTGCGATGAAGTCAAAAGGATCAGGCTGGCTCGGGTATTCAACTAGCTATTATCCTTTACACGTAGTGGTTTTTGTGGTAAACAAGGCGGATGTCGAACTTTTCCGTGTACTCCCAGAGGCGCGGACAGCTATAAATAGTACAAGTGGAAGGAGGTGTAATCGAATGCTGGTAACGGACAAGAAACAGGAAATAATCTCTGCTCATAAGCTCCATGACACCGACACTGGGTCCCCGGAAGTGCAGATTGCCATTCTGTCAGAGCGCATCACCTATCTGACCGAGCACTTCAAGGTTCACAAGAAGGACCATCACAGCCGTCGCGGTCTGTTGAAGATAGTCGGCCAGAGAAGGGGTCTGCTTGACTATCTGAAGAAGAAAGACGTCGACAGGTACAAAGCGATCATCGAAAAACTCGGCATCAGAAGGTAATAGAAGGCAGTATACCTCCGGGTATATTGCCTTTTCCTCTTTTTTCGCAAGGGCCCTAGTGCCCTTTTCTTTGTTGGGGGCGTGGATAAAAGTGCCCTGCGGACCCTCGTGCCCGCACGGCGCCTTTCTCGGCGGCCCCAACACCAACCAGGCAAATACATCAGGTCAGGAGGCCGATTAATGGAACACACAGTACAGGCAGAATGCTGCGGCAAGACAATCACTATCAAAACCGGCAAGATCGCCAAGCAGGCGAGCGGCGCCGTCATGATCTCCAGCGGTGACACCATGGTGCTGGTCACCGCGGTAGCGCTGAAAGCCGCCAAGGAAGGGCAGGGGTTCTTCCCGCTCACCGTCAACTACCAGGAGAAGGCCTACGCCGGCGGCAGGATTCCCGGCAGCTTCTTCAAGCGCGAGGGGCGTCCCTCCGATAACGAAACCCTCACCTGCCGTCTGATCGATCGCCCGATCCGTCCGCTCTTCCCGGAGAACTTCCTGAACGACACCCAGATCATGGCCACCGTCATGTCGGCGGACAAGGACCACGATCCGGGCATCCTCTCCATGATCGGCGCCTCCGCCGCGCTGATGGTCTCCGACATCCCCTTCTTCGGGCCGATCGCCGGCGTCAAAGTGGGCCGCGTGAACGGCGAGCTCATTGCCAACCCGACCGCCGAGCAGGAAGAGAACTCCGACATGGAGATCGTGATCGCCGCCAGCAAGGATGCCATCCTGATGGTGGAAGGTAGTGCCAAGGAGGTCTCCGAGAACGACCTCTTGGAGGCCATCTTCTTCGGCCATGCCGCCGTGCAGCCGCTGCTGGTTGCCCAGGAAGAGCTGGCCGGCAAGGTCGGCGTCGCCAAGCGCGTGATCGAGCCGCCGGTGGTCAACGAGGCGCTGAAGGCCCGCGTCAAGGAGATCGCCTACGAGGGGATGAAGCAGGCGGTCCGCATCAAGACCAAGGTCGAGCGTCACAACGCCATCGACACCATCACCGACGAGACCCTCGCCGCACTGGCCACCGAGTTCGAAGGGGCCGAAGGCGAGATCAAGGCGGTCATCGAGGACTTCGAGTACAACCTGGTCCGCGAGCACATCATCAAGGACGGCGAGCGCATCGACGGCCGCGACACCAGGACCATCCGCG
>NZ_DATFBA010000126.1:0-2887 GCF_035254065.1 Geomonas sp.
AGAAACCACGTCCGCCTCGTGCCGCACCAGCCGGCGCAAAAGCTCCGGGGGAAAGCTCAGGTCCGCCTCCAGCCAGAGCATGTGCGAATAGTCGAGCGAGGCGGGTATCAGGTCGAGGCAGGCGTTGCAGACCCTGGCCCAGCGCTCGGCGCGGTCCTGGATCTCGGCGGTGTCGCCGACGTTCTCCTTACCCACCGTGATGCGCGGGTCCTCGGCGGCCCACTGCTCCAGGTACTTGGCGCTGCCGTCGCGGCTGTCACCCTCCAGGATGCAGAGGTGCCATTCGAGCCCACCTTCCAGGGTGAGCGACTCCAGCTGGCGCCGGTAGGATGGCAGGTAGGACATGCCGTCCCTGACGAGGGAACAGATTACAACCAGTGACATGGGACTCCTGTGGCGCTTCCGGCAGGGCGGGAAGCGACGATTGTCATGGAGAGCGGGCGGCGCTTACTTCTTCTTCAAAAGGCGCAACAGGGGGAGCTTGATGCGGTGCTTGAAGACCGCGTTCAGGTACTTGATGGCGATGTAATGGCGCTTGCCGACGCTGCGATAGAAGAGTTTCTCCTCCTCGCGCAGGAAGTCCTCGCCGAAGCTCCAGCTTAAGCCACCCTCGTAGTAATTGACCATCAGCCGGTCCACGAAGCAGGCGTTCTTGAGCCCCTGCTTCCTGAGCAGGGTGTAGGTCATCACGCGGTCGCCCATCACCTTGAAGCGCAGGTCGTAGTGCGGGATGACGTCGCGGCGGTAGAGGGCGGTCTGGTGACAGAGCGGCATCCCCTTCAGAAAGCGCCGCAGGCTCTTGATCCGCTTCCCCTTCACGTAGCGCAGGCTCCCCTGCTGGTCGAACATGTTGGCCCGCCCGTGCACCAGCACGGCTGTTTCCGGCGCGGCCTGCACCATGCTCTCCAGGTCGGTGAGCAGCTCGTCGCCGGCGTTCAGAAACAGCAGGTACTTGCCGGTGGCAAGGGATATTCCCTTGTTCATGGCGTCGTAGAGCCCGCGGTCCGGCTCGCTCACGTAGCGGTCCACCAGGTCGCGGTGCGACTCGATCACGGCCAGGGTCCCGTCCGTCGACGCCCCGTCCACCACCACGAACTCCACCCGGCTCCCCTTGTAGGGAGTGAGGCTCTGTATGGTGGTGAGCAGACGCTCGGCGTCGTTTCTGACGACGGTGATGATCGATACCAGCGGTGCTTTATCCACGTTTCTTGCTGCTCCTCATGCCTTTCGCCCGCAGCGCTTCAGGACGTCCCGATAGACCTCCAGCGTGCGGCGGGAGGTGTTTTCCCAAGTGAATTCCGCCACCCGCTCAAGCCCCATCCGGCGCAGCTCCGCCAAGGCGGAGTCGTCGCCCCAAAGGTTGAGCACGGTCTGGGCGATTTGTTCGGGGGAGGTGGGATCGAAGTAGCGGACGGCGTCGCCGCCTACCTCGGGGATGGAGGTAACGTTGGAACAGGCGACCGGGCAGCCGCAGCCCATGGCCTCCAGCACCGGCATGCCGAACCCCTCGAACAGGGACGGGAACACGGTAAGCCTGGCCAGGTTGTAGATGACGGGGAGCTTCTCGTAGGGGAGGTAGCCTAAGACCCGCACCCGCTCGGAAAGCCCCAGCTCAGCGATCTGGGCAAGGAGCCCGTCCCTGGCCTTGGTGGCGACCCCGGTCAGCACCAGTTCGCCGTCGAAGCCGGTCTTCTCCATGATCTTCAGGGCGGCCAGCAGGTTGGCGTGGTTCTTGTGCAGCCAAGTGGCCGCCGGGTAGTAGAGGAAGGGGCGCTCCAGCCCGAGGGCGCGCCGCTCCTCGGCAAGGAGCTCCGCCGGGAGCGGCCGGTACTCCTCGCCCACCCCCAGGAGGACAACCTGCATCCGGCTCTCCGGCACCCCGTAGGCCTCGGCAAGCGAGACCTTGGTGTACTCCGAGTCGGCGATCAGGAAGCTCGCCCCCAGCGCCGCCTTGCGGGAGTTGCGGTCACGCAGGGCGACGTCCTTCTCCCGGAAGAACTGGGGGAAAAAGCGGTGCTGGATGTCGTGGAAGGTCACGATCAGCGGCGTCTTGGCCCCCAGGCAGCGCACCGAGGTGAACGGGTTGTGCAACAGGTCGAAGCCGGCGCGGTCGCAGGCGACCCGGATGGGGTCGATGCCGGTCAGCTTTCTGACCAGGCTCCTCCCCAGCCGCTGCGGGGAGTTCTTGCGGTTGTTGAACACCATGGTGTCGACGTGCCCGAAGAGCTCCTCGAAGTAGCCGACGTTCTGGTCGGTGCAGATCAGGGTGTAGCGGTTGTCGTGGTCGTTTAAAGCCAGCCAGCGCACCAGGTTGCGCAGATAGGTCTCCACTCCCCCCATCCGTCCCGGGTTGAAGTCGACCAGCATGATCCCTATCTTCACGAGAGCCCCTCCATCAAGCTTCCCGGCGGCAGTGCCGCACCAGCCGCCACCCTACGAGACATAGCTGCTACCTGCCGCGGTGCGGGCGTTCGCCTGTTCGATCATCAGCCGCACGACGTCGTCCATCCGGCAGCTTGCCTGCCATCCCAGCTGTGCCACCGCCTTGGCAGGGTTGCCGCGGCTCACCATGATCTCCGAGGGGCGCAGGAAGAGCGGGTCGCTGATGACATGCTCGCGCCAGTCGAGGCCGACCGTGCGGAAGGCAGCGGCCACGAACTCCTCGAGGGTGCGGGTCTCGCCGGTGGCGATCACGAAATCGTCCGGCTGCTCCTGCTGCAGCATGAGCCACATCGCTTCCACGTATTCGGGCGCCCACCCCCAGTCACGGGCGATGGAGATGTTCCCCAGGTGCAGCTTTTCCGGGCTGCCGGCGGCGATGCGGCAGGCCCCCTGCACGATCTTCTGGGTCACGAAGCGCTCGGGTCTAAGGGGCGACTCGTGGTTG
>NZ_DATFBA010000127.1:0-3889 GCF_035254065.1 Geomonas sp.
GAGAGTCCCGCCCTCACCCCTGCCCCTCTCCCCCGAGGGGGCGATGGGACCATAAAAGAACCTCTGCACCCGAGAAGATCTCCGAGGAGTAAAATAGCGTGAGAGATCAAAAACTGCACAAGGAGGTGGAAATATGAAACTCTCAACTCCGCACGGGCACCATTTCTTCCATGGTCAAAGTTTCTTTCACCGCGGGTTCTATTGGGGACGTGACCTGTATGACGCCAGGGGGGTTCATCGAGGATGGCTCACTGCGCTGGGCGTCATGTACCTCCTGCTCGGCTTCGTCGGCTTTTTGATGGCTACCCTCATGACCCTTGCCAGCGTGCTGTTCTTCGGTCTGCTGGCGATCATCGGTGGCGTCATCCAGATAGCCACCAGCTTCAGCTCACAGGGAGGTCGGCACGTGTGGGGAGGCATAGCGCTGGGGGTGCTTTACCTCATCGCCGGGCTGCTGATCATCGCCAACCCGGTGGCGAGTTCCTTGGTACTCACCCTCTTCCTGGCCGGCGCCCTGATCGCACTGGGAGCGCTACGGATCTTCTACTGGATCGAACACCGCAATCACAGCTTCTGGATCTGGTCGATAGTTTCAGGAGCGATTTCCATCGCGCTCGGTCTCTTGATCATCGCTCAGTGGCCGGTCAGCGGCCTGTGGGTGATCGGACTCTTCGTGGCCCTGGACATGCTCTTCCACGGCGGCGCCGCCCTGGCCCTGGCCTTCGAGGAGAAGAGGACTCTGCTTTAACAGGCATCGCCCCTGCCAACTAAAAAGCCGCTCCCGTCATGAGAGCGGCTTTGTTGCTTCAACCTCCCGAAATCATGTGGCCCCTCTCGACACTCGTCCCCTCCCCCCTGTCATCCCTTCAGCTGCGCTCGCCTTTGGCGCCACCTCACGCAGTACGGAAAGTATAATTACATCCCTTTAATACATCTGGACATTTCGATACCTTGCGATAATCTTCGCCGGTGTTCATCGATGATACAAGCTGGATGAAACAAGCTGGCGAGACGGCATTTTTTCATTACGAGCAGCCACGCAGGTGGCGAAGGAAGCGTGGACGGAAGGGAGGAGCGACTATGTTCTACATGAGCAACCGCCTTGGCGCCTGGCAGGTCGGGGATGATGCCGACCGTGGAAACGTCGAGTTCAAAATCTTCTTCCCGAAGTTGGACAGCGGTCACGATCCACAAATAGCGTCGATCAAGGTTTTCGGAGACTTCCAGAGCCAGATCTCACCTCATGCCGATTGGGATTTCGACAACGGTTTCGACCTCAAACCGGTCTCCGTCCCGGAAGGCACCATCTGGAGCTACCGCACGGAAAATGAACTGCAGTCCGGTTACTACCAGTACAAGTACCTCGTCACCTTCAACGACCACACCCAGCGCAAGGTATCCGATCCCTGCACGCGCTACGGCGGCACCGAGAACGAGAACGCCGCCTTCGTCATCGGTGGCAGCAAGGCGGCCGACAACCTCATTGCCCCTCTGAAAAGCGGCCGCAAGCACCTGCGCGACCTGATCGTCTACGAGCTGATGATCGATGATTTCACCAACGGCTATATCGAGGCGGAAGCACCGCTCGCCGCGGTCATCGAAAAGCTCGACTACATCAAAGGTCTCGGCTTCAACGCGATACTGTTCATGCCGTGGACTGCTTGGAAGAACCGCCAGTTCGACTGGGGATACGAGCCGTTCCAGTACTTCGCCGTGGAGTACCGCTACGCCAACGCATGGGGACAGCCGGCCGAGAAGATTTCCTGGCTGAAGAAACTCGTCAACGAATGCCACCTGCGGGACATCCACGTGATCATGGACGGCGTGTTCAACCACGTGAGCATGGATTTCCCCTACAAGGCGATGTACCTGATCCCGGACGACTGCCCCTACGCCGGCGACTTCGGCGGCACCTTCACCGGGCTGCAGGACCTGAACTTCCACAACGCCTGCACCAACGAGTTCATCCTCGACGTCTGCTGCTACTGGATCGACACCTTCAAGATAGATGGCATACGGTTCGATAACACCGTGAACTACATCGACTACGCCGTTGCCGGGGACCAGCGCGGCCTGCCCGAACTCCTTGACGGCATCAAGAAGCACATGGATGACCTGGGCGAGTCCAACTTCTCCCTGACCCTGGAACACATCAGCAAGGACGCCGCCACCATCACCAACGATACGCAGGCCACCAGCTTCTGGGACAACGCCCTCTACGAGGTTGCCTTCACAGGACTCTGGTCGAACCGGATCGACGCCAGGTTCCTGAACTCCCTCACCGACCAGCGCTTCCTCATCTCCCTTGACAAGGTCCCCACCATCTATCTCTCCAACCACGACCACAGCCACATCGCCTGGCAGGCGGGCGCGGCCGGCAACGAGGGATCCATGCAGTGGTGGAAACTCCAGCCCTACCTCATCGCCCTCTACACCGCGCCGGCGACCCCCATGGTTCCCAACGGCCAGGAATTCGGCGAAGACCACTGGATTCCGGAGAACGACCAGGGCACCGGCCGGCGGGTCAGCTCACGGCCTCTTAGGTGGAAGCTGGTGAACGACGACATCGGCAAGGCCCTTTTGAAGCTGCACGGGTGCCTGGGTGAGATCCGGGCGAAGTATCCGGGTCTGCGTGCCGCGAACTTCTATCCGCAGCCTTGGGAGGAGTGGCAGACACAGTTCAATCCGGCAGGCTACGGCGTCGACACCGGACGGCAGCTCGCCATCTACCAACGATGGGGCGATGATGGAAATGGGAGACAGCAGCACTTCGTGGTCGTCCTGAACTTCTCGGACCGCGACCAGACGGTGAACGTCCCCTTCCCGGAGGACGGCGTCTGGACCGATCTGCTGAGCGGGTATCAGGGGAGCTGGAAACCGACGGTCACCGGCGGCTGGCTCTCCTACACCGTTGGCTCGCATTGGGGAAATGTATTCTTCAAGTGAGGAGGGCGCGGAAGGGGCGCAGGTCGCCCAACAACTCCGCCCCGGGTACGTGAGGTTTCTCGAGGCGCTTCTTGAGCGCTTTCCGCAGCAACTCCTTAATGCTGCCGTCCAAGGAGTGCCATTCCATCTTTTCCAAGGGATACCGGAGGAAAAGGCTTGGATCTTGTCCAGGCGAGCGATCTTGTCTGATGAGGAGAAATAGAAAGGCCACACCGATTGATGTGGCCTTTCGCCTGGGCAGTGCTGTTGCTATTGGGCAGGCGGCGCGGGGGCGGTTTCGGTGGTGGTCGTGGTGGTGGTCTCTTTTTTCACCTTCTTGTGCTTCTTGTGATGCTTCTTGTGGTGTTTCTTGTGCTTGGCCGGAGTCTTCGCGGTCTCCTCTACGGGTGTCTTGGTGGGCTCGTTAGGGGTTGCTGTGGTCGTGGTGGTCGTGGTCGTGTCAGCAGCCGATACCAGAGCGGCGAAGGACACGGCGGCAAGGGTTCCGGTGAGAATCGAGAAAATGCGTTTCATCTGACTCCTCCTTGACAGCTGGATTAATTTTCACCAACAAACCTAAGCATCGTCTGTACCAACTCATCACATTGGGATCGGTACCCGCATCAACAGCGCTTTCCCGTTATCCCCGGTAAAGTTCGGCGACGCGCCCCGTGACCCAGACACCTCAAATGCTCCAACAGTCACCTCATTTGAGGTTGCTAATCATCCAACGACCTCTCCCCTCTCGGACAGACCTCCAGGTTGCGATGTTGCTCCCCCCCCAACGGCGTGGCACTCTTCGGCTCGATCTTAAAATCTGAAGACCGACCTTAAGAAGGTCAGGCTCGATCTTAAAATCTGAAGGCCGACCTTAAGAAGGTCGGGCTCAATCTTAAAATCTGAAGGTCGACCTTAACAAGGTCGGACCCGATCTTAAAATCTAAAGGCCGACCTTAACAAGGTC
>NZ_DATFBA010000128.1:0-25058 GCF_035254065.1 Geomonas sp.
TCCCAGAGGCTTCGTGAGCTCGCCTTCCTGAACGCCGGCGTCCGCATCAAGATCCATGACGAGCGCACCGAGAAGGACCACGACTTCTTCTACGAGGGTGGCATCAGGAGCTTCTGCGAGTACCTGAACCGGAGCAAGAACTCGGTGAACCCGGAGCCGATCTACATGCGCGGCGAGAAGAGCGGCGTCGACATCGAGATCGCCATGCAGTACAACGACTCCTACGACGAGAAGATCTTCACCTTCGCCAACAACATCAACACCCACGAGGGTGGCACCCACCTGATCGGCTTCAAGGCGGCGCTCACCCGCACCATGAACACCTACGCGAACAACAACAACCTGCTGAAAAACGTCAAGGTTGCCATCTCCGGCGAGGACTTGAGGGAAGGGCTCACCGCGGTCATCTCGGTGAAGATCCCCCAGCCGCAGTTCGAGGGGCAGACCAAGACCAAGCTCGGCAACTCAGAGGTCAAGGGGTTCGTGGAGACCATGGTGAACGAGAAGCTCGCCACCTACCTGGAAGAGAACCCGGCCATGGCCAAGCGGATCCTGGAGAAGTCCATCGACGCCGCCCGCGCCCGCGAGGCCGCCAGGAAGGCAAGAGAGCTCACCCGCCGTAAGGGCGCTCTCGAGGTGGGCACGCTCCCCGGCAAGCTCGCCGACTGCCAGGAGAAGGACCCGGCGCTCTGCGAACTGTTCCTGGTCGAGGGTGACTCCGCAGGCGGCTCCGCCAAGCAGGGACGCGACCGGAAGTACCAGGCGATCCTGCCGCTGAAAGGTAAGATCCTGAACGTCGAGAAGGCCCGCTTCGACAAGATGCTCGCCTCCCAGGAGATCAGGACCCTGATCGCCGCCCTGGGCACCTCGATCGGCAAGGACGACTTCGACATCGCCAAGCTGCGCTACCACCGCATCATCATCATGACCGATGCCGACGTGGACGGCTCCCACATCCTCACCCTGCTCCTTACCTTCTTCTTCCGCCAGATGATGGAGCTGATCGAGCGCGGCTACCTCTACATCGCCCAGCCGCCTCTCTACAAGATCAAGCGCGGCAAGAAGGAGCAGTACCTGAAGAACGAGGCGGCCCTGCAGAACTACCTCCTCGAGGAAGGGACCGACGAGATGACCCTGAAGCTTGGGTCAGACGAGCGGGTCTACCGCGGCAAGCAGATCATCCCCATCCTGAACCAGCTGATCGACTACGACACCCTGTTCGACAAGGTGGTGAAGAAGGGGATCAACGAGCAGCTCTTGCGGATGTTCCTCAAATGCAACTTCAAGAACGGCTTCGAGGAGCTCTCCGACCTGGAGGCCCAGCTGCCCAAGCTGAAGGAAGCCTTCCCCGAGACGGACTACGTGGTGCACGACGGCATCAACATCACCTTCAGCTTCGGCAACCTCAGGGTGAGGGTCGACCAGCAGGTGATCGGCATCATCAACTCCTACGAGTACGGGATGCTGATGGACAGCTTCAGGAAGGTCTCCTCCATCTTCGGCGACGGCAAGAACACCACCGGCAAGGCGACCATCTACTCGGAAGAGAAGCAGGTCTTCGAGACCGACCGCCAGGAGGACATCCTCTCCTTCTTCCTGGAGACCGCCAAGAAAGGTCTCTACATCCAGCGTTACAAGGGTCTGGGCGAGATGAACCCGGAGCAGCTCTGGGAAACCACCATGCACCAGGAGAACCGGGTGCTCTTGCAGGTGAAGATCGAGGACGCGGTGGCCGCCGAGGAGATCTTCACCGTCCTGATGGGCGACCAGGTCGAGCAGCGCCGCGACTTCATCGAGCAGAACGCGCTCAACGTGTCGAACCTCGACATCTAGGAAAAAATTTTCTCCCCTTGTCCTCCGACTACCCTCGCCCTCCGGGAGAGGGTGGCCGAAGGCCGGGTGAGGGATCCCGGCGCGGGTACACTGTCCCGCTTCGGCCCTACTACCGGTTAAAGGGTGGAAGTATCCCAGAAGCTGCGAGGCTTCCCTCACCCCGGCCCTCCCCCGTAGGGGGAGGGAGAGTTTGAAGGAGTGGGATGTAGTTGCGTTTCGCTGTCTCTTGCGGTTTTGTTGTACCTGGCCGTTCTCCCAGTCGCGCCTGTCGCTTTTGTCATTATATTTCTGGCCCGCTTTTTAGGTGGCCATCGGCTGGATTGTTTTTGAATGTTCTTTAGTGCACTGAAATCGACCCGCTTTATCAGCGCCGGCTTTACCCTCGCTTCGCTGCTGCTCGTCAGCGTCTCCAGCACGCTCGCGGCCGATATCGACGACAGCGAGACCATCGGCCTTTTCAGCGACGAAAAGCCGCTGGTCGCCACCTCCCCTATTCCCCGTCCCACCTCCAAGATCGCCGAAAACGTCACCGTCATCACCGCCGACGACATCCTCCGCATCAACGCCCATACCCTGGCCGACGTGCTGCAGACGGTCCCCGGCATCCAGCTCGACTTCATCAGGACCCCCGGCGCCTTCACCTTCTTCAACCTGCAGGGGGCTATGAACACCACCGTGCTGGTGCTGATCGACGGCATCCGCCAGAATGACTTCGACCAGGACATCGCCTTCCCCGCCCTGATCCCGGTGCAGCAGATCGAGCGGATAGAGATCATCAAGGGGGCCTCTTCCGGCTCCTGGGGGTACGCACTGGGCGGCGTGATCAACATCGTCACCAAGTCGGGCAATCCCGACCGCGCCGTCTCCGGCCTGGTCTCCTCCTCGATAGGTTCCCGCTTCACCGCCGATTCCCGCGCCGAGCTGAGCGGCACCGAAAAAAGCTTAAGCTACTACCTGACCGCCGGGCACCTGCGCACCGACGGCCTGACCGCCAACACCGACGGCAGCCAGGACAACCTGTACGGCAAACTCGCCTATACCCTTCCGGGAGGAGGAACGGCAACCCTGGGCCTGTCGCAGGTGGCTTCCTGGCAGGGGGTGTCAGCAGGGGCGGTTCCACAACTGGGCCTGTTATTCAAGCAGGACGCGGAGGACCGGCATCGCTACGGCTTCCTGAAATTCCAGCAGCCCTTCGAGCACAGCCTGAACCTCGATCTGCAGATCTACGCCACCGACCGCGACGACGGCACCAAGCGGTGGATGGGACCCGACCAGAACACGCTCTCCCTGAGGCAGTTCTCCGTCACCGACAGCACGCGCGGCGCCAAGGGGAGCCTCTCCTGGGGAGACAGCCGCAACAACCTGGTGCTGGGGGGCGAGTACCTGCACGTCCATGGCAGCTCCGACTTCGTAACCGCCAATCTATCCCTTTACGACCGCACCTGGGACAGCTATGCAGCCTACCTGAACGGAACCTGGTCCATCGGGGACCTTTCCGTCCTTCCCGGCGTGCGCTACGACGCCACCGGGATCTCGGGCGACCACACGAGCTACACCCTCGGGCTCACCTACCAGGTCAACGAGCATACCACCCTGCGCGCCTACGCCGCGCAAGGTTTTACCCTCCCCTTCCTGATCACCGACAACGGGACCCAGAAGGTGCGCACCGTGCAGGCCGGCGTGGAAACCGGCGTGATACCGCTGTTGTGGGCAAAGGGAACCTTCTTCTACAACTCCTTGCGCAACAACCAGCTGCTTGGGTCGGTCAACTTAGTGAACACCGTCGACCAGAACAACCTCGGCTTCGAGCTGGAGGCGCGCACAACCCCCCTGTACGGGATCTGGCTCACCGGCGGCTACACCTACCTCGACGCGCGCGACGACAAGACCGGCAAAAGGCTGCAGACCGACGACTCAAAGACCATTCCGTCCCAGATCTACAAGATGGCGGTCAACTACGACCAGGCCGACCTCGGACTGCACGGTGCCCTGACCGGCTCGGGGGTGGACTGGAACGCAGCCTCGGGCACCCTCTTCCCCGCCCGGTCAAGGGGGATCGTCTGGGACCTCAACCTGAGCTGGAAGCCGGCCTCGTCGACGCTCCTCTCTCCGGAGCTGTTCTTTACGGCCCACAACCTGTTCGACGCGGTGCAGACCACCAGCAACGTCTTGTACACCAATCCAGGCCGCTGGTATGAAGGCGGAGCGAGGTTACGGTTTTGAGAGCCTTCCTCCTCTGCATACTGGCTTCCCTGCTGCTGGCTCTCCCTGCCTCTGCGCACGAAGTGCTTATCGTGCAGAGCATACGCAGCGCGATGTACGACGAGGCGCTCAAGGGGTTCCGCAGCGCCTCTGCCGTGGACAGCAGCACCCTGGTGCTCTCCGATTACGCCGACCCGGAGCTCGCCCGCGTCATCAACGAGGAGCGGCCCCGCCTGGTGGTTGCGGTGGGGGACGGCGCCCTCGCCTCGCTGCACAGGATCCACAAGCTGCCGGTGGTGGCCATGATGGCGCTGGGGCTTGGCGGCCACACCCACGACTCCGCCAACCTGACCGGCGTCACCCTGTTCGAAAAGCCCGAGCAGTACCTTGCCATCTTCAAGAAGCTGAAGAGTCACCGGGTGGGGGTGGTCTACGATCCGGCCCGGAGCGGGTGGTACCTGAAGCTGGCCCGGGCGGCTGCCCGGCAGTACGGCGTGGAGCTGGTGCTGCGCGAGGTGAGCGACCCGCGGCAGGCCATCGGGCAGCTTGCTTCGCTTAAAGGTGGGGTGGATGCCCTCTGGTTGGTCCCGGACCCGACCGCGGTGACCAGGGAGACGCTGGAAGCCTACTTCCTGTTCGCCCAGACGGACGCCATCCCGGTGGTCTCCTTCTCCTCCGCCCATCTGCGCCTGGGGGCGCTGGCAGTCATCGAGCCCGACCGCGCGGAGATGGGGAGGCAGGCGGGCGAGATGGCGAGGGAGCTGCTCGCAGGGACGTCGCCGGCGGAACTCCCCCCCTCCCCTCCCCGCAAGGTCTCCGTCAAGGCGAACGAGGCGGTGGCCAAGCGGTTGAAACTTCCCCTGGATCTGCCGGGGGTTCTGTCGAAAAAGTAGCACCGAAGGGACCCTGTTATGAGTGATCGACGGTCGCACTTGCGCGCCAGCTTCCAATTCAAGCTCTTCGGCATATTCACCGCCCTGAGCCTGTTGACATCCTGTATCTTCATCTCCGTCCATATCATCGACAAGATCGGGGAGATCCGCCGCCACGCCGGAGCCGAGGTGAAGTTGCGGGCCCGCCAGCTGGCCGATTCCGTCCGGCTGCCGCTCTACGCCGAGGACCGCGTGCTTTTGGCCGAGCTTGCCGGGAAGGTGGCGGCCGCCCCCGGCATCACCAGGGTGACCATCACCTCCCAGGACGGCAGGGTCCTGGCCGACTGCACGACGGGCGCCCTGGGCCAGGGGGAAGAGACCATCGCCCACCGGGAGGTGGTGGCGAGCCTGCCGGCCGGGGGGGGCGCACTGCCGGAAACCCGCAGCGCCCCCGCCGCCATCGGGGCCGTCCGCATCGAGCGCGGCACCGCCGATATCGACCGCATCATCTACCAAGACATCGCCATCTCCTGCCTGTTCGCCCTGCTCTTCTGGCTGGCGGTTTCTGCGCTGAGTTTCCTGGTCCTGCGCAGGACCACCCGCTCCTTCGAGGCGCTGGTGCGCGGGGTGATGGCCATGAGGGAGGGGGACTACCACAGCCGGATCGAGGTGCTCTCCGCCGACGAGGCGGGGCGGATGGCCGAGGCGGTGAACGCCCTGGCCGAGACGCTCGCCAAACGGGACAAGGAGAACCGCACCCTCACCCGGGAGCTGGTCGATTCGCTGGAGGTGCAAGTACAGGGGAAGAGCGAGCTGGCGGCGCTCAACCGCTCGCTGGCCAAGGAGAACCTGGAGCGGCTGCACGCCGAACAGGCGGCCAGGAAGAGCGAAGAGACCCTGAAGACGCTGATGGATATCATGCCGGTCGGTGTCCTGTTGATCGCCCAGGACGGCAGCGTCGAATACGTGAACAACTTCCTGGTGGACTGCTTCGGCTACCAGGGCGAGGAGATCCCCACCCTGGAGAGGTGGTTCGCCCTCGCCTTCCCCGACCCGCAGTACCGGCAGGAAAAGCTGGCCGCGCAACAGGAGGCGCTCTCGGCGGCCCGCAGCGCGGAGGGGAGCGAGCCCAGGCCCTACGACGCCCGGGTCACCTGCAAGCACGGCCAGATTCGGCACGTGCTCCTCTCCAACCAGCTGCAGGACGAGCGGACCATCGTGGTGGTGATCGACATCACCGACCGGGAGGTGCTCCAGGAGCAGCTGAACAAGGTCCAGAAGCTGGAGTCGCTGGGGGTCTTGGCGGGAGGGATCGCCCACAACTTCAACAACGCGCTGACCGGGGTGATGGGGTTCATCTCGCTCACCCGCTGCAAGCTGGAGTCGGGCCACGAGGCCCACGCCCTCCTGAAGCTGGCCGAGAAGGCGTCGCTGAGGGCGGCCGAGATGGCCAAGCAGCTCCTTACCTTCGCCAGGGGGGGCGCACCGGTCAAGAAGAGCATCGAGCTGAAGCGGCTTCTGGACGAGGTGGTGGCGCTCACCTTCAACAGCAGCAACGTCCGCTGCGTCCTCGAGCTGCCGGCCAGCCTGCCGCCGGTCCGGGCCGACGAGGGGCAGATGGTGCAGGCCCTCTCCAACATCGTGATCAACGCCATGCAGGCCATGCCGGAGGGGGGGACCATCACCATCCGGGCCACCGCCAACGGCGCCCCCTGTGCCGACCGCGGCCACCTGGAGGGGGTCGGCTGGGTCACCCTCTCCATCGCCGATCAGGGGCACGGCATCGCCCCGGAAAACCTCCCCAAGATCTTCGACCCCTATTTCAGCACCAAGGAGACCACCGGGCTGGGGCTCGCCTCGGTGCACTCCATCATCTACCGCCACGGCGGCCACATCACGGTAGCCTCCGAAGTCGACAAGGGAACCACCTTCACCATCTGCCTCCCTGCCGCCCGCGAGCCGGCGGTCAGCTCCGAGGCCGGCACCTTCTCCTCCTCGCAGCGGAGGCAGTCGGGCTCGGTGCTGGTGATGGACGACGACCCCACCGTGCGGGAACTCTCCGGCAGGATGCTCGGCTTTCTCGGCTTCCGGGCGGTTGCCTGCGCCGACGGGCGGGAGGCGGTGGACCTCTACCGCGCCAACCGCCAGGCCGGCGAGCCGTTCTTCGCCGCCATCCTGGACCTGACGGTGCCGGGTGGGATGGGCGGGGTGGAGGCGGCCAGGCTGATCCTGGACGCCGACCCGCAGGCGAACCTGATCGTCTCCAGCGGCTACTCCAACGACCCCGTGATGGCCCGCTACCGCAGCTACGGCTTCTGCGGGGCGGTCACCAAGCCCTACAAGGCCGACCAGCTGAGCCAGGAACTCGCCATGCTGCAGTAGCCCCCATCCTCACCCCTCCCCTCCCCTTGAAGGGGAGGGAGTTACGGCAGCCCCCAGGCCCCTTTTGCCTGTATCCGGTACCGGTCCCCCAGCGTCCCCTCCCCTTCAAGGGGAGGGACAGGGTGAGGATGGGATACTGGAGCCCAAATGATTAGAAAAGAAGTTTTCAAGTACTAATAAATGTGGTAATTTGGCCAGTCTGCTAACACCCCCCACCAGATCAAAAGCGGAAAGAAGGGTTCAATGCTCAATCAACTGAACAAGGTCTCGGTCAACATCGAAGACGAGATGAAGCGCTCCTACATGGATTACGCCATGTCGGTCATTGTCGGCCGTGCGCTTCCCGACGTGCGCGACGGATTGAAGCCGGTACATAGGCGCTGTCTGTTCGCCATGTACGACATGAGTAACGACTGGAACAAGCCGTACAAGAAATCGGCCCGCGTGGTCGGCGACGTGATCGGTAAGTACCACCCGCACGGCGACACCGCGGTCTACGACACGCTGGTCAGGATGGCCCAGGACTTCTCGCTCCGCTATCCGCTGGTGGACGGCCAAGGGAACTTCGGCTCCATCGACGGCGACCGCCCGGCGGCCATGCGTTACACCGAGATCAGGATGGAGAAGCTCGCCCACGAGCTCTTGAACGACATCGAGAAGGAGACCGTCGAGTTCGGTCCCAACTACGACGACTCCTTGAAAGAGCCGCTGGTGCTCCCCGCCAAGTTCCCCAACCTCCTGGTGAACGGCTCCGCCGGCATCGCGGTCGGCATGGCCACCAACATCCCGCCCCACAACCTCACCGAGGTGATCGACGGCATCGTGGCGGTGATCGAGAACCCGCACCTCTCCTTCGAGGAGCTGATCGAGCTGATCCCCGGCCCCGACTTCCCGACCGGCGGCTTCATCTACGGCCGCGAGGGGATCCTCTCCGCCTACAAAACCGGCCGCGGCATCATCCAGATGCGCGCCCGCGCGGTGGTGGAGACCCAGAAGAAGACCGAGCGCCAGTCGATCGTGGTCACCGAGATCCCCTACCAGGTCAACAAGGCGAGGCTGGTCGAGAAGATCGCCGAGCTGGTCAAGGAGAAGAAGATCGAGGGGATCTCGGATCTCAGGGACGAGAGCGACCGCGAAGGTATGCGGATCGTCATCGAGCTGAAGAAGGACGAGAACCCGCAGATCATCCTGAACCACCTCTACAAGCAGACCCAGATGCAGTCCTCCTTCGGCATCATCATGCTGGCCATCGTGCACAACCGGCCGCGCATCCTGAGCCTCAAGGAGACCATCGAGTTCTTCATCGAGCACAGAAAGGAAGTGGTCACCCGCCGCACCATCTTCGACCTGAAGAAGGCCGAGGAAAGGGCCCATATCCTGGAGGGCCTCAAGATCGCGCTCGACAACCTGGACGAGGTGATCGCCCTCATCAAGGCGAGCGCCTCCCCGGCCGAGGCCAAGCTGGGTCTCATGTCGCGCTTCGGGCTCTCCGAGATCCAGGCGCAGGCCATCCTGGACATGCGCCTGCACCGCCTGACCGGCCTGGAGCGGGACAAGATCCTCGACGAGCTCAAAGAGATCCTGAAGTACATCGCCCGCCTGAAGGAGATCCTGGCCTCCGAGGCGGAGATCCTCAAGATCATCACCGGCGAGCTTTTGGAGCTCAAGGAGAAGTTCGGCGACGAGCGCCGCTCCGAGATCATCGGCCAGACCGCCGACATCTCGCTGGAGGACACCATCGTCGAGGAAGACGTGGTGGTCACCATCTCCCACACCGGCTACATCAAGCGTAACGCCGTCACCCTCTACCGCGCGCAGCGCCGCGGCGGCAAGGGTAAGACCGGCATGAAGACCAAGGAAGAGGATTTCGTCGAACAGCTCTTCATCGCCTCCAGCAAGGACTACCTGATGTTCTTCACCGACGCGGGTAAGGTCTACTGGCTGAAGGTGTACGAGATCCCCGAGGCCGGCCGCGCCGCCCGCGGCAAGGCGATCGTCAACCTGCTGAACCTGGCAAGCGGCGAGAAGATCACCACCATCATGCCGGTGAAGGAGTTCGTGGACGACAAGTTCATCATGATGGCCACCAGGAACGGCGTCGTTAAGAAGACCTCCCTGATGGAGTACTCGCACCCCAGGATGGGGGGCATCATCGCGGTCAACCTGGACGACGGGGACAAGCTCATCACGGTGGCGCTCACCGACGGCAAGCAGGACGTGCTGCTCGCCTCTCGGGACGGCAAGGCGATCCGCTTCAAGGAGGACGAGGTCCGCACCGTCGGCCGCGTCTCCCGCGGCGTGCGCGGCATGACGCTCGAAGACGACGACTTCGTGATCGGCATGGAGATCCTCAACGAGCACTTCACCGACTCCACCATCTTCACCGTCACCGAGAACGGCTACGGCAAGAGGACCGAGATCGGCGAGTACCGCACCCAGTCGCGCGGCGGCAAAGGGGTGATCACCATCAAGACCACCGAGCGTAACGGCTGCGTGGTGGACATCAAGCAGGTCTCCGACGACAACGACCTGATGCTGATCACCGACCAGGGCAAGATCCTGCGCGTGTCGGTCGCCAACTTCTCCATCATCGGCCGCAACACCCAGGGGGTGAGGCTGATGGCGATGGAAGAGACCGAGCGGGTGGTCGCGGTGGCCCGTCTGGCCGAGAAGGAAGAAAGCGAGGAGCCGGAAGGCGACGAGGAAGAAGTGATGACCCTCGACGAGCCGGTGGAAGAAGAGTAGCACGAAGTCGGCAACGCCCTTCGACAAGCTCAGGGCGAGCGGGTTGAGGGGTGTGCAGGAAAATCCGTTCGTGCTGAGCTTGTCGAAGTACGAACCAAGGCAGTGGTTGGAATCGGTGTACCACGCTTCAATGGAATCGAGTTGAAGAGGGCGTAATGCGGCAAGTCAGCAAGATAGACAACTCACTGATGGAGCGCCGGGGGATCCTGGAGCTGATCGGCAAGCTCAAGGACAGCGGGATCTCCCTGCACGAGATGGAGCAGACGGGACAGAAGCTCAGGCAGGCCGGTCGCCGGGCCCTGGACCCCCTCCTGCGCGAGCTCTGGCGCGAGCGCTCCGGCGAGTTGATCACCAAGTACGCCTACCTGCTCGACTTCTTCGAGACCGAGTCCTGGCTCGACCAGCTGATCCAGATCGCCCTCAAGCGCCGCGACCTTCCCGAGGACGGCAAGGCCGCCCTGCTCATCGCCCTGGAGGGGTACGGCATCGACGTGCACTCCCCTCCCTTCAAGGGGGAGTTCAGCGGGATCGGCAATCCCCTTTCCCAGGCGATGCACGGCGCCCTCCGGCTGGGCGAGGACGGCATCGTCAGCTTCCTGGACGACTTCCTCTCCTACCCGCAGGACGTGCAGCTGGCGGTGATCAGGAAGCTCCCGGACGCCGCCGACCCGCAGGCGGTCCGCATCCTGGAGGCGGTACTCTGGCACGAGGACGCCGAGCTGGTGCGCGGGGGGCTCGATGCGCTGGGGAGGCTCCGGGATCCGCTGGCCGCCGGCGTACTGGCCAGGTTCCTCCAGGACGGCGACCCCCGCTTTTTCACCCAGGCGCTGCGCAGCCTGCGCCGGCTCTCCTTCCTGGGGATCGAGACCCCCTCCGTTGCCGCCCCCCTTCCCTTCCACGCAGGCTATGCCACCCCGCCCGACGGCGACGGCTACCGCTCGCTTTTGATCTCCCGCTGGGTCGGGGAAGGAAAGCTCGCGGTGCTCTACATGCAGGTGCACGAGCGGCGGGGTCTGTTGGCCGCCTGGGGCGCCGGTGAACTGGACGAGGAAGGTTTCCAGGCCGAGCTGGAGGGGTTCAGCGTGCAGGACGACCTGTACCGGGTGGATCCCCTCTTCGTGGTGGAGCTTTTGCGCGACGCCCTGTTCTGGAGCCAGGAACTCTGCTACCTCCCCGCCGACTTCTATTTGCGGCGCGGGATGTTCGCCGGGGTGGAGTTGAGCCCCGCCGAGTACCACCCCTCCTTCGAGGGCTACCCCGCGCAGCGGGGGCTAAGCTACGCGGAAGGCGAGGACATCTGCCGTGAGCTGTTCGCCGATCCCTTCTTCGCCGGGTGGTTCCTGGCCGGCGAGAAGGTGCAGGGATTTGCCGGCGACTACCGGGCCGGCGAGGGGAACGAGGCGGTGCTGGAGCGCTTCTGCGCGGAGCTGATCACCCCGGAGATCGAGCTGATCCGGGAAAGGCTTCTGAAGAGCGCCGACCTTTTGCGGCGCTGCGGCAGGGACGGCAGCATGGTGGGGAGAGTGGTGGCGCTCGCCGAGAGCCTGAAGGAGAATCCCCTCCCGCACCACCAGCACCCGTTCCTGCGCAGGCTCGCCATCGAGAGCATGGAGATCGCCCACGACGCCATGACCGGCTACGAGCAGCACGACCTGCCGGCCGTCGAGAAGCGGTAGGATTAACCCCATCCTCACCCCTCCCCTCCCCTTCAAGGGGAGGGAGTGTTTTGAGCAGCGTTCTCAGAAACGCCATGAGCTCACATTTTCACTACGGACCCTCTCCCATCTCGTCCCCTCCCCTTCAAGGGGAGGGACAGGGTGAGGATGGGGTCGGGATGCGACCTATGCACGAGAAAATAGCGGTAATCGGAGCCGGCAGCTGGGGGACCACCCTGGCGGACCTGCTGGCCAAGAAGGGACACGAGGTAACCCTGTGGGCCTACGAGCCCGAACTGGTGGTGGAGATGCGCGAGAGCCGGGTGAACTCCCTGTTCCTGCCGGGGATCACCCTGGCCGACTCCCTTTCCTTCACCAACGATCTGCAGGCGGCCTTTGACGGCTGCAGCATGGTGGTCTGCGTGGTCCCCTCCCAGCTGGTGAGGAGGGTGATCGGCAGCGCGGTCCCCTTCATCCCGACTGACGCCGTCTTCGTGAGCGCCTCCAAGGGGATCGAGGTCGACACCCTGGCCACCGTCTCCGACATCTACCGGGAGATCCTGCCGCCCGAGCTGTTCGCGAACCTGGCCGCCGTCTCGGGCCCGAGCTTCGCGCGCGAGGTCGCCCTGGAGATGCCGACCGCGGTGGCCGCCGCCGCCCAGAGCGAGGCGGTCGCCCGCCGGGTGCAGGAGGCCTTCACCACCAAGTTCTTCCGGGTCTACCGAAACGACGACATCGTCGGGGTGGAGCTGGGGGGAGCCATTAAGAACGTGATCGCCATCGCCGCCGGCATCTCCGACGGCCTGGGCTTCGGCTCCAACACCCGGGCCGCCCTGATCACCCGCGGTCTCGCCGAGATGACCAGGCTGGGAGTGGCCATGGGGGCGCAGCCCGCCACCTTCGCCGGGCTGGCCGGCATGGGGGACCTGGTGCTCACCTGCACCGGCGACCTCTCCAGGAACCGTACCGTCGGCATCCAGCTGGGGGAGGGGAGAAAGCTCGCCGAGATACTGGGCGAGATGCGGATGGTGGCCGAAGGGGTGAAGACCACCGAGTCCGCCTACAACCTGGCCAAGAAGCTTAAGGTGGAGATGCCGATCATCGAGAAGATGTACCAGATACTCTACGAGAACAAGCCGGCCCGGGAGGCGGTCCTGGAGCTGATGACCCGCAACCTCAAGGCGGAAGGGGCGTAATAACAGGCAGGTTTAAAGCGCCAGGCCCTCCGACAAGCTCAGCACGAACGGATACTACTTGCAGGCACGAAACCCGCTCGTCCTGAGCCTGTCGAAGGACATAGTAAACTCATTGCGGGAGCACCAACCTTAATCTTAATCTCGACTCTGCCTTCCAAAGGATAGCGATGCACCCACGTTTTGGCATAAAAACCAAACTGCTCCTGTCCATTCTCGCCATCCTGCTGGTCTCCTACACGACCCTGCTCGTCTCCACCATGAACACCCTCAGTGCCTCGCTGCACACGGAGATCGACAGGAACCTGGAAGCAAACCTGAGGTTCGCCCGCAGCCAGTACTTCGACCGGGCAGATATCGTCAAGTATTCCCTGCTGCAGTCCACCACGTCGCCCTCGCTGCACACCGAGATCCGCGACAAAGAAACCAAGCAACTGAACGAGAGGCTCGACCAGTGGCACACCCTGCTCCCCTTCCAGGAGCTGATGGTGGTGCTGGACGCCGACAAGAGGCTGCTGGCCTCCCTGAACGGCGCCCCCGACCGCCTCCGCTTCAACCTCCCCGGTGTGATCGACCAGGCCATGGCCTCCCGCGTCGCGGTCGCTTCCACCGAGATCATCCCCGGCGCGCTCCTCTGCCGGGCCGGGGTGAAGGAATACTGCGACCAGCGTAAGGTGAACGGGGAGGCACTGGTGGTCACCGTGGTGATCCCGGTGATCGGCGAGGACGGGGCGGTGATAGGGACCGTGGTCTCCGGCGACATCCTCAACCGGCAGCCGAACCTGCCGACCCAGCTCAAAGACGTCTTCGGGACCGACGTGGAGGTCACCATCACCCAGCGCGGGATGAGGATCGCCACCAGCCGCCCGAGCCTGGCCGGCTCCTACCATCTCGCGCCGCGGGTGGTCGACTACCTGGAGCGGGGCGAGGTGTTCCGGGGGGAGACCGAGATCGACTCCACCCTGTACGAGACCGCCATCGACCCGCTGCTGAACAGCAGGGGGGAGTTCGTGGGCTCGCTGGCGGTGGCCGTTTCCACCGAGCGCTTCAAGAAGATCAGGCGTGACAACCTGGACAACATCGTCGCCTCCGCCTTCCTGGGGATCTTCTGCTCCTTCGCGCTCGCCTTCGTGGCTTCCCGAAAGCTCACCAAGCCGCTCAGGCAGCTGGCCGACGGCGCCCGCAGGATCCAGGAAGGGGACCTCGACCAGCGGGTGGAGGAGACCCAGAACGACGAGGTGGGGGTGTTGGCCACCTCCTTCAACACCATGGCCGAGGCCCTGAAGGAGCGGGACGGCATCATCACCAGGAAGACCGTCGACCTCCAGGAGCTGAACGAGCAGTTGGAGAGAAAGGTCGCTGACCGCACCTCGGCGCTCAGCATGGAGATGGGGAGGCTGGAGGCGGTGCTCACCTCGATGGCCGAGGGGGTGGTGGTCACCGACCGCGACAACCGGGTGGTCCTCTTCAACCCGGCCGCCCAGCAGATGTTTGAGCTGGTCCCGCACCGGGTGATCGGCGCCTCGCTGGAGCGGGTCTGCCAGATGGCCGGCTTTACCGTGCTGATGGAGCGCATCCGGGAGCTGGGAGAGCCCGAGCTTGCCGGCGGCTCCAAGGAGGAGCTCACCCTCAAGGGGAAACGCCTGCAGGTCTTCTTCTGTTCGCTCACCGACGAGGAGGGGAAGTTCGCCGGCATCGTGCTCTCCATGCGGGACGTGACCGTGGAGCAGCAGGTGGACCGGATGAAGACCGAGTTCATCTCCACCGTCTCGCATGAGCTGAAGACGCCGCTTACCTCCATGAAGGGCTCCCTGCAGCTGCTTTTGAGCCGCGGCAAGTGGTTGACCGACACCGAGCGGCAGCTTCTGAGCGTCTGCTTCCGGAACACGGAGCGGCTGATCCGGCTGATCAGCGACATCCTCGACATCTCCGGCATCGAGTCGGGGGGGATGCTCTTCGACTTCAAGCCGGTCTCCATCGGGGAAGTGGCGGTCTACGCGGTGGAGGAGATCAAGAGCTACGCCATGGGGCGCGACATCACCATCGTCAACAGCGTGGGCGAGCACCTCCCCACCGTGTACGGCGACCGGGACCGGCTGATCCAGGTGATCACCAACCTCCTCTCCAACGCGGTGAAGTTCTCGCCGGAGGGGAAGGTGATCATGGTCACCGCCGAGCAGGACGGCAACTACGTGGTGGTGTCGGTGGCCGACCGCGGCAAGGTCATCAACTGGTCGGAGAGGGAAAAACTTTTCAAGAAGTTCCAGCAGATCGAGGGAGCGGAGCGGGGCAAGCTGGGGGGGACCGGTCTGGGACTGGCCATCTGCAAGGAGATCGTCGACCGCCATCACGGGCGGATCTTCTACACGGCGGCCAAGGAATGGGGGAACACCTTCAGCTTCACGGTGCCCATCATGGGGGAGACAGAGGATGGACAAGGACAAGATTCTCATCGTTGACGATGAGCCGGATATAGCGCTGATCCTGAAGTTGCAGCTGGAGGACGCGGGGTACCTGACCAGCCGGGCGCGGGACGGGGTGGAGGCGCTGGAGATCCTCAACCGCGAGGGGTTTTCGCTGATCCTTTTGGACATCAAGATGCCGCGCATGGACGGCCTCGAGGTGCTGGGGAGGATCGGCGGCGAGAAGATCCCGGTGGTGATGATGACCGCCCACGGCAGCGAGGACATCGCGGTGAACGCCATGAAGAAGGGGGCGCTCGACTACATCTCCAAGCCCTTCGAGACCGAGGACATGCTGCAGAAGGTCAAGCGCGCCATCGCCCAGGACAAGACCCGCAAGGAGCGGGAGATTCTGGCCCGCGAACTGGACGAGGAGCGGCGCAAGATGGCGGCGGTCCTGCAGGGGATGGCCGACCTGCTGTTGGCGGTGGACACCGAGGGGCGCATCATCACCGCGAGCCGGCAGGCCTCCAAGGTGCTCTGCGACGACCGCTGCATGCTGGTGGGGCAGATGCTGGAGGACGTCGTGAAGGCCGAGGTGGCGGGGGGCGAGCTGCCGGCCCGCACCGTGCTCAGGACCGGCGAGCCCTGCCTGGACGTCTCCTACACCATGCTGGCCGGCAGCAAGGACATCCCGGTCCTCTCCAGCGCGGCGCCCTTGAGAAACAGCATCGGCGACCTGGTGGGGAGCGTGGAGATCATCCGCGACATCTCCAAGCTTAGAGAACTGGAGCAGGAGAAAGAGGATTTCGTCAGCATGCTCTCCCACGACCTGAAGTCCCCCATCACCGCGGTGGTGGGCTCGATCGACCTGGTGCGCGAGGGGAAGCTCGGCCAGGTGAACGACGAGCAGACCGAGTACCTGGACGCCGCCGTGGAGAGCTGCGAGGAGATGGTGGAGATGATCGACACCCTGCTCGGCATCCACAAGTTCGAGGCGGGCAAGATGAAGCTCTACTTCCGGGAGGAGGACCTGGGGGCGCTGGTCAACCGGAGCGTGGGGAAATTCCAGACCCTGGCCAGAAGGGGAGGGATCAAGCTCTACAGCACGGTGGAGGAGGATATGCCGTGGGTGGCGCTGGATCGGGGTTCCTTCAACAGGATCCTGGGGAACCTCCTCTCCAACGCGGTGAAGTTCACCCCGGAAGGGGGAGAGATCGAGGTAGCGGTGGACATGGTGCTGGACGTCGCCGCGGTGACCGCGCAGGTAACCGAGGAGAACTACCAGGGGCGCGAGCTGCCGCGGGAGGGGAGCTTCGCGCGGGTGCGGGTCAGGGACACCGGGGTAGGGATACCGCAGGAGTCCCTGGCCACCATCTTCGACCGCTTCGTGCAGGCCAAGAATCGGCGCATGGGGAAGACCCGCGGCACCGGGCTGGGGCTTGCCTTCTGCAGGAAGGCGGTCGACGCGCACAACGGCTACATCTGGGCCGAGAGCACCATGGGAGAAGGGAGCCTCTTCACCATGCTGATCCCGGCCGTACCCGACGAAGCCGAATAGCAACTGCACCGCCCAGAGTAACAGTCCGAAAGTGCACCAGGTTCCTGTTTGAAATGATGAACTCCCGCCTCACGTCCCCCCCTTGATAAAGGGGGGACAGGGGGGATTGCTTCTCCTTTTGTATCTCTGTTCCCATCCGCTCCTCTAAGCATCAAAAGGAGGTTCCAGTGGCACAGCAAGACACCGAGTCAAGCTACCGCGCGCTGTTCGAAGCGAGCCCGCAGCCGATGCTGGTATGCCAGCGTGAAACCGGCAGGCTGCTGGCCGCCAACGAAGCCGCCTTACAGCTCTACGGCTACGGCCGGGACGAGCTTACTTCCCTCACCCTCTCCGCCCTCCACCCTGAGGGCGCCCCTCAGCGGGGCTCCGGCGCCGAGCTTCCGCTAACCATGAGCCAGCGCAGAAAGGACGGCACCGTTTTCGAGGCGGAGCTCCGTTGGCGGCCACTGGAATTCGGGGGCCAAGGCGCCTGGCTGATCCTGGCTTGGGAGAGAAGGGGAGGGCGGGAAGCGCGCCTCGAGCAGGAGGTGGCCGAGCGGGCCGCCCAGCTGCAGGCCGCCCAGCGCGAGCTGGAGACCTTCTGTTACTCCGTATCCCACGACCTGAGGGCCCCCCTTCGCCACATCGACGGCTTCAGCCGGGCCGTGCTCGACGACTACGGCGAGAAACTCGACCACCAGGCGCAGGAGTACCTGACCCGCATCAGCCAGGCCGCCGGCAAGATGTCCGGCCTGCTGGACGCCATGGGGCTGTTGGCGCGGGTGGCGCGGACCGAGCTCGAGCTGCAGAGCGTGAACCTGAGCGTGATGGCACAGATAATATCCCTGGAACTGAAGCACAAGGAGCCCGAGCGGAAGGTGGAGTTCAGGATCGCCGAAGGGCTGACCGTGCAGGCCGATGCGCGGCTGACCCGTCAGCTGATGGACATCCTGATCGGCAACGCCTGGAAGTTCAGCTCCAAGGTGGCCGAGGCCGTCATCGAGATCGGCAGCGAAGAAACAGGCGGCGAGACCGTCTACTACGTGAAAGACAACGGGGCCGGCTTCGACATGGAATATGCAGAGAAGCTCTTCTCCATCTTCCACCGGCTGCACCGGGCCGACGAATTCGAAGGAAGCGGGGTAGGGCTGGCCATCGCCCAGCGTATCATAGCCCGGCAAGGCGGCCGCATCTGGGCCGAGAGCGCCCCCGCCCAAGGCGCCACCTTCCGTTTCACCCTGCACCCCAAAAGCTGAAAAGCATATTTCAACAGGGATGAAGAGGATGAAAGGGATAACACCAACATCATAAACGGTACATGCACCATCCACTCATCCTTCCTTCGCCAACTCCCCCTCGCCCCCCCCGGAGGAGAGGCTTGCCCGCCGTAGCCTTGGCGAAGGCGGGACAGGGGGGATTTGCCTTTGCCTCTGCCTTTGACTATAACCCTTTGACTCCCAGGAGTACCGCCCATGCCCATCCAGCAAAAGGTACCGCCAGTCGAAGCCGCCGAAAAAAAAGCCTTACCACTTCTAAAAGCAGTAAAGCCTTTATCCCTTTCATCCTGTTCATCCCTGTTAAATAAAGCCTCTAAGGTCTCCCGATGACCGCCACCCTGGAAACCCTGACCCGCGCCAACGCCGACTGGGAAGCCGTCTTCGAGGCCGTCTCCGACCTGATCTTCATCACCGATGAAGACGGCGTGGTGGAGCGCTGCAACGGCAAGGCGGGCGCCCACTTCGGCGGCCGCGGTGCCGTGATCGGCCGCAAGATCGACGAGATCTTCTTCGGCGACGGCGAGCCCGAGGCCAAGGTCTTCCGCTTCGTCCACATCATGCAGAGCGAGATCGACGAGGACATCCGTTTCCCCAACCTTCAAGGGTGGTACAACGTCGCCAGCTACCCGATGCGCTTCGACAACGACCGCCAGGGCTTCGTCTTCATCATCAAGGACATCACCCGGCGCCGCGAGATGGAAGAGGAGAAGCGGACCAGCGACCGCGAGCTGCTGACCATGTACGCGGTCGCCTTCCGGCTCCAGTACACCCAGGGCCTGGAGAAGGCGATGGGCGATCTCCTCTTCCAGCTGCACAACATGCTGCAGATGGAATTCTCCTTCATCCACCTCTTCGAGCATGAGCGCCTGAAGCTGCAGTCCTCCCTCGGCCTATCGGAGGTATTTGAGAAGGAGATGAAATCACTGCCCAAGACGGCCGAATGGAGCGTGCTGGCCCAGGCAGGCCGTCCATTCCTGGGAGAAGGGCCGGACGGACGCTTCCCGCGCAGAGCAAAACCGGCCGCCGCCAAGATGGGGATGCGTTCCTGGTGCGCCGTACCGCTGAAAATCGGGCAGGAAGTGAGCGGCGTGATGACCGTGGCGACCCGCGGCGAGCGGAGCTTCAACGAGCGCGAGGTCTTCCTCCTCTCCTCCATCGCGGGGCAGCTCGCGGTGCTGATCGAGAACTGCAACCTGTACGACCAAATGAGGGAGAAGGCCGAGGAACTCTACCGCAGCCGCCAGGAGCTGCGGGCCAACCTGCAGCAGGTCAGGCAGGCCAACATCGAGCTGGGGCGGTTGAACAGCGCCAAGAACAACTTCATCGGCATCGCCTCCCACGAGCTGAAGACCCCGATCACCTCCATCCTGGGAGGCGTCGAGTTCCTGCTCAAGTTTGCCGGGCTGGAGATGACCCCGGAGCAGCGGACCATCCTCAGCTCGGTGTACGAGGGCGCCGAAGAACTCAAGAAGCTGGTCGAGGACCTGCTCTCCATCTCCCGCATCGAGGCGCAGGGAGAGCTTCCCCACAAAAAGCCGGTCAACCTGATCGAGCTCAGCCGTCATGCCCGGGAGCTATTCGTACTGCCCATCTCCGAGCGGCAGTTAAGCGTGCAGGAGACAGGCGACCAGGTCCCCGTACCCGTCGACGAAGCCTTCGCCCTGATGGCCATCAAGAACCTGCTGGAGAACGCCATCAAGTTCACCCCCGACGGAGGGGAGATAACCATCACCGGGCGAGAGCTGAAAACGACCCAGCTGAAAGCCCTCGTCCCGGCAGTGCGCCCCTTCTACCACAACTTTCCTCACAATCTGGGCGGCAAGCGCTGCTACCAACTGCAGGTGAAAGACAGCGGCATCGGCATACCCGTCGAGGAGCAGGTACGGATCTTCGAGAAATTCTACGGGGTAGGGGACATCGCCCATCACAGCTCCGGGCGCACCGCCTTCATGTCCAAAGGAAGCGGGTTGGGGTTGTCGATAGTGCGAGGCATCATGGACGTCCACCAAGGCGCCGTCTGGGTAGAAAGCAAAGAAGGGGAGGGGAGCACCTTCACCCTCCTCTTCCCGATGACCTAGAGAGTACCCCTCGCCCTCCGGGAGAGGGGCAGGGGTGAGGGAACCCGGCGCCGCCGACCAACCCGGCGGATTCAAGCAAAGTCAAAAGCTTAGCACACGGATGACGCGGATTGGACGGATTCACACGGATAAAAGACTTAGAGTTAAAACCAAAAAGCGAGAGGCATATGTAACAGGGATGAACAGGATGAAAGGGATAAAGGCCAAAGACTTTAAGACAAAAATCTTTGTCTTTGCTTGGTTTTATCCCTTTCATCCGCCTTTATCCCTGTTAAATAAAGCCTTTCGCTTTGCCTTTTTTTCCAATCCGTGTAAATCCGCTAAATCCGCGTCATCCGCGTTCAAAGGTTTGCTTTTGCCGTGATCCGTGAAATCCCCCCTCATCCTTGTCCAACCCCCAAAACCGTATAACATTAAGGAATCAAAGCAGCCGCATTTCCCACATCCCAAACCGGAAGCGCCCGATGCCCGATTCGATCACCCTCAAGGAAATAACCAAAACCTACGGCGACTTCAGAGCCGTCGACCGTTTCTCCCTGAACGTCGAGCGCGGCACCGTCTTCGGCCTGTTAGGCCCCAACGGCGCCGGCAAAACCACCCTGATCAAGATCCTGACCACCCTGATGCGTCCGACCCTGGGCGACGCCTTCGTGGAAGGGCACAGCGTGCTCACCGCCGGCAAAGAGGTGCGCCGGCTGATCGGCGTGGTCCCCCAGGAGAACAACCTCGACCGTTATCTCACCGCGCGTGAGAACCTGATCCTGCACGGCCGCCTGCACGGTATGCGCCCGTCCGACTACAACCCCAAGATCGACGAGCTCCTGGAGATGACCGGCCTGGCCAATCGGCAGAAAGACTTCCCCGACACCTTCTCCGGTGGGATGCAGCGCCGCCTGGTAGTCGCGCGCGCCCTCGTGCACGAGCCCCGCGTCCTCTTCCTGGACGAGCCCACCACCGGACTCGATCCCCAGTCGAGGCGGGCACTCTGGGAGTACATCCGGGGGCTGCGCCGGAAGATGACCGTCTTTTTGACTACCCATTACATGGACGAAGCCGACGCCCTGTGCGACCGGATCATGATCATGGACCACGGGGAATCGCTGGCCGACGGCACCGCCGCACAGCTCAAAGACGCCTTCTCCCGCGCCCACGTGTACGAAGTGGAATTCAGGAGTGACGCCGACAGCTACGAGAACAAGATGAAGTCCTTGGCCTTCGTGAGGAGTGTCGAGCGGGAGGGAAGCTATTTCAAGATAACCTTAGCCGGAGAAGACAGCATCAAGCCCTTCATGGACTTCCTGGCCGGCGCCGACATCCGGAGGATCTGTCTGAAAGAACCGACCTTAGAAGACGTCTTCATCTCCCTGACCGGAGAGAAGATCAGAGAATAAGCCCCGTCCACCACCAACAACCCCTCGCCCCCCGGGCATGTCCGCCGAAGACGTCGAGGCGAAGGCGGAAGAGGGGCAGGGGTGAGGGAGCCCGGCGCCGCCGACCAACCCCGCGGATCTCAAGCAAAGTCAAAAGCTGGCACACGGATGACGCGGATTGAACGGATTCACACGGATAAAAAGTCTTAGAGTAAAAACAAAAAGCATTATCAACAGGGTTTTATCCCTTTCATCCCGTTCATCCCTGTTCATAAAGCCTTTCGCTTCTGCCTTTTGTTCCGTGCAGATCCGCCCAATCCGCGTCATCCGTGGTCGCTTAAGCCGTAGGTTCTGCCTGGATCCGCGAAGATCGTAAATCAGAGGTGTAAATGTTCAAAGGTGCCTTCTCAATCTGGGGCCGTGACATGCTGGTGCTGAGGCGGAGCATCCTCTCCGAGCTGATCGCCGTGGTCGCCTATCCCCTCACCCTGTATCTGGCTTTCGGCTTCGGCCTGAAAGGCTACATCACCGACGTGAACGGCGTCCCCTACGCCCTTTTCATCGCCCCCGGCCTCATCTCCATGACCGCCGTCAACGGCGCCTTCGACGAGAGCTCCTGGAGCATGTGGTTCCACCGCCGCGTCCAGCGCACCATCGAGGAGTACCGCGTCACCCCCGTCACCGTGTACGACATCGTGATCGGCAAGATCTTCTCCGGCTTCTCCCAGGGCGCCATCAAGGGAGCCGTGGTCTTCCTGGTCATCCTGCTGATGACCCCCTTCCGGATAGACTACAGCCATCTCCCCCTGTACATCCTGGTGATCGCCTTCTCCTCCATGACCTTCTCCTGCCTGGGAACCATCTGCGGGACCGTGATCGACAAGCCCGAGAACATCGGCCGCGTGCAATCCGTAGTCATCGTCCCCCTCATCTTCATGGCCGGCATCTTCTTCCCGCTGACCAGCTACCCCGCCGCCATCCTCCCCCTGATCAAGCTCCTCCCCACCACCGCCGTCTTCGAAGGCGCCCGAGACGCCCTGTTAAACGGCCGCGTCCCCGCCCTCT
Source organism: Geomonas sp. (assembly GCF_035254065.1). Classification (GTDB taxonomy): domain Bacteria; phylum Desulfobacterota; class Desulfuromonadia; order Geobacterales; family Geobacteraceae; genus Geomonas. The sequence goes on from NZ_DATFBA010000128.1 coordinate 22,615, forward strand.
ACCTCATCAACCTCGTCCTCTCCGCCGCCCTCACCTTCACAATCGCGGTGGTCACCTTCAACCGCAAAATGTCCGAGTGAACTTTTTGCAGCTCTATCCTCAAAGCCGTTCCAGAGTTACCCCCAAAAGGCTTTCCCCTGCGTCCTGCACTCTCTCCGGTTAAGTACTTCCTACTATTTGACTGGCCTTTATCCCTTTCATCCGCTTTTATCCCTGTTAAAATGCAGTCCTTTTTAGGTTTTCCGTTAAAGCTTCTGATTGTGGTTCTTTAAATCCGTGAGCATCCGTCCAATCCGCGTCATCCGCGTTCAATAGCCTTTGACTTGCCTATATCCGCACCCATTTCTCCACGTCATCTGCGTCTCTACGGCACTATGCGGCCAACTTTTGCTATAATCGATTCTTCTTGAGTTAATTCCCCGTTTCATAGTAACCTGCATGGGAAAATCTCTCACCTGCCCCCCTCGCAAGCCGAGAATTGGAGAAAAAATGGCTGAAGAGTTCGTACCGAAATGGATCGCCTGGGAAACCACCCAACGTTGCAACCTCAAATGCGTACATTGTCGCTGCTCCTCCGAACTGACCTCCTCCGAAGGCGACTTCACCACTGAAGAAGGCAAGAAGCTGATCAAGGAGATCTCCGACTTCTCCAAGCCCGTCGTGGTCCTCTCCGGCGGCGAACCCCTCATGCGTCCCGACATCTTCGAACTGGCCGAATACGGCACCTCGCTTGGCCTGCGTATGTGCATGGCCACCAACGGCGCGCTGGTCACCGACGAAGTCTGCGAGAAGATGAAGAAAGCCGACATCAAGATGGTGTCGCTCTCCCTGGACGGCTCCTGCCCCGAGATTCACGACAACTTCCGCCAGTGCCCGGGCGCCTTCGAAGGCGTGATGAACGCCGCGGCACTTTTCAGAAAGCACGGCCAGAAGTTCCTGATCAACTCCTCCTTCACCAAGCGTAACCAGCACGACATCGCCGCCACCTTCAAGCTGGCCAAGTCCATCGGCGCCACCGCCTGGTACATGTTCATGATCGTCCCCACCGGCCGAGGCGAAGAGATCATGAACGAGTTGATCAGCAAGGAAGACTACGAAGAGATCCTCGACTGGCACTACCACCAGGAGAAGATGGAAGACGACATCCTGATGCGTCCGACCTGCGCGCCGCACTACTACCGGATCGTTCCCCAGAAAGCCAAGGCCGAAGGTGAGAAATTCGAGCGCCGTTCGCTCACCTTCTCCACCGGCGGCGGCAAAGGGTGCATCGCCGCCCAAACCATCTGCCTGATCGACTGCCACGGCAACCTCAAGCCCTGCAGCTACTTCCACAGGACCGCCGGCAACGTGAAGGAGACCCCGTTCAGGGAGCTGTGGGAGAACAGCGAGATCTTCAAAGACCTGAGGAACTTCAAAGCCTACAAAGGCAAGTGTGGCCAGTGCGAGTACATCAACGTCTGCGGCGGCTGCCGAGCGAGAGCCGATGCCGTCCACGGCGACTACATGGAAGAAGAACCGTTCTGCAACTACGTCCCGATCCGCCTGCAGGAGAAGAAGTAAGCCATCATAATGGAACGCGGATGACGCGGATTTGGCGGATTATCACGGATCTAAGAGCCTGAGGGTTTAACCCTAAGATTTTGGTTCAGCAGTTATCCCGTGGAATCCGTGTTCATCCATGTTCTCGTTGGTGTAGCTTTGTTTTTACCTTAAGTGTTTGGTCTTTTTGCTTTGAAATCCGTGAAGATCCGCACAATCCGCGTCATCCGTGTTCAAAGCCTTTGAAGTTGTTTATATCCGCCGTTTATTGTTTCAGGCAGTAGGATTTTTAACCCAAAGCTTGAGTTTTTGATTCGTCTTTATCCCTTTCATCCGTTTTTATCCCTGTTAAGTATGCTTTGGGGTTTCAGCGGTTAAAAAGGTTTTTCAATCCAAGGAGGATTTACAATGAATACCAGATTTCTCGATGCATGTTGGGGCAAGCCCGTTGACGTAGTCCCCGTCTGGCTGATGCGCCAGGCAGGCCGCTACCTTCCCGACTACATGCGCGTCCGTTCCACCTGCACCTTCCTCGAACTCTGCAAAACCCCCGAGCTGGCCACCGAAGTAACCGTGCAGCCGGTCGACATCCTGGGCGTCGACGCCGCCATCCTCTTCTCCGACATCCTGACCCCGATCGAGCCGATGGGCATGAAACTCGACTTCGTCCCCGGCCCGGTCTTCGAGCACCCGATCCGCACCATGGCCGACGTCGAGGCCCTGAAGATCCCCAAGATGGAGACCGACGTCCCCTACGTCCTGGACGCCGTCAAGATGCTCCGCAAAGCCCTGGAGACCAAGGTCCCCCTGATCGGCTTCGGCGGCGCCCCCTTCACCCTGGCCTGCTACATGGTGGAAGGTAAAGGCTCCAAGGACTTCGCGGCCCTCAAGAAGATGATGTACGC
>NZ_DATFBA010000129.1:0-10703 GCF_035254065.1 Geomonas sp.
CTGATACTCCTTGGGGAACATGGCGCCCGTGTAAAAGCGCATGCCTAGGGCGGCGACATGGGCGGGAAGCTCCACATCGGGGGGGACGAAGTCCTCCTTCTTCATGCGTGATCCGAAGTCGGGGTCTTTGATGGTGCGGCCGTGCCAGTAGGGAAAGCCGAAGTGCAACCCCGGTCTGGGCGCGCGGTTCAGTTCGTCCGGGGGGAGGTTGTCCCCCATCCAGTCGCGGCCATTGTCGGTGAACCAGAGTTCGTGGGTGACCGGGTGCCAGTCGAACCCGACGGTGTTGCGGATGCCGCGGGCGAAGATCTCGAGGTGCTTGCCGTCCGGGTCCATGCGCATGATGGAGGCAAAGCGCGGGTCCTTCGATTCGCAGACGTTGCAGGGGGCGCCTACCGGGACGTAGAGTTTCGCATCCGGGCCGAACCTGATGAACTTCCAGCCGTGGTGCGCCTTGTTCGGGAAGCCGTCATTCACCATCACCGGCTTGGGAGGATTCTCCAGCCGCTCCTCGATGCCGTCGAAGCGGATCACCCGGCTGATCTCGGCCACGTAGAGGGCTCCATTGCGGAAGGCCACGCCGTTAGGCTCCTTCAGTCCCTTGGCGATGGTGAGGATCCTCACTTTGGGAGTGCCGCCGTTCACTACAGCATATACCTTTCCCTCTTCGCGGGAGCCGACGAAGAGGGTCCCCTTGCTGCCGAGGGCCATGGAACGCGCGTCAGGGATGTCTTTGGCGAAGATCTCGATGTGGAAACCGGGAGGAAGCTTGATCTGGTCCAGGTGAATGTCTGAGGCGTAACCGGTGGAGGAAACGGCCAGCAGAAGGAGGGCGGAACGTAGAAGATGTGCGAAACCAGTGAACCTTTGAAGAGGATGATAGCCATGCAGGGACATATCGAACCTCCTTGCCCCATCCTCACCCCGGCCCCCCGGTGAGGGGAGGGGGGCGTTGGAAAAGGGGAAACAATCTGTTTAGAGGGAAGTCACTCTCCTATGATCTTGACGAGCACCCGTTTCCTGCGCATGCCGTCGAACTCGCCGTAGAAGATTTGCTCCCAGGGGCCGAGGTCGAGCTTCCCGGCGGTGACGGCCACCACCACTTCGCGGCCCATGATGGTCCTCTTCAGGTGGGCGTCTCCGTTGTCCTCGCCGGTGTCGTTGTGACGGTAGCTGGAGTGGGGTTTCTCCGGAGCGAGCCCTTCCAGCCACTGCTCGAAGTCCTGGTGCAGTCCCGACTCAGCGTCGTTTATGAACACGCTTGCGGTGATGTGCATGGCGTTGCACAGCAGTATGCCTTCGCGGATGCCGCTCTCCGACAGAGCTTTGGACAATTCTGTCGTAATATTCACGAAGCCGCGTCTCTTCTTGATCTCGAACCAGAGCTCCTTCCGGTAGTGCTTCATCGTTATCTCCCTTCATGGCAGTCTGCAGCATGGCTGAGGTCCGTATCGCGAAAGCGGCGTCCAGCATGGCGGGAGCAGCTTGCCAGCGGTTCCTGGAGCGCATCAGCACCAGCAGAATCCTGCGGTCGTCCCGTTGTGCCAGTGCCACCAGGCATTGGCCGGCGTTGGGGGTGGTCCCCGTCTTGACGCCGGTGGCTCCCGGGTACCTGCCAATCAGCCTGTTGACGCTCTTCAAGTGAAAGGTGCGGCGACCGTCCACGGTGGTGATGGCCATGGTCGGCCGTGCCACCAGATCGGCGAAGGTCGGGTGTTGCATCGCCAGTTCGGCGAGTTTTGCCAGGTCGTGTGCGGTGCTGTAAAGAGAGAGGTCGTCATGACCACAGACATTGGTGAAGTGGGTATTGTGGAGCTGAAGGGCGTGCGCCTTTGCGTTCATGATGGCGACGAAGGCCTGCTGGTTGCCGGCTACATGATCGGCCAAGGCCCGGGAGGCGTCATTTGCCGAGGAGATCAAGGCGGCTGCCAAGAGGTCGTGCACCCTCAGCCGCTGCCCTTGCCGCAGATTGATCCGGTGCCCGGTCTCGCGGGCGGCGGCCCGGCTGACCGTTACCACCTCCTCCAGCTTGCACCTTTCCAGCACGATCAGGGCCGTCATCATCTTGGTGAGGCTGGCCGGAGCAAGTCTTAGGTCCGGGTTTTTCTCCACCAGGGTGTGGCCGTTCAACTGGACAAGGTACGATGCTGGATGACGGCTCTCGGCTTGGACCGGCGGAGAAAGGATGCCGGAGAGGGTGAGTGCTGCGATGGTGCCGCAGGCGATGTATGATGGCAGTTTTTTCATCCAGTCCTTTATAGCATCGTTTTCCAGAAGGCGCAAACAACGCGGCGCGGATAAGGGATTGGCATTTGCAAAAGGCAGGGGCATAAGGTATCTTGGCTCAGCATTTTCGATCCGCACTGTTGTGAGGGACTGCATTGGCAACGACTATAAGAATACTGCCCGAAAATTTGACCAATAAGATCGCCGCCGGGGAGGTGGTTGAGCGCCCTGCCTCGGTCGCCAAGGAACTGGTGGAGAACGCCATCGACGCCGGGTCCAAAGAGGTCACGGTGGAGATCGAGTCCGGCGGCAGGAAGCTCATCAAGATAACCGACAACGGCTGCGGGATGTCCCGCGAGGATGCGTTGCTCGCCCTGGAACGGCATGCCACCAGCAAGATCTCCAGCGATGACGACCTGTTCGCCCTCAGCACCCTCGGCTTCCGCGGCGAGGCGCTCCCCTCCATCGCTTCCGTCTCCCGCCTCACCATCGCGACCCGGACCAGTGACAGCCTGGAAGGGACCGAGCTCTACGCGGAGGGGGGGCGGATCAAGGAAGTGAAAAGCTGTGGCATGGCTACCGGTACCGTCCTTTCGGTCAGGAACCTCTTCTTCAATACCCCTGCCCGCTTAAAATTCATGAAGAGCGCCGAGACCGAGGGTGGCCACGTCGGAGAGCTGCTGACGCGGCTCGCCATCTCCCGTCCCGATGTCCGTTTCACCTATTACCAGGACGGCAAGCTGGTCTTCCGTGCTCTCGACGCGGATTTGAAGGAGAGGGTGGCGACCATGCTCGGGCGCCCGGTGGCGGCCTCGCTTCACCCCGTTTCCTACCAGGACGACTCGGGGCTCAAGGTGAGCGGGCTGGTGGCGGCGCCGGAGTGCAGCCGGAGCGCGGGGAGCCATCTCTACACCTACATAAACGGCCGCTTCATCAGGGATAAGGTCGTGCAGCATGCCATCCTCCAGGCCTACCGCAACTTCCTCGAGCGCGGGCGCTACCCGGTGGTCGCCATCTTCATCGATATCGCGCCGGGGGAGGTGGACGTGAACGTCCATCCGACCAAGCATGAGGTCCGGTTCCGTGAGCAGGGAAGGGTGCACGACGCCATTCAATTCGCGGTAGAGTCGGTCCTCAAGGAGACGCCGTGGCTCAAGCGAGAGCCGAAAAAGCCGGCGTTCGGTCAGGATTCTAAGCCGACGATTGCCTCGGCAGCGGGTAACACGGCGCAGCCCGTTCCCGCGGGAGCTAGGCCCCTCCCGGCTGCTGCCGGTGCGGGCAAAACACCGTCGACCGCCGCTTCGATCCTTGCCACTGCCACCCCGGCTGCCACTACACCCCTCGCTGCCGCGGCCGGATTCCGTGCTACCGGGTCCGAGACAACCGAAACTGCCGAAGGGGCGACGCCGCAGCCGGCGGTCCAACCGGAGCAGCCAAGGTTGATGGACGGGGGCACCGCGAAGGGAGCCGGCTACTCCGAGGTGAGTGCGGCAAAGGTCGCCGAGGTGAGGGAGCTGCTGGCGGATTACCGACCGCGCACGCAGCCGGCGTTCCGCCCGCAATTCGCGTGGACGGAAAGGGAGCAAAGGACCCCTACGTCTTCCTCGGAGGCCGCCGTCAGCAGCGAGATGCAGACGGACACCGCCTTGGCATCTCGTCGCGCCGCAGCGGCTGTTGAGTGCAACGATGCCGCCGAGGCCACATCGGAGCCAGGTGCTGCTGTTGTGAGTGGAGCGGGCAAAGCCCTCACCACCGGATACTTCTCCTCCCTGTCGGTGATAGGCCAGTTCAACGCCTCCTACATCCTCTGCCAGTTGGGGACTGACCTGGTCATCATCGACCAGCACGCTGCCCACGAGCGGGTCGCCTTCGAAAGGCTGAAACGGGAATTCTCGGAGCGGGAGGTGGAAAGCCAGGGGCTCCTCTTCCCGGAGACGGTGGAGCTTTCCTTCCGGGAGTCCGCGGTGCTGGTCGAGTATCTGGATGAAGTGGGACGTCTCGGTTTCGCCATGGAGGAATTCGGAGGCAACACCTGGCTCCTGAAGTCGGTGCCGCAGATCATGGCGTCGTCCGACTATCTCCGCATCCTGCGGGACATCCTGGAGGAGTTGGGGAGCCTCAGCAGGAGCCGGACTTTCACCGACATCCAGGAGGACATCCTGGCCCGCATGGCCTGCCACAGCGTGGTGCGCGGGCGGCGGCCGCTCGCCCAGCAGGAGATCGCTGCACTCTTTAGGCAAATGGATGAGACCGACTTCTCCAGCAACTGCCCCCATGGCCGACCGGTGATGCAGAACATCACCTTGGGAGAGGTGGAGAAGATGTTCAAGAGAATATAAGTATCGGTAGGATAAGCCCGTCTGGCCACCCGGGGCGCCGGGACGGCCACCGCCGAGAGAGAAGAGCTTTTGCAAATGGACAGCTGCTCACCATCCAACATACAACCTCCCAAAACCAAGCTGCTGGTGATCGTCGGGCCTACCGCCTCGGGGAAGAGCGAGCTTGCCTTACGATTGGCGGAAGAGATCGACGGGGAGATAGTCAACGCCGACTCCATGCAGGTATACCGCGGCATGGACATCGGAACCGCCAAACCGTCGGCCGAGGAGCGGGCGAGGGTGCCCCATCATCTGCTGGACATCGTCTCCCCCGATCGCAATTTCTCCGCCTCCGACTTCCGCTTAGCGGCTGCCGCCGCCATCGCAGACATCGCAGGCAGGGGTAAGAAAGCCATCGTGGTCGGTGGCACCGGGCTGTACATCCGCGCCCTCCTTGAGGGTCTGGTCGACTCGCCAAACGGCGACCCGGAGCTGCGCCGGCAGTTCCAGGATCTCCCGGGGGAGGAACTGCTCCGGCGGCTGTCCGAGCTGGACCCGGAGACCGCCTCCCGCCTGCACGTCAACGACCGTGTCCGCCTCATCCGCGCCCTCGAGGTCTACAGCCAGACCGGGCGCCCCATCTCCTCCTTCCGCTCCGAGCACGCGTTCTCAGGCTCCTACTACCAGGCTCTCAAGATCGGCATGAAGGTTGAGCGGCAGGAGCTGTACCGCCGCATCGAGCACCGGGTGGACCGGATGGTGGAGTCGGGGCTGGTGGAGGAGGTCGAGCGGCTGCTCGCCAAGGGGTACGATCGGGAAGCCAAAGCGATGCGCTCCATAGGCTACAAGGAGATCGCGGCCTCTCTGGCGGGCGAAATGACCCTTCCGGAGGCCGTTTCCCTCATTAAAAGAGACACCCGGCGCTATGCAAAGCGACAAATGACCTGGTTTGGTAAGGAAAATGAAATTTATTGGCTTGAATATCCTGAAACATTTGTTACTATCCTTGGACATGTGATTGAATTTTTTGCGTAAAGGAGCGGAATCATGCCGAAAACGCCTTTTAACATCCAGGATCAGTATCTCAACCAGTCACGCAAGGAGCGGGTGAAGGTTCTCGTGCAGCTGATGTCCGGGGAGAAATTGGAAGGACATATCAAGTCTTTCGACAACTTCTCGGTGCTGATGGAAGTGCACGGCGACATCCTCATCTACAAGCACGCCATCTGCAGCATCACCTCGGTTGACGGAGTTTTCCGGCTGCACCAGTAGGACCTGCCACGCCACCGCAGGCGCATCGATTCTGCCAAAAGATAACGTCTAACCACAGCTCCCTAACAGCCGGCTCGTTCCAACGGGCCGGCTGCCTTTATTTGCCCTCTCTTTTTTCGCGGCTCCAGCCTCTGCTCATGTCACGCGTCCTGCCTGCCACTTGCAGTCGAACCCCGGAACGTTATAAGATCGGCGGATACCACCAGCGAGAGGAGGAACAATGTCTGGTCTCATGATAGAAAGGGTCCTGCCCGGAAGCATTGCGGAAGAGATGGAGATCGAGGGGGGCGACCGGCTCGTCTCGATCAACGGGCATCCCCTGCGCGACATAATCGACTACAACTACTTCGGGGCGGACGACCTGCTGGTCCTGGAAGTCGAGAAGCCGGACGGCGAGATCTGGGAAGTGGAGGTCGAGCGGGAAGAAGGGGAATCCCTTGGGCTGGTCTTTCCCGCCCCCGCGCCCGCCCGGTGCGGGAACAACTGCGTCTTCTGCTTCGTCCATCAACTTCCCAAGGGGCTCAGGGGGCCGCTCTATGTGAAAGACGAGGATTACCGGCTCTCCTTTCTGTACGGAAACTACGTGACCCTGGCCAACATCGGCAGGAAAGAGCTGGAGAGGATCAAGTCGCAGCGGCTTTCCCCCCTTTACATCTCCGTGCATGCCACCGACCCGGAACTCAGGGAACATCTGCTTGGCAAGCGCGGCATACTCCCCATCCTGGAGATCATGCGGGAACTCGCCGAGGCGCGCATCACCATGCACGCCCAGATCGTGCTCTGCCCGGGACTGAACGACGGTGAGGCTTTCGCCAAGACCGTCGAGGACCTGGCGCAGCTGCATCCTTGGGTCGCGTCCCTGGCCGTGGTCCCGGTCGGCCTTACCGAGCACCGCGGAAGACTCCCCGCGCTCACTCCGGTCACTGAGCAGTTCGCCGCCTCCTTCATCGGTGAGTGGCAGGACAAGGCGGAAAAGCTCGCGGAGCGGCTGGGAGAGCCTTTCCTCTTCCTGGCTGATGAGTTCTACATCAAGGGACAGCTCAGCTTTCCCCCGCTGGAGAGTTACGGAGACCTGCCGCAGATAGAAAACGGGGTCGGGATGATCCCGCTTTTCCTGGCGGACGCGGAACAGGTGCTAGAAGAAGCGGAGCAGCTAGGGGCGCGCAGCGTGACCGTGGTGACGGGGGAATCGCCCTATCGTTACCTGTCGGATTTCCTGGAGCGTCTGTCGAAAGCGACGGGGGCGACGGTCAGGCCGATCGCCGTAACCAACCGGCTGTTCGGCTCCAGCGTCACGGTGACCGGTCTGGTCTGTGGTGGCGACATCGTCGAGGCACTGAAGGGGCAGGAGCTGGGAGACCTGGTGTTGGTCCCGGATGTGATGATGAAGGAAGGGGAAGGGGTCTTTCTGGACGACATGACGGTGGAAGACCTCGAGCGGGAGCTCGGCAAGCCGGTGCAGATCGTGGAGTCGACCCCTTGGGGGATCTACGACGCCATCAAGAACGGGTGACTCTTGGCCATGGAGTCGATCAACCTGAAGTCGAACACGCTCTCGGCGGAGGATTTAATCAGGTTGATCTTCTCGTGGTCGTCGGCCGTGATCTTGGAGACGTGCTCCTTGAGGGTCGTGTAGACCTCTGCGGTGGTTTTCAGTGTCCGGATGTAGGGGATGTTGCTGTCGTCCAGGATCTTCTGGCTGATGGCCGACACCGGAGCGATGCCGGGGATGATGAGACCGGCCAGCTTTTCCCGGTACGCGGGGATGTTGTAGAGGGCTGAGGCGGTGACGATCAGCTCGTCGCGCGAACTGGTGGTGATCAGCAGAGTGGACTCCTGCAGGGTGTCGATGACCCGTTGCGAGGAGGCGGCGCCCAACTGGACGTGGTGGATGATCCTGCTCCTCCCTTCCTGGTCGCCGTGCAGCGGCAGCTTCAGCAGGTTGGAGAGGTCGACCAGGGTGGGGTTGGCGAGCACGGACGAGTATTCGAAGGCGCCGGCGACCTTTTGCCCCTTGGGCTCGAAGTACATCTGCAGGTACTTGAGGGTTTCCGCCCGCTTCTCGGGGATCAGCTTGTTAACCAGCACGAGCTTCACGTCCGCCCCTTCCTGTCTGAACAGGGAGAGGTTCAGCTCCACCGAATCGATCACGCAGCCTATCCCGCCCGCGGCGACCATGATCACCGGCGCATTCAGCGACTTGGCGATCTGGGCGTTGTTGATGCCGATCACCGAGCCGACCCCGCCGTGCCCCGAGCCTTCGATGATCAGGAAGTCGTTTTTCTTTTCCAGCTCCCGGCAGGCTTCCTTGATCTTCTGCAGCGGCACCTGAGGCGGAATCTCCCCCCCCAGATACTTCTTGGTAAACCCCCTCCCCAGAACAACCGGGGACATCAGGGCGCGATCGCTTTCCAGCCCGTAGATGGAGGCGATCAGCGCGGCGTCCATGTCCATCTGGACGTTGTCCAGCGTGAAGAGCTTCGGGCCGATCGGCTTGATGAAACCGACCCGCGCGTACCTTTTCTTCGCCAGGTGCATCAGCGAGAGACTGATCGTCGTTTTACCGCAATGCTGTCCGGTGGCCGCGATGAAGATCTTTTTGCACATGTTGAACGCCCCATTCATTTGGCAGATGCCATTTGTGCACCCATTATAACGTGATAGTAACAGTGGGGGCAACAGAGTATACGGTAAGTGATGTTTACACTATAAATCGGGCACTTGCGGTTAATGAACGGGTGGCTGCCCCCATTCGACGGGGGAAGCCCGGCGTGGTACAATCTATGCTGGGATTGGTCCTTGGGCGATGTGGTACCAGGGCTGCGGGCAACGATCAGCCAGCCCTGACCACCAAAGGAAGGGGGAAGAATCATGATACGCGCTGAAGAGGTCATTGGAGCCATTCAGGCCGCTTTTGAGCGGGAACCGGGGATCGGCGTGCACCGCCATCCCATCACCATCGAGTTCGCCGACGGCACCGTCACCCTGTCCGGAGAGGTGGATGGGATTGCCGCCAAGAAGCTGGCACTGGAAGTGGCGGCCGCACCTGCGCCGGTTTCCGGCATAGTGGACAGGCTGCGGGTCGAGCCTTCGGAGAGGATGGAGGACGGCGCCATCCGCGATCACGTCTGCGACGCCTTGCTGGGCGAACCGGCCTTTGACTCCTATTCGATACGGGCGATAGTCAAGCAGGAGATGGAAGCGATCAGGTCGCTGGACGATGGGAAGCGGATACTGGAGGTCGAAGTCATGGACGGGGTGGTGACCCTGAACGGCACCGCAGAGAGTCTTTCCCACAAGCGTCTGGCCGGGGTGCTCGCCTGGTGGGTACCTGGCAGCCGCGACGTGGTGAACGGCATCGAGCTCTCACCCCCCATGGAGGATAACGACGACGAGACCCGGGATCTGCTTCGACTGGTGCTGGAGAAGGATCCCCTGGTGAACGCCTCCCAGATTAGGATCAGATGCCGCAACCGGGTGATTACCCTGGATGGCGTGGTCGCTTCCCCCAACAGCATGCTGGCGGCCGAGTCGGACGCCTGGTTCGTGTTCGGGGTGGATCGGGTCATCAACAACCTCGGAGTGCTGGGCTAAAAGAGACGGGTGAAAGGCTGGATTTTTCCAGGGGCGCGGTATTCAGCCGCCGCCCCTTTTTCATTGCCAGCCACCGGAGGTGAGGATGAGGAGTCGACCGAAGCTGCCGGCCATCCCTGCGGACAGGCCGGAAACCATACGGCAGGAGATAATCGCGGCGTTGAAGGAGGAGAGCCTGACCGCCAGGGAGATCTCCGGGCGGGTGGGGATATCCGAGAAGGAGGTGCTTGAGCACCTGGAACATGTCCGGGTGGCGCTGCACGGCGCTCTGGTTGTGATACCGGCGGAGTGCATGGCCTGCGGGTTCTTGTTTCGAAAGCGGGAGCGCCTGAAAGGGCCGGGGAGGTGCCCGGTCTGCCGCAGCGAACATATCGCCGAGCCTACCTTCGCCATTACCTGAACTCATCGCCGTTGCGAATCAGACATCCAGCACCACGGTGGCCCGCCATCCCTGCGGGACCTGGGCGAGCGAGAACCTCAGCATGGTCACCGCCTTGACGTCAGTGTTCAGACGGTGCCGTTGCGGGTCGATCTCCTCCCCGGCGAGGGTGGCCTGCAGGCTGCACCCCTCTTCAGTCGTGGTGATGGACAACCGGTCGGGGAGCAGGAACAGCCTCCTGGCGTCCTTGTAGAAGATCAATTCGTTCAGGAAATCGAAGAGGAGCATCTCCTCGTTACGCTGGTCAAGGCTGATCTCGAAGGTTTCCGCCTGGCGTATGGCTGAAAGATTCTCCGCCATCACCTGCATGGTCGCCTTTGCCGCTTCCTGGAAGACATCTTCCAGAGTCTTCCCCCAGGCGTCAAACGCTATATCCGCATGGGCTATGTCGCCCCGGTACTCGTACGGCATAAAGACCCCCAAAGACGAGATTAAGATTGAGGTTGAGATTAAGTAAACCGGAAAACGGCGGTCCACATTTTCACCCCTGACCGTATTCCCGCCCCCACCCACTCTTTAGACGCTAAATCTAAATCTCAATCTCGACGTTGCCTTTCCTTCTAGCCTTTGATGTTCCCGATCGGCACCAGCCGTGCCACCCGTTTGCTGAGGCCGGCCAATTCGGTGGCTTCCACCACCTCGTCGATGTTCTTGTAGGCGTCGCCCGCCTCCTCGGCCAGCCCGCCGTAGCTGTCAGTGCGGACGTAGATGCCGCGGGCTTCCATCTCCCGCTGCAGTTTATCGCCCCTGAAGCTCTTCTTGGCCTGATGCCTGCTCATGGCCCGGCCACTGCCGTGCGCGGTAGTGAAGAAGGTGTCGCCGCCGCTGGCCATGCCGGCCAGCAGGTAGGAGCC
>NZ_DATFBA010000130.1:0-8284 GCF_035254065.1 Geomonas sp.
CCACCGCCCTGGCAGCCGTGGCCGGAGTCACCGCCCTCGACGTCCTGTGCGGGCGTCACATGAGCAAAGCGCAGTAATTGGGGTCACAGAAACCGGATTAGCGATGCCCTTCCACTACACGTTCCCCCCTTGATAAAGGGTGTATAGACCGGAGTCAAGGGTTACAAGTGTTCGGGGACATGGGTGACACTTTTAAATCGATTTCTTTGATCTTGTGATGGCAGTAGTAGACTCCGTACCTGCCATCGACATTTGTGAGACGGAAGGCAACCCGTTGGCCTTTCAACGCCCGTGGGACACGGAATATTTTGCCACTGAAGAAGACCTCCCCTTTGTCCTGTACTTTGCGTACCAGGTCATCCGGACCATATTCGATAGGTGGTAAGGTTTCCGGAAAAGACCGCGAGCTTGGCTGATAGTGTGTAACGGGTGGTTTCATCCCTAAAGACTCATGGGGACGTTCAAGGTTGTAGATGTCCCTAAATAAGTCGAACTGGCGCTGGCAGTCTGCCAGATCTCGAAACTGACGACCTGCTATTGCTTCAGCTAGTAAGGTACGATGAAACCGTTCGTCCTTGCCCTGTGTCTGAGGATGATATGGCCGTGAGTGGCTCACACCTATACCCAGCCGGATCAGCCACGCCGTAACCACGGTCAGATCGACACTTTCGTCACCTCCCCAAGGACTGCCATTGTCCATCGTCATCCGATCGGGGAGGCCATACCGACGGAAGGCATCGGTTAAGGCGTTGATGACAGTACGTGCCGTCTCATCGGGGCAAGCCAAAAGGACAACGTTGAACCGAGAGTGGTCGTCTAATGCCGTCAACGGATGGCACTGCCCGCGGTGAGTCGGAATGGGCCCTTTGTAGTCTATCTGCCAAAGAGCATTGGGCCTGTCATGTTCAAACCGGGTATAGGCCGTATGTTTGCTAGATTGTGACGGGTCTATCAAGCCGTGACGGTGTAAGACAGCAGTTATTGTAGAGGGAGCCGGAACTCCTTCGAATCCGATGGCCTCCAGTCTAGCCTTGAGTTTGCGGCCTCCCCACGCTGGATGTTGTCTTCGAAGATTGATGATTGCTTCTTCGATCAACTCATCTGTCTTGTTCGGGCTGTTGTGGGGTTTTCGAGAATGATTCTCGAGGCCTGCAGCGCCAGATTCAGCGAATCGGCGCAGCCACTTGTAACCTTTATCCCTGCTGATTCCGAAATGCCGGCACAGCTGGGAGATGTTGCAGCCTTCTCGGGTTGCTAACATCACGAATTCTGTCCTCAGGGTCAAGGTATCCACCTCTTGCCAAGGCATGGCCACCTCCTAAGAGTGAAGTCACGACTTGGTAATAAGTGTCACCCATGTCCCCGAACATGTGTAACCTATGTCCCCAGTCTATACACCCTTTATCAAGGGGGGGACGGTTATCGAGCTATACGAGATAATTTCACCGCTTCCGTGATGACGTAGGAGGTGGAGAAACAACCATAAAAAAGGCCCCGGTACCTGACCGGGGCCTTTTTTATTCGAATTACCACGATTATTTCCAAATTGCGAGGATCTGCCGCGCCTACGTCCCCCCCTTGATAAAGGGGGGACAGGGGGGATTGCTTTTGGTGTTTTTAGCACAGCCGGCGCAGCAGCACCGCTCCCTTAAGCGTTCTTCGCAGTCGCGATGTAGAGGGGCTTGATGAAGTTCGCCTCGGTGGCGACGCGAACTTTTTCAACCACCTCGGGCGGCACCGCGGAGTCGAGCGACAGGATGACCATGGCCTCTCCCTTCTTCTCGCGACGGCCGAGGTTCATGGAGCCGATGTTGATGTCGGCCTCGCCCAGGATGGTGCCGATCTTGCCGATGATGCCGGGGCGGTCGCCGTAGGCCAGAAGCAGCATGTGCTCCTCGGGCCTGAAATCCATCTGGTAGTCGCGCAGCTTCACGATGCGCGGGATTTCCTCGAAGAGGGTACCGGAAACCAGACGCTTCTCGCCAGGGCCTTCGATGGTGATGGTGATCATGTTGGAGAAGGCTTCGCTCTGGGTCGATTTCGCCTCGTTGACCACGATACCCATGTTCTGGGCTACCAGCTGGGCGTTGACCATGTTGACGTCCTGCTCGACACGACGGTTCAGCAGCGAGGCAAGTCCGCAGACGGTGATCGGGGTGCAGTCGTGCTGGGCGATGCTGCCGGAGTAGGTGAAGGTGATCTTGTTGATGTTGGTGTCGACCAACTGGACCACGAAATCGGAGAGCACGTTCACCAGGTTGAGGTACGGGCGCATCTGCCCCATGAGCGAAGCGTCGAACCTGGGGATGTTGATGGCGTTCTCGATCGGCATCTCGTCGAGGTAATGGATGATCTCCTTGGAGACGTCGACCGCCACGTTGACCTGGGCCTCGAAGGTGTTGGCGCCCAGGTGCGGGGTGACAATCATCTTCTCCTGGGCGATCAACTTCTTGAGCACCTCGGAATCGGGCGGCTCCTGGGTCCAAACGTCGAAGGCGGCACCGGTGACCTTACCGGACTCCAGGGCCTCGACCATGGCCTCCTCGTTGTAGATGCCGCCACGGGCGCAGTTGATGAGGATGACGCCGTCCTTCATGGCGGCGATCTCCTTCTTGCCGATCATGTCGCGGGTCTCGTCGGTGAGCGGGGTGTGCACGGTGATGATATCGCATACCCGGATCAGATGGTCCAGGGTGACCAGCTTGACGCCCAGGTCGTGCGCCCTTTTCTCGGCGATGTATGGATCGCAGGCGATGACTTCGCATTCGAAGGCCTTCAGGCGGGTGGCGACGCGGCCGCCGACCTTGCCGAGGCCGATGACGCCGGCGGTCTTCCCTTTCAGCTCATAGCCGGTGAAGGGGGCACGCTTCCAGGCGCCGCTCTTGAGGGAGCCGTTGGCCTTGGTGACGTTGCGGCAGAAAGCCAAAAGCAGCGCCATGGTGTGCTCAGCGGCGCTGTTGACGTTTCCGAAAGGTGCGTTGACCACGATGACCCCTTTGGCGCTGGCGTAGTCGACATCTACGTTGTCGACACCGACCCCGGCGCGGGCCACCATTTTGAGGTTCTTACCGGCGTCCAGCAGGGGCTTGTCTACCGTGGTGCCGCTCCTGGTGATGATAACGTCGTAATCCCCAATGATAGAGTAGAGCTCCTCTTTTTTCAGTCCCAGCCTCACGTCGAGCTGCACACGCGGGTCGTTCTGCAAAAGAGCCAATCCTTCTTGAGCCACCTCATCGGTTACGATAATCTTCATTGCCTCTCCTTTGTTTGATGTTCTTCTGTTGGGTGCTGCTTAAAAAAAGCCTTTGGCCTGCTTGATGAACTTACCGACCTTCTCGCGATCTTTTTTGCCGGGAGAAAGTTCCACGCCGCTGGAGACGTCGACGCCGTAGGGGGCGACCTTGGCTACCGCGGCGGCGACGTTGTCGGGGGTCAGCCCGCCAGCCAGTATTACGGTACCTTTTTCCTTGGCGGCAATCGCGCACTCCCAGTCGAAGGTCTCCCCGGTGCCGCCATGAGCGTTGGGTGAGTAGGCGTCCAGCACGAAGCCGGCCACATGGTAGTCGGCCATGGGCGCCAGACTTTCCATCCCCTGCACCCTCAAGGCCTTCATCACCCGCCTGCGAACCAACCGGCAGTACTCAGGGCTCTCCTCCCCATGGAGCTGGACGATGTCCAGGCCGCAACGGTCGGCAGTCTCATTCACGTAGTCGAGTTCGGCATTGACGAAGAGACCGACAGCCTGGACAAAGGGGGGTAGTGCCGCGATGATGCGAGCCGCCCGCTCCGGCTCGACGTTACGGGGGGATTTTTCGAAGAAGATGAATCCCAGGGCGTCAGCCCCCGCTTCGGCAGCCAGCAGGGCGTCATCAAGCGATGTTATACCGCAGATCTTAACCTTTGTCATTCCTGTATACCCGCCTACTTACAGCACAACCTTGGGGAGCCGCTGCAGGGCCTCCCGGATCTTTTCCTCGGGGTACTCGAAGTCCTCGAGGTTCCCGGACAGGTAGGCATCATACGCCACCATGTCGAGCTGGCCGTGACCGGAAAGCCCGAACAGGATGGTGCGCTCCTTCCCTTCTTCCTTGGCCAGCACAGCCTCGTCGATGGCGGCCCGCACGGCATGGGAGGATTCGGGGGCCGGCACGATCCCCTCGCTCCTGGCGAACAACAGGGCTCCCTCGAAGCAGGAGTTCTGCTTATATGCCTTGGCCTCGATCTGCCCGGCATGGAGGAGCTGGGAGATGAGGGCGGAGTCGCCGTGGTAGCGAAGCCCGCCGGCGTGGATGCCGGGGGGGACGAAATCGTGCCCCAGCGTGTACATCTTGACGATGGGGGCCATCTTCACCGTGTCGCCGTAATCGAAGGCGTAGGTTCCCTTGGTGAGCGTCGGGCAGGATGCGGGCTCGACCGCCAGACAGCGCACCTCCTTGCCGGCGGCACGATCGGCCACGAACGGGAAGGCGATACCGGCGAAGTTGGAGCCGCCACCGCAGCAGGCGATCACCACGTCCGGGTAATCCCCGGCGATGGCCAACTGCTCCTTGGCCTCCAGCCCGATCACGGTCTGGTGGAGACATACGTGGTTGAGCACACTCCCCAGCGCGTAGTTGGTATCGGCATGGCTGGCAGCATCCTCGACCGCTTCCGAAATGGCGATGCCGAGGCTCCCCGGGTTGTCGGGATCGTGGGCCAGGATGGAGCGGCCGGCATTGGTGAACTCCGAGGGAGAAGGGATCACCTGCCCTCCCCACAACTGCATCATGCTTTTACGGTACGGCTTCTGGGTGCAGGACACCTTGACCATGTAGATGGTGCACTCCAGCCCGAACATGGAGCAGGCCAGGGCCAGTGAACTGCCCCACTGGCCGGCGCCGGTTTCGGTGGCCAGCCGGCGGATGCCCGCCTGTTTGTTGTAATAAGCCTGCGGTATCGCCGTGTTCGGCTTGTGGGAGCCGGCCGGCGAAACGCCCTCGTACTTGTAGTAGATCTTGGCCGGCGTTCCCAGAGCCTGCTCCAGGCGGCGCGCCCGGTACAGCGGCGAAGGCCTCCAGAGCTTGTAGATCTCCCGTACCTCGTCGGGTATATCGATCCAGCGCTGGGTCGACATCTCCTGCTCGATGAGGGCCATGGGGAAGATGGCCGTCATGTCGTCCGGAGTCACCGGCTGCAGGGTCTGCGGGTTGATCACCGGAGCGAGCGGTCCGGGCATATCAGGGATGATGTTGTACCACTGCTTCGGTATCCTGCTCTCCTCAAGCACAACCTTGGTGTACATACCGACTCCTTTCACGGGACCGTTTCAAGGGGGACAGGCACCTGCGGAGCCAGCCCCGATCATCGCCATTTCAAGGGGACAGGCACCTGCGGAGCCAGTTCCCGACCATCGACCTTGCTGTAACGGGATGTCAGCTCACCCGAGCAGTTCCCGCAGTTTCTCTCCTATGTCTGTTTCCCGCATCAGCGACTCGCCGATCAGGAAGGCGTGCAGCCCCTTCTCGGTCAGCCTGACGATCTCCTCGCGACGGTTTATACCGCTTTCCGCGACGATGAGCCGCCCTTCCGGTATCTGGGCGGCCAGACGTTCCGAGGTGGCGATGTCCACCCCGAAGGTGCGCAGGTTCCTGTTATTGATGCCGATCATGGTGCAATCGGTCTTCAGTGCGGTCTCCAGCTCGCGCTCGTCATGCACCTCCAGGAGGACGTCCAGGGCTAGCTCGCGGGCAAGCGCATGGAAGTCGCGCAACTGCGGGAGGTCCAGCATGGCGGCGATCAGCAGGATGGCGTCGGCGCCGGCGGCCCGGGCCTGGTAGATCTGGTAGGGATCGAAGATGAAGTCCTTGCGCAGAAGCGGCAGGCTCACCTGTTCCCGGATCAACGCGAGGTAGCCTAGATGCCCGAGGAAGAAGTGCTGGTCGGTGAGCACCGACAGGCAGCTGGCGCCGTTGTCCTGGTAGATGGAGGCGATCTCCAGCGGGTCGAAATCGGGACGAATGACCCCTTTGGAGGGAGAGCCCTTCTTCACCTCGGCGATGATGGCGGTCCAGCCGGATTCGCAGGCGTTACGCAGGGCGGCCTCGAAGCCGCGCGGGTGGTCTTCCAGGTCGGCGAGGCGGGCAGTGATCTCGTTGAGCGGCGCGGCGGCCTTCTCAGCGGCCAGTTCGCCCTGCTTGTAATCGACTATCTTCTTGAGGACGTCGGGTATCTGGGTCATCTCTTCTATGTTCCTCATCGTGTGAAGCTGATTGAAGCAACGCTCCCCTCGCCCCCTTATGGGAGAGGGGCGGGGGTGAGGGCGGCGCTTTTCTGGCAAGTCGCGGCAACCCTAACGCGCCCTTCGGGCACCCTCTCCCCTAAGGGGCGAGGGAAGATAAAACTTCGCCCGCCGTGAGCTGGAGCAGCTACTCTATCTCGTTGGTAAGGGCGACCAGTTTCTCCAATTGCCGGGCGGCCCGGCCGGAGTCGATGGTATCCTCGGCAATCCGTATCCCTTCCGCGACATCGGCAGCCTTGCCGGCGGCAACCAGGGCGTACGCGGCGTTCAACAGCACCACCTGCCTCTTGGGGCCGGGTTTGCCTGCCAGGATGTCCTTGACGATGCCGGCGTTGCCCTGCGCGTCACCGCCCCGCAGATCCTCCGCGCTGCAGCTTTGCAAGCCGAACTCTTCCGGGGAGATCTTGCGGATGGCGACCCCCGACTGGCTGACCTCCGCGACCAGGGTGCCGCCGGCTAGGGTGATCTCATCCATACCGTCCAACCCGTGCACGACGAAACCTCTCTTGCAGCCAAGCTTCTTAAGCACGTGGGCCAATTTTTCGACCAGATCCTCCCGGTACACGCCGAGCACCTGGCAATCGGCGCCGGCCGGGTTGGTCAGCGGCCCCAGCACGTTGAAGATGGTTCGGATGCCGATCTCGCGCCTGGGGCCTATCGCGTGCTTCATCGCGCCATGCAGGGCGGGGGCGAACAGGAAGCCGATGCCGACCTCGGCGATGCAGCGCTCCACCGTCTCCGGGGTGATGTTGAGGTTTACCCCCAGGGCCTCCAGAACGTCCGCGGAGCCGCAGGAGGAGGAAACGGCACGGTTGCCGTGCTTGGCGACCTTGACCCCGCAGGCGGAGACCACGAAGGCGACCGTGGTGGAGATGTTGAAGCTGTTGGTGCCGCTGCCGCCGGTTCCGCAGGTATCGAGGATGGTCTCCTGGTCGATGTTGATATCGTCGCGGTCGAGGTCGATCACCCTTTTGCCGACCCGGATGGGGGTGACCCGGTCGCGCATGACCCGAGCAGCCCCGGTGATCTCTTCGACCGTCTCACCTTTCATCCTGAGAGCAGTGATGAAGGAGGCGATCTGGGCGGGGGTGGCCTCGCCCGACATCACCTGGTCCATGACCTCGATCATCTCGGACTCGCTCAGATTCTGCCGTTCGACCACCCGTGCGATTGCTTTGCGGATCATGACTGCTCCTTACCTTTCACCCTTCACTGGTTTCTCGACATCTTCAGGAAATTCCGCAGCAGGTCCATGCCGCCTTCGGTCAGGATCGACTCGGGATGGAACTGGACCCCCCAGATGGGAAGGGTCCGGTGCTGCATGCCCATGATCTCGCCTTCGGCGACCCAGGCGGTGACCTCCAGCTCCTTGGGAAGCGAATCACGCTCCACGATCAGGGAGTGGTAACGGGTGGCGGAGAAGGGATTAGGAAGCCCCTCGAAGAGCCCCTTGCCGTCGTGGTGGATGGGGGAAGTCTTGCCGTGCATAAGGGTGGCGCTCTTGATAACCCTGCCACCGAAGGCGTAGCCGATCGACTGGTGGCCGAGGCAGACGCCGAGGATGGGGATCTTGCCGGCGAAGTGGCGGATGACCTCGACGGAGATGCCGGCCTCAGCCGGGGAGCAGGGACCCGGGGAGATGACGATGCGGTCCGGAGCCAGAGACTCGATCTCCGAGAGGGTGATCTTGTCGTTGCGGAAAACCCGCACATCCTCACCCAATTCGCCCAGGTACTGGACGATGTTGTAGGTGAAGGAGTCGTAGTTGTCTATCATCAGAAGCATGGGAACCTCTTAAAGGCCTAAAAACATAAAAACTAACAGCATTTTTAACAGGGATGAAGGGGATGAAGGGGATAAAAACTAAAAACAGGATCCTGGTAAGCCCTAAAGCTTTAAACCCCAGAATTTGTTCTAAGATGTTGAGTTAGCCTTAGATGTTATCCCCTTAATCCCCTTCATCCCTGTTAAATAAAGCCTCTGCTTTTTTCAGTTGAATCCCTGTTC
>NZ_DATFBA010000131.1:0-10005 GCF_035254065.1 Geomonas sp.
TTTCACGTAGTATTTAGTGCGGTTTTACCAATAGTTGCACATGTAAGGTTAAAGCTGCCTTTAAAGAAAAACCCTCCCTTGCCCCAACTCTATCCGGTTTAGTCTTGCCCCAGTTATTGATTTCACATTGTCGCCACAGACAGCTGTCCCCTCTCCCCACGGGAGGGTTAGGGTGGGGGAAATTTCCACGAGGATACGCGGCTTCCCTCACCCCGGCCCTCTCCCGGAGGGCGAGGGGGTGTTGGCATAGGCGGATTGAGTTGAGGCAAGTTCCGAAGGAGGATAGTCGGTGACGAGGTCAGTCGAGACAGCGGAATACGCCGGAGTTCCATAGGCAGCTGCCGCACGGCTCGGTGTTGACGTAGCAGTCCTGGACGAACTCCTCTTCCTGGACCAGGTCGCAGGGGGAAAAGTTGCATTCCGAGCAGGAGGGATAGTTGTGGGTGACGACGTTGTAGCGATAGCTGCGGAACTCGCTGCTGTTCCAGATGTCGAGGATGCTGCTTTCGGTAAGGCTACCGAAGGCGCGGGGCTTGACCGGATGGAGCCAGCCGTTCGCGTAGGAACGGCAGTGGTGCCAGAGGTGGTAGCAGGGATGCACCATCCCCTGCCATGACACGAAGGCGCTCCCCTCCTCGATGAAGGAACAGCTTCGCTTTTCGCGGCGGACTATTTCCGGCAGTCTCAGGTCGAGCCCTGCCTGGCGGGCGACCACCATCGCCTCGTCAAAGACATCCTGGCATTCGGCCAGCCGCTCACCGTTCATGGCGAACAACCGCTTGAGGTCCAGGGTGATCCCCCGGCGCTGCGCGTCCGCCTTCATGGCGGCGACGAAGTCGATGATGGCGCGGGCCTCCGGGGATCGGGATTTGTAGAAATGCCACAGCTCCCCGAAATAGCGGGTGATGTCGATCCCCTTGAGCTCCGCCTTGCTCTTCCAGCTCTGGTACAGGGAAATGGCTTCGTCGGTACAGAGGTCGTAGCTGCACTGGGCGACATGCACGTCGTCAAAGGGGTGCAGGTGGGAGACGAGCGCGAAGCTGACGCCGCGCTCCGCCGCCCATGCCACGGCTGCGGGAAGCTGGGTAAGGTTTTCACGCATTACCACGAACTCGACGCCGATCTCCATCTCAGGACGGCCGCAGATCCGCTTGGCGTCCACCAGCGCGGACAGTGCGTGCTCCAGGTCGGCCAGTTCGCTGCCGGTCCGGATGCTCTCGAAGGTGGAGGAGTCGACGCCATCCATGGAGAGGCAGATCTTGTCGACGCCGGCGTCCAACAGCGAGATGGCGCGCAGGTTCGAGAGCAAAAGCCCGTTGGACTGGAAACCGGTCCAGCTGCCGGCGGGCATCAGCCGTTTGGCGCGGCTGATATACTGCTCCAGCCTGTTGTTGAGCAGCGGCTCCCCCACCCCGTTCAACACCAGCGCATCCACGGTGGTCAGCGCCGGTTCAAGGGCGGCAAACAGGTGATGATCGAGGTCGCCGTCGCAGGAGGCACCATCGCCGTTTTGCTTCATGCACATGACGCAGTTCAGGTTGCAGCGGCTGGTGGTTTCCACGAACAGCTTGGTCGGATGATCCCGGAAAGCCGGTTCGAGTTCAGGCGCCAGATTGGTTGCTGCCGACGATTGATGATGCATGATGACTCCTGCGTTGTGCTCCCCGGTTGTGCTCCCCTCCCCCCTCCCTAACCCTCCCCCTTCGGGAGAGGGAACTTTCGGACAGGTTATCGGGACGTTCGGACGCTTGTGCGCTGGTTCTGCGGCTTAGTTTTCGATGGGGTTTTCCATGCGGCGGGACATCTCCCACTGCTCCCTGAACAGGTTGAACGCCTCGCGCATGATGGAGGACGCCTTCTTGTTCTTGCTTTCCATCAGTTGCTGAACGGCCTCACGCTCCTCGTCGCTCATCCTGAAAGAAATGATGTTCCCCTTCTTGTCCTTTGCTGTCTTCATAACTTCCCCCTTTGATGCTTTCTGCTTTATTTGTGCTGTCCATGACAGCTCGTGATTCGTTGTTTGCTTCTTCAGTCGCTCCCCCATCCTCACCCCTGCCCCCCCTTGTAGGGGATGGATCGCTGGAAGAAGGCGAAGGAAGTAAGCCGGTCACCGGCGTCGTCCCGCCTGACGTCTCCTCCCCTTCGATGGGAGGGACAGGGTGAGGATGGGGTCAGGCGGCGAGTTCCAAGATCTCGATGGTGTCGTTGGGCCTGATCACGCCGCCGCTCAGGACGGTGGCGAAGATCCCTTCCTTGGGCATCACGCAGTCGCCGGCCTGGTAGTAGATGGCGCAGCGGGTGTGACAGACCTTGCCGATCTGCGAGATCTGCAGCACCACCGGTCCCACGGCCAGCTTGCTGCCGACCGGAAGTGCCAGCAGGTCGATTCCGCTGGTGGTCAGGTTTTCAGCGAAATCACCCGCGTTGACGTCGAGCCCCATCGCCCGCATCTTGTCGATGCTCTCCTGGGCCAGCAGGCTCACCTGGCGATGCCAGTCGCCGGCATGGGCGTCGCCGATGATGCCGTAGTTCTCACGTACGTGCACCAGGGGAGCCGGGGTCTTCCGCTCACCCTTCGACGTGCTGATGCTTACCGCAACGATCACTCCGGTCATCTTGCCCTCCTTACCCGCCGATCCTCGACATGTTCACTCGCTGCTTCTCTTCCTGCTCTTCGGCCAGGTGGTGACGGCCAGGCTTCTCGTTCACGATCCGCCGCACGGTCTGCCGGAGCGTGTCATCGTCAGACATAGCCAGCAGCGGCTTGAGATCCACGCCCTGTTCCGAAAAGAGACAGCTCCTCACCCGCCCGGCCGCGGTGACCCTGATCCGGTTACAGCTCTCGCAGAAGTGGCCGGAGATGGGGGTTATGATGCCAATCGCCCCTGCCGCCCCTTCTATCCTGAAGTTCCTGGCCGGTCCCGCCATCTCTGCGCTCACCAGCGGCAAGAGCGGGTAGCGCTCCGAGATGCGCTGCAGGATTTCGCTGCCGGACATGCACTGGGCTCCCCACTCGTGGTCGCACAGGGTCGGCATGTATTCAATGAAGCGCACGGTGTAGGCCTTTTTCAGGGTGAGGGCTGCGAAGTCGAGGATTTCCTGATCATTGATCCCGCGCATCACCACCATATTTATCTTTACCGGCGGAAAGCCGGCCTTCTCGGCAGTGACGATCCCGGACATCACCCGGGCGAGATCCCCGCCACGGGTGACGCGGGCGAAGGTCTCGGGCTTGAGGGAGTCCAGGCTGATATTGAGCCTCGCCACACCAGCCTTGCGCAGAGGGAGCGCCAGCTCCTGGAGCAGCATTCCGTTGGTGGTCAGCACCAGTTCCTTGAGCCCTGCCAGCCCGGACAGTTCCTTGAGAAAGGGCACCAGCCCTTTGCGTACCAGAGGCTCCCCGCCGGTCACCCTGATCTTCTCGACCCCTTCCCGGACACATGCTTCAGAGACCCGCAGCAGCTCCTCATAGGAGAGCAGGTCGCGGTGCTCCAGCTTGCTCACCCCCTCTGCCGGCATGCAGTAGCAGCAGCGAAGATTGCAGCGGTCGGTCACGGAAAGCCGCAAGTAATTAATACGTCTGCCATAGGCGTCAGTCAGTCCCATCCCAAACTCCGGTCCATCGTGAATCATTACCTCTCGAAACGGCCCTCGTTTGTAAACATTGGCAATATCGATACCAATTTTTCACCGCTTCTGATGGATGGTGAAGATCGCCGATCAAATACTGAGCTAACTTAGTGATTACAGAAGAAACAAACCGGTTTTCGAAAATAGGTCTGGTATCGAAAGGGGCGAGAAAAGAGGGGAAAGGGGAGTCAAGAGTGGGCGTTCCACATCATGACACACGTTCCATCTTGGAACAGTGGCCGTGCTCTGTTTCAGAACGGGGCATTCCGGGGGCGGTATACGCAATAAAAGTCCCCCTAATTGTTAAGTATACGATTTGTCACTGAAAAAGGTAAGGCCGTAAGAAAAATTCGGACTTGCTATCATACTGGTACGAGGTTTGCGATACCCTAGAAAACCGTTTTACGAAACCGTATGCAGCATAATCAAAAAGTTTAAGGATGGCGGAACCGCCACACGGGTTTGAAACCCGAAACACAACACAGGAGGAAGAAAAAATGGCATTAGGTGAACAGACGTATGGATTCTTTATTCCGACAGTATCGCTGATGGGTATCGGTTCCGCAAAGGAAACCGGCGGCCAGGTAAAGGCTCTGGGCGCATCCAAAGCGCTGCTCGTTACCGACAAGGGCATCTCCGCCATGGGGATGGCTGACAAGATCAAGGAGCAGGTGGAAGCTGCCGGCGTTTCCGTGGTGATCTTCGACGGCGCCGAGCCGAACCCGACCGACAAGAACGTCCACGACGGCGTCAAGGTCTACCAGGAGCAGAAGTGCGACGCCATCATCTCCCTGGGCGGCGGCTCCTCCCACGACTGCGCCAAAGGCGTTGGCCTGGTGATCGGCAACGGCGGCCACATCCGTGACTTCGAAGGCGTCAACAAGTCCACCAAGCCGATGCCGCCGTTCGTCGCCATCAACACCACCGCCGGCACCGCTTCCGAGATGACCCGCTTCTGCATCATCACCAACACCGACACCCACGTGAAGATGGCGATCGTCGACTGGCGCTGCACCCCGAACATCGCGATCAACGACCCGCTGCTGATGGTCGGCAAGCCGGCAGCACTCACCGCCGCCACCGGCATGGACGCCCTCACCCACGCGGTCGAGGCCTACGTTTCCACCATCGCGACCCCGATCACCGACGCCTGCGCAATCAAAGCCATCGAGCTGATCGCCGGCTACCTCTCCAAAGCGGTCGCCAACGGCGAAGACCTCGAGGCGCGCGACAAGATGGCCTACGCCGAGTACCTGGCCGGCATGGCGTTCAACAACGCATCGCTTGGCTACGTCCACTCCATGGCTCACCAGCTGGGCGGCTTCTACAACCTGCCGCACGGCGTCTGCAACGCCATCCTGCTGCCGGCCGTCAGCCAGTACAACCTGATCGCCTGCCCGGAGCGCTTCGCCACCATCGCCAAAGCCCTTGGCGAGAACGTGGACGGCCTCTCCGTCACCGAAGCCGGCCAGAAAGCGATCGACCGCATCCGCAGCCTCTCCGCTTCGATCGGCATCCCGACCGGCCTGAAAGCCCTGAACGTGAAAGAAGAAGACCTGAAGGTGATGGCAGAAAACGCAAAGAAAGACGCTTGCCAGTTCACCAACCCCCGCAAAGCCACCCTTGAGCAGGTCATCGACATCTTCAAGGCCGCAATGTAGGACGAAGTAACAAGCAGTTAGCATTCTCCTCCTGTCAACTACCCTCTCCCGCCCAGACGTTGCGCGAGCAAGCGGGAGGGGGTAGCTGGTGGGGAACGGCACTGCCTGAAGTTTCCCCCCCTTCTCCGAAGGGGGGTGCTGAAAACGATACATCTCCGAGCCATGCCGCCTAAAAGGATACACCTCACGGCGTCCGGCCAACGGGTTTCGCTGGAAACGGCGGAGCCTCCCTTTTGGAAAGGAGTACCTTCGCTGGAATTTGATGAAGTTGCGAGGGAATAATACTAAACAAGGGAGCTAGACTCAGCATGGATAAGATTTTTCGCGTAAACATGACCGACCTGACGGTCAAGATCGAAGAAGTACCGGAAGCCTGGGCCGGCCTGGGCGGCCGCGCACTGACCTCCACCATCGTTGCCGCCGAAGTCCCCCCCACCTGCCACGCCCTTTCCGCTGAAAACGTCCTCTGCTTCGCACCGGGCCTTTTGACCGGCACCGCCGCTGCCAACTCCGGCCGCCTCTCCGCAGGCGCCAAGAGCCCGCTTACGGGGGGCATCAAGGAGAGCAACGCCGGTGGTACCGCCGCCCAGATGTTCGCCAAGATGGGGATCAAGGCGCTGATCATCGAAGGCGCCCCCAAGGCTGACTCCTGGTACAACCTGCACGTGACCGTGGACGGCGTCACCATCTCCGAGGAGAAGGAACTGCTGGGCCTGGGCAACTTCGCCGTCATCGAGGCGCTGGAAGCGAGGCTCGGCAAGAAGACCGGCGTGCTGACCATCGGTCCGGCCGGCGAGTTCAAGATGACCGCCGCCAACATCTCGGTCAAGGACCCCGACTCCAAGATCCGCAGCCACGGCCGCGGCGGCCTGGGCGCAGTCATGGGCTCCAAGAAGATCAAGTACATCTCCATCGACGACAAGGGCGCCCCGGGCGTCAAGGTCGCCGACCCCGACAAATTCAAGGCAGCCGCCCGCGTGTTCGCCAAGGCGCTGCTCGACCACCCGGTCTCCGGCGAAGGTCTCCCCACCTACGGCACCAACGTGCTGGTGAACATCCTGAACGAGGCCGGCGGCCTGCCGACCAAGAACTTCACCACCGGCCAGTTCGAAGGGCACGACAAGATCTCCGGCGAGACCATGCACGACACCATCAAGGAACGCGGCGGCAAGACCAAACACGGCTGCCACGCAGGCTGCATCATCCAGTGCTCGCAGGTCTACAACGACAAGGACGGCAAGTACCTCACCTCCGGCTTCGAGTACGAGACCATCTGGGGCCTGGGCGCCGACTGCTGCATCGACAACCTGGACGACATCGCCCGCGCCGACAACCTGATGGACGACATCGGCATCGACTCCATCGAGACCGCCGTCATGTTCGGCGTGGCCATGGAAGCCGGCATCCTCCCCTTCGGCGACTCCAAAGGGATGCTGCGCCTTTTGACCGACGAGATCGCCAAGGGCACCCCGCTTGGCCGCATCCTGGGCGGCGGCGCCGGCTCGGTCGGCCGCACCTACGGCGTGGTCCGCGTACCGGTGGTGAAAAACCAGGGCATCCCGGCCTACGACCCGCGCTCCGTCAAGGGGATCGGCATCACCTACGCGACCAGCACCATGGGCGCCGACCACACCTCCGGCTACACCATCGCCACCAACATCCTGAACGTGGGCGGCTATGTGGACCCGCTCAAGAAGGACGGCCAGGTCGAGCTCTCCCGCAACCTGCAGATCGCCACCGCCGCGGTCGACTCCACCGGTATGTGCATCTTCGTGGCCTTCCCGGCCCTGGACATCCCCGAGTGCCTGCCGGCCCTGATCGACATGATCAACGCCCGCTTCGGCATCGCCCTGACCGGCGACGACGTGACCAACCTCGGCAAGCACGTCCTGAAGCTGGAGCGCCAGTTCAACCTGAACGCGGGCCTCACCAACAAGGACGACCGTCTGCCGGACTTCTTCAAGACCGAGCCGGTGGCACCGCACAACGCGGTGTGGGATTTCTCAGACGAAGAGATCGACGAATTCTGGAACTTCTAGATGGCAACAGCACCCGGCGTGGCGAAAGTCACGCCGGGTTTTTACGTTTAGGGTATCGTCATGCAAGTCACCATAAAACTTTTCGCGACATTCAGAAACGACAGGTTCAAAATAGATGAGCGGCAGCTGCCTGAGGGAACCGACGTCCGCAGCATCGTGCTGGGCCTGGGGCTTACCGAAGAGGAGATCGGCATCATCCTCATCAACGGCCGCCACGGCAACCTCGATCAGGTCCTGGTGGAGAAGGACACGCTGTCGCTATTCCCGCTGGTCGGAGGAGGGTGATATGAAAAACGTCGTCGATTTCCTGATGCGCAACAGTCACAACGGACTGCTCCCCTGGGGCGCCCAATGCGAAGCGGCCGCGGAGTACCAGATGGAGATTGCCGACGTGGAGCGGCTCGCCCTGGAGCACGGCATCTTCCCGGCGCGCTACCAGCGCAACCGCAACGTCATCTCGCTCGCCGACCAATTGCAGCTGTTCAACAGTAAGGTCGCCGTGGTGGGCTGCGGCGGGCTGGGCGGCTACGTGATCGAGGAGTTGGCCAGGATGGGGGTCGGCCACATCGTCGCCATCGATCCGGACATCTTCGAGGAACACAACCTGAACCGGCAGATCCTCTCCACCCCAGCCACCCTTGGCAAGGCCAAGGTCGAGGCGGCAGCGGACCGGGTCGCCGAGATCAACCCTGCAGTGACGGTTACCGCGGTACAAGAGGCTTTCTGCACGGCGAATGGCTACCTTTTGCTGGACGGGGTCGATGTGGCGGTGGACGCGCTCGATTCCATCTCCTACCGGCTGGAGATGGCGGCACTGTGCTCCGCCGCCGAAATCCCCATGGTGCATGGCGCGATCGGCGGCTGGTACGGCAACGTAGCCACCCAGCTTCCCGGCGACACCACCGTGCAGCAGATCTACCGCAACTGGGTTGACGGCAAAGGGATCGAGCAGCACCTGGGCAATCCCGCCTTCACCCCTGCCGTGGTGGCGAGCCTGGAGGTCGCCGAGGTCTGCAAACTGTTGCTCGGGAAAGGTGACTTGCTCCGCAACCGCAAGCTGAACATCGACCTGTTGGCGATGGAGATACACGAGATCCCGTACCAGCCGGCGATGGAACTGATAGAAGCGGCGTAAAGCGGTCGTCCGACGCACCTCTATCCAAACTCCCGTCCGACACGCCTCCCCCCGAAGGGGGGAGGTTGGGAGGGGGGAACACTGCCCCGCCAGCGCCGGCTGCTCGCACTGTGAAACTTGGGTTCCCCCTCCCTAACCCTCCCCCTTCGGGAGAGGGGACTGTCCGGCCTTTCCCATTCAAAGTCTTTATCCTCACTCCTACCTGCCCGCCCCCTGCCCGCCTCTTCCGATCAATCCCTTTCAACAACCGTTATGCTAAGATGGTTTATAATAAGACGCAGTGTGTAAAGTGGATAGCAGCCCCAATTTGTTCTCGCGTTCTGACACATCGGTATCGAATTTAGCTTCACCGATGAAGGGTAATGATCAGGAGGTACCAAATGGGTAAACTGCCATGCAATATCGCAATGTATCATCCCGACCTGAGAGTGCTTTCGGCCCGATATCGCTTCTGGCATGTCGAAGCTTTACTCAATGACGCGGGGGCCCTGATAGATAGATGCCTTGCCGATTACCGGGAATATTCCTCTCTCGACTATGCGTGGAACCAGTTCAAGCTGCATCTGACCATGCAGGAAAAGCGTTTCGATGTGGACCGGTATCGGGAACCGGAGCAACCGGCCGAACAGGAGGCGCCTCACGCTGAGGAGCCGCCGCACGAGGAGGAACCCGCACCCTCTCCGGCGGTGGAGATGACGGAAGGGGAGGAAGAGACGGTGGAAGCCGAATTCGAGCCGCCGCCGGCGGAAGCTCCCCCGCCGCCCGCTCTGGATCTGGGGACCGAGGAGGTGCTCCGCAAAAGGGAACTGGCTGCTCCCGGCCAGCCTTTCGCCTTGAACGAGTTGCGCGACCTCACCCTCAAGCGGGTCTGCCGCGACTATGAAGAGGCGGTCAACCGCGCCTGGGTGGCTGAGCAGGGGCTCAAGAAGATCTACGATCATGCCGATCTCACCTCTCCCCTGCCCACCGAGGCGGAGACCCTGAGCGAATCGATCACCAACCTGGCTATCTGGATCCGCGACGCCAAGGAGTGGCTGGTACGTTACCAGCAGCACGAGCAGCTGTTCACCCGCGCCGTCTCAATCCGCGCACTCTTGGGGCGCACCGCATGGCAGGTTTTGAAACAGTCGCGGGACAGCTACACCGCCAAACTCCGCATCCCGCCCGATTTTTTCCAGACCCATGACAACTGCCTGTTACGGGGCATCGGCGCCTGGCTGGTCGGAGAGGTGGGGGCGGTTCCCTGGTCACTGACCGTGCGGCTGCCGGAGGACGCTCTTTATGAGAGATGGGGGCAAAGCGTGGAGGTCGACCAGACGGGGCGAGCATCCATCCTGCTGGGACGGGTGGAAAACCGCCGTTCGATTCATCCGGTGGAGTTGTGCGGCGACAACTCGCTGCTCAATGCCAGCCCGATCGGCCAGCCCACGCCGGGGGGGGTGTGGATCATCGACATCTCCAGGCCCGCCGGCGCCGTTTCCGAATCATTCCTCCACCTGGAGGACATAGTGATTGAGATCAGTGCGGCCGGCATACCGCA
>NZ_DATFBA010000132.1:0-5759 GCF_035254065.1 Geomonas sp.
CCTGGATCATCCGCTGCAGCGGTTCGCCCGGACCGCAAAATGTTGTCAATGCTTTAAAAACCTGTCTCATTTCTGTGTATTCAACAGTCTGCAACACCTCGTGAGGATCCGGCTCCTGACGAGGCGGCTGGCCGAACCGCAGGTTGGTATCGATCTTGCCAAGAGAAGGGGGCCGCGGTCCGCTGCAGGGCCGTATTTCCCGATGAGGAGCAGTCATGGATATCAGTAAATTCGTCGCACCAGAGATCATCTTCGGACGTGGGTCGCTCAGTCAGATAGGCGAGAGCGTGCTCAGGCTCGGCGTCTCCAAGGTCTTCCTGGTCAGCGACTCCGACGTCATCTCCTCGGGGTGGGTGGACCACGCGGTGGAATACCTGCATGCCGCCGGGCTCGACACCGTCATCTTCTCCAGCCTGACCACCAATCCCAAGGACCGCGAGGTCTCCGAGGGGGCCCTGAAATACCTGGCCTCCGGCTGCGACGGCATCGTTTCGGTGGGAGGCGGCAGCCCCACCGACGTCGCCAAGGCCGTCGCCATCCTCGCCTCCAACGGCGGCAGGCTGCAGGACTATGAGGGGATCAACAAGATCGTGACCCCGCTCCCTCCCATGGTGATCGTCCCCTCCACCGCCGGTGCCGGCTCCGAGGTGAGCCAGTTCACCATCATCGTCGACACCGACCGGAAGCTGAAGATGTCCATCATCTCCCGCTCGCTGATCCCGGACATCGCCATCGTCGACCCCGAACTGTTGAAGACCAAGAACAGCAAGCTCGCCGCCGCCACCGCGGTGGACGCCCTTACCCACGGCATCGAGTCCTACGTCTCGTTGGCGGCGACCCCGCTCACCGAGATCCACTCGCTGAAGGCGATCCAGCTAATCTCGCGCAACCTGAGACAGGCGGTGGCCGACCGCGGGGACATGGAGGCCAACACCAACATGGCCATGGCCAGCCTGACCGCCGGGCTCGCCTTCTCCAACGCCATCCTGGGGGCCGCCCACGCCATGACCCACCAGGTGGACGGCCTGCTCGACCAGCACCACGGCGAGACCAACGCCTCCATCCTCCCTCACGTGATGAGGTTCAACCTGTCGGCCTGCCCGGAGCGGTTCCGTGACATTGCGGTCGCCATGGGCGAGGATGTCGCCGGCCTCGACCTGATGGAGGCCGCCGAGCGCTCCATCGAGGCGGTGAACCGGCTGATAGACGACATCGGCCTTGCCGAAGGGCTTTCCCAGCGCGGTTTGCAGGAAGAGTTCATCCCCGTTTTGAGCAAGAACGCCCTCAAGGACGCCTGCCTGGTCACCAACCCGCGCAGGGCAAACCTCCAGGATATCGAGTCGATCTTCAGAAACGCCATGTAACGGACAGGTGGGTATCGTGAAAGAACGGGGCAAACTGCTTGAGCAACTGACGGGGGTCGACTCCTCCAAGCTCAACTACTACGTGGAGCTGAAGAAGCGTAACCAGGAGGTGCTGATCCAGAACAGCCGCCTGGAGCTCCTGCAGCAGCTCACCCGCGACATCAACATCGACATGTCGATCGGGGACATCATCGCCCGGGCCTTCCTCAAGCTCCCCGAGGCGCTCCCCTGTGACTTCCTGGGGATCGCCAAACTGCAGGACGACGAGCTGCGGCTGTTCGCCATGGTCCCCAAGAGCTTCTTCAGCGCCGGGACCATACCCCACGATTCCCTTTTGTACGGCGTGCTGGAGAAAAAGACCGCCACCAGCTACTGTCCCACCAAGGATACCTTCACCTTTGCCCGGGCGGCGGGGGAGGAGCGCCACACCCTGCGCTCGCTGGCGGTCGCACCGATGTTCGAGCGCGCCTCGGCGAGCGGCGTGTTGATCCTCGGCAGCACCCAGCAATCCGCCTACGCCGGAGCGGAACTCAACTTCGTGCAGCACCTGGCCGACCAACTGGCGATCAGCCTGCAAAACGCCCGCCTCTACAAACAGGTCTCGCGCGCCAAGAAGGAGTGGGAGGCCACCTTCCAGGCGGTCACCGATCCCATCCTGCTGGTGGACACCGACTACAACGTGCTGCTCCACAACGACCGGCTCCCCCCTTCCATGGCCGAAGGGTGGAACCGCGCCATCAGCAACAAGTGCTTCGCCAAGCTGAGAGGGCTGGACGAGCCCTGCGAGAACTGTCCGATTCAGGAGATCAAGAAGACCGGCAAGCCGGTGTTCCAGCGCTGGCGCACCGAGGAAGGGAACTTCCTCGATCTCTCCTACTACCCGGTCTTGAACGAGGACAAGCAACTCGCCGCGGTCACCATCATCATGAAGGACGTGACCAAGAAGCTCAAGATGGAGGCCCAGCTGGTCCAGTCCGCCAAGATGGTGGCGCTGGGGGTGATGGCCGCCGGGGTCGCCCACGAGCTGAACAGCCCGATGACGGTGATCATCGGCACCGCCCAGATGCTGGCCAGGGACAAGCGCGAGGAGGACCCGGAGGGGGCCGAGGCGCTGGAGGACATCATCAACTGCGGCCTGCGCTGCAAGCGGATCATCCAGAACCTGTTGACCTTCTCCCGGCAGGACCAGGCGCCGGTGGCGGCCATCGATCTGAACGCCGAGGCCAAGCGGGTGCTGGACATGATCAAGTACCAGATCAACCGCAACCAGATCGCCATCGTGGAGCGTTTTGATAAGGAGCTGCCGCGCCTGAACGCCAACGGCCCGCAGATCCAGCAGGTGCTGACCAACTTCCTGATCAACGCCCGGGACGCCCTCTCCGACGTGGAGCGCCTGGAAAAGACCATCGAGGTGACCACCGCCGTCTCCAGCGAGGGGGGGCGCCGCTGGGTGACCCTGAGCGTATTGGACAACGGCGTCGGCATCGCCGCCGAGAACCTCTCCAAGATCTTCACCCCCTTCTACACCAGCAAGGAGGCGAGCAAGGGGACCGGTCTCGGGCTCTCCGTCAGCCTGGGGATCGCGGAGTCGCACCACGGCCGGATCGAGGTGGAGAGCAGGCTGGGGGAGGGGAGCTGCTTCAAGCTGATCCTCCCGTTGGAAAACGACGATGCGGAGCCAGGCGGCCGCCCCGGCAACCCCGTATCCAATCCAGGAGCGTAGCGTGACAGAGTCCCCGGTAAAGGTATTGGTCATCGACGACGAAACCGACGTCTGCACCTTCTTCAGACGCCTCTTGACCCGCAAGGGATATGGCGTGGTCACCGCGGCCAACAAGCCGGAGGCGCTGGGGGCGCTGGCCTCGGGGAGCTTCAACGTGGCCATGGTCGACCTGAAGCTGCCGGATACCGACGGCATCACCCTTCTGGAGCTGATCAAGTCCCGCCAGCCCTCCTGCGAGGTGGTCATCATGACCGGCTACTCCACGGTCAAGACGGCGGTCACCGCTATGCAGCTGGGGGCCTACGAGTACCTGGAGAAGCCGTTCGACGACATCGACGAGATCGAGCGGCTGGTGGAGAGGGCGGCAGGCTCCGGCGCCCGCCTCTCCAAGGGGGACGGCGCCGACGAGGAGTGGGCCGAGGTCGCCCAGGGGGTCGGCTTCCGGGTGGGGGTATCGGCCGAGATGCGGCGCATGGTGTCGCTCGCCTACAAGGTTGCCGGCAAGGACATCAGCGTGCTGATCCAGGGGAAGACCGGCACCGGCAAGGAGGTGCTGGCCCGCTTCATCCACGCCGCCTCCCCCCGTGCCGGGCAGCCGTTCATACCGGTTAACTGCGGGGCGCTGCCGGAGAACCTGCTGGAGAGCGAACTGTTCGGCCACGAGCGGGGCGCCTTCACCGGCGCCAACCAGACCCGCCGCGGCATCTTCGAGCTGGCCAACAACGGCACCCTGCTCTTGGATGAGATCGGCGACGCCACCCCGCAGATCCAAGTCAAGCTGTTGCGGGTGCTGGAGACCGGCGAGTTCATGCGGGTGGGGGGTGAGCGGCCCATCAAGACCGACGTGCGGGTGATCGCCGCCACCAACGTCAACCTGGAGGAGGCCATCCGTGAGAAGAGCTTCCGGGAGGACCTCTACTACCGGCTCAACGTGGTCAGGCTGGAGATCCCCTCGCTGGAGGCCCGCAGCCAGGACATTCCGCTCTTGGCCGAGCACTTCGTCCGGCAGTTGAACCGCGACCTCAGGCTGTCGCCCGCCACCCTGCGCCTGATGCAGGAGTACCGCTGGCCCGGCAACATCCGCGAACTGGCCAACGTGATGAGGCGGGCGGTGGTGGTCTGCAACGGCGAGACCATCCTCCCCGAGCACCTCGGCGGAACCTTCCTCTCCGGCCCCTCGACCCGGCGGACCCCCGTCTGCGAAACGGCCGCGGAGACCGCGCTCTCGCCAGCTCTCCTGCTGGAGCGCTTCAGCGACCCCGACCTGCTGGGCAAGATGGAGCCCGTCGAACTTAACCGCTTGCTGGACTCCCTGCGCGACGCCCAGTCCGGGCTGCTCGCCGTCATGCGCGGCAAGGGGATCGCTCCCCCGCCGGCCGCCATCAAGGACGCCGAGGCCGACACCATCCGCGAGGCCTTGAGCCGCCACAAGGGGAACATCACCGAGGCCGCCCGGACCCTGGGCATCGCCCGCAACACCCTCTACCGCAAGATCAAGGAATTCGAGCTCGGCACGCGCTGAGAAGAGAGGGCGGTGTCTGATGGGTGGCCGTTCGTGCTGAGCCTGTCGAAGCACCCCTGCCCGACAATCACAGAGCTGTCCCCTTCGACAAGCTCAGGACAGGCTTCGACAGGCTCCGGACGAACGGGTTAGGAGCCTGATGGATCGGCATTGGAGTTCTCAGATCACTCCGTGCAGCTATTCCTTGCTCCCCTTTTCTTTCTTAAACAGATAACCTCCTGACTTTCCTCTCCCTTTCCCCCATCCCCCTCCGCAGTTCGCTCATGCTATAATTAAGTATCGCGCCCGGGCCTTCTCATCGCAGCAGGCAGCCGACCGGGCTGGATGCCAAGGAACATGCGTATGAGCAGAGACCTGCCGCGGGGGAACCCGCCCGGCAACATCCTGATCGTCGAAGACAGCCCCACCCAGGCGGAGCTTTTGGAGCAGCTTCTTCTCAACGAGGGATACCAGGTGACCTGGGCCAAGAACGGCCGGGAAGGGTTGGCCAAGGCGCGGGAGCTGCTCCCCGACCTGGTGGTTAGCGACATCATGATGCCGGAGATGACCGGTTTCCAGCTCTGCAGTGCCATCAAGGACGACCCCGGCCTGAACGCCATCCCGGTCATCCTGCTCACCTCCCTCAACGACCCCAAGGACGTCATCCGCGGTCTCGAGTGCCGCGCCGACAACTTCCTCACCAAGCCCTACGATGAAAAGTACCTGCTGATGCGGATCAGGCAGATACTGCTGGCCAAAGGGCTTCCCCAGTCCGAGGACGCCGAGCGTGGCAGCCTGGT
The DNA here is from genome assembly GCF_035254065.1 of Geomonas sp. GTDB lineage: Bacteria > Desulfobacterota > Desulfuromonadia > Geobacterales > Geobacteraceae > Geomonas. The sequence continues at coordinate 5,389 of NZ_DATFBA010000132.1, forward strand.
CTTTTTCGACGGCGAGCAGTACCACATCAAGGCGGATCGCAAGCAGATCCTCAGCCTGCTTCTCTCCACCTATGAAACGGCGGTCAGGAAGAACAACGAACTCATCGCCATCCAGCAGTCGCTTTCCGAGCTGAACGAGCAGCTCGAGGAACGGGTGGAGGCGCGCACCGCCTCCCTGCTTCTGGAGGTGGAGGAGAGAAAGCGGGCCGAGGGGAAACTCAGCGAGGTGACCCGCCGGCTCCAGCTCGCCACCGCCTCGGCCCACCTCGGCATCTTCGACTGGGACATCGTCACCGATCAGATGATCTGGGACCACCGGATGCTCGAGATGTACGGACTCTCGGCCGGGGAGGAGTTGGGGTACCAGCGCT
>NZ_DATFBA010000133.1:0-9757 GCF_035254065.1 Geomonas sp.
CCATGCAAGAGGCAGTAGGCGGTGATCACCACGGCCCCCTGCATGACGAGCAACCGGCTGTCCCGCCAGAGGTCGTAGAGGGTAAGCCTTGCCGCGAAGAAGTAGCCCATAACCACCGTCAGCAGCAGCAGGAACTCCACCGGCGTGCGCGCTCCCACTGCGCATGCACTTAAAAGCGTGCCGATGGCGATCTTCCAGTGCGGCCGCAGGCGGTGGACCTGCGAATCGTGGGTCAGGAACTGGCAGGCGTAGTCGCTGCTCCTCAGGCGTGTGCGCCGGTTTTCACCCCGTGACATCCGCTAACCTCCCGTCTTGCAGGATAAGAGAGCGGTCGGCCCAGCCTGCGTCAGGGAGGGCGTCGTGGGTGGCAATCAGCAGCGTGGTGCCGAAGCGCTCCGGCAACTCGCCGAACAGCGCGAGCAACTGCCTGCGCTGGGCCATGTCCAGTCCGGCAAAGGGCTCGTCCAGAAGCAGCAGCCTCGGTCTGGGCGCCAGTACCGATGCCAGGGCTACGCGGTGCTGCTCCCCGAAGCTCAAGGTCAGGGGCGCGCGCTCAGCCAGGTGCTCGACACCGCAGAAGGAAAGAGCCTCGTATACCAGTCCCTCGCACTGGGAGCGGTTGCGACCCAGCCGTTGCAGTGTGAAAGCCACCTCTTCGCGAACGCTATCGGCAAAGAGCTGGCGGGCCGGGTTCTGAAACAACACCCCCACCTCGCCCGCCATCTTCCCCGGCCGCAAGTCCGGCAACCCAGCTATCCTGATGGAGCCGGCATCTGGACGTTCCAGCCCACACAGGCAACGGAGCAGGCTCGATTTTCCCGCCCCGTTCTGCCCGAGGATATGCACCTTCTCCCCCTCCCCTACCTCAAAATCGACCCCTTTCAGCACCGGCTCGGTCTCCGGAAAGGTCAACTGAAGGTCACGGACCGACAGCAGCCAATGGCGGCCGCCGCGACGTTGCCCGGCCACATCCTCCGCTGGACGTACTCGGGCTGAGCCAGCTCCCGATTCCCTCGCCCCTTCAGGGGAGAGGGTGCCCGAAGGGCGGGTGAGGGAGGTCCGCCCCGGTGGAGCAACCGCCGATGAGCCTCCAGCAAGGCTTTCGACAATTTTCCCATCCTCCATGGTGAGGTAACGGTCGATCACCCCCTGAAACGGAATCATGTCGTGCTCGGCCAGCACGATGCCGTATCCCTGGCCTTTAAGCTCGGCGAGCAGTGTGCACAGCTCCTGTTTGCTTCTGCCGTCCAGCTGCGAGCTCGGCTCGTCCATGAGCAGCAGCGCCGCATTCATGGAAAGAACCGAGGCGATGGCAAGGCGCTGTTTCTGTCCTGCAGAAAAGCGGTCCACGTTGCGCGCCTCGAAGCCGTCCAGCCCCACAGCCCGCAGGGAACGCTCCACTCTTCGTGCGATCTCCTCCCGCGGTACGCAGAGGTTCTCCGGCCCGAACGCCACCTCCTCGGCGACGGTGGTGCAGAGAATCTGGGACTCGGCGTTCTGGAAGACCAGCCCTACCGCAGAATTGCCGCGCCCGTTCTCCGGCAGCAGCACCTCTATTGTTCCCGTGCTACGGGTACCGCGCAGCAGCCCCTTGATTGCCATCAGAAGGGTCGATTTTCCGCATCCTGAATCACCGGTCAGGCAGACGCACTCTCCCGCTTTAACCGCCAGGGAAACGTCAGTAAGCGCCGCCTTCGCCGCACCCGGGTAGCGGTAGCCGAAGTAAGTGATTTTCAGGATCTCTGCGCCTGGTTCCACGTATGATCCCCCTGTCTCGCCGCTGCCGAGACCGCAAAATAAAAAGGCCCTGCTCACGATAGAGAAGGGCCTTTACGGACGATGTCCGCTCAAGCTGTTCTCCTTCTCAGATGGAAGGCGTTGCCGTTTCCAGCAACACCCAATGGCTGGGCACCATGGGGAAACCCGTTAGGTGCAACAGCTCGAAGAAACAGTACGACTATTCGATTTTAGAACTTCAACCAGCGATCCCTGAGGTGGTTCCGGGGATTTCACTACTGTTGCCGACTTGCGCCCACATCCCCTCTCCCTCCGGGAGAGGGTTAGTCGGAGGGCAATGGAGGGACCATTGCTACTGCGGGCGGCGGTTTATCGCTTGGCAGGTGAAGGAGGTCGCGGTCCAGCGCCGGTAGCGGCAGTTGTAGCAGGAGCGCTCTTCGTCGGCGACGATCTCCTCGTCCACGTCCAGCGAAAAGGTCTGGCACTCCGCCGCAGCGACCGTCGCGGCCAGCCAGCTCTCCTTACCGCCACTGAATACCAGGGCCCCCGTCTGCTCCGTAACCCACATGATCAGTACCTCTTCAGCTCTCTGCGGTGCAGGGTCTGCCAGGCTGCCCCGCTACCGGGCTCGGCGGCGGCTACCAGCATGACGGACTCGCCACCGATCATCACCGTCTTCGCCTTGTCGTCCAAAAACCGCACGAGGTCATCCTCACGCACCACACCGCCAGACAGGCAGTGGACCTTGTCCACCTCCGGAAGGGTCAGCAGTGTCTGCACACTCGCCATGGTGCAGGACGCAGGAAGCCTGATGCTCCCCTTCAGGCGACCGTCGTTGCCTCCCAGGCGCAGCCCAGCTCCCGCCAAGGCGCCGATCACCCCATGTCCGGTGCCGCCGTGCTCCGAAAGATGGACCCCCAGGGAGTGGGCCATGGAATACGCTTCTTCCTTGGTCAGCACCGATTCCTTGGCCTTACGTCCGAAGCCTATCAGTTGATCGGCGGGCAGAGTGTCAATGACCGCGACGCAGAGGCCGGGATCCGAACCCGGCGCGCTCTCCCGCTCCAAGAAGGTGGAGGCATGGGCAATCAGCTTCTCCAGGGCACCCTCCGCCAGCTCCGCCGTGAAACACATGGCGCTGTTGTGCGAGGTGTAGGGGATATCGGGATGCACCAGCAGCTGATGGCGCGTCACGAAGCTCGTCTGCCCCCAGCCGTTCTCCTCCAACTCGTCAGCTATGATGGATGCCAGCTCGCCGGTTCCCCGGCTTTCCAGGTTGTCGGTGTCGTCAATACTCACCAGGACACGCATGTACCACTCCTCTACCGCCTGCTCGGTGCGGTAATAAAAAAGGGACCCCTCTGAATAGAAGGATCCCTGTGAGTGCGGATGTAGAACAATCCGACCGTCGGGTTCTCCTTATCAAAAGGAAGGCACTGCCGTTTCCAGCAGCACCCGATGGCCGCGCACCGTGAGGGGAATCCCCTGGTAGGTGGCGCGGCTCGGAGAGCCGTTTCAAATTGTAGAGCCGGCGACAGACACACTGCCAGCGTAGCGCAACGAAATACGATAAAATCGTGTTACAGTCAAGAAGAAAATCATAGAGTTTTCGTATACTTTTCGTCATTTTCGTATACTTTTCGTCATTTTCGTATACTTTTCTGAACTTTCTATTCATTTCAACGACGTACTGGAATTTATTGTTACCAAGTTTTTCCGGCGCCTGTAGCCACTAAAATACAAAAGCCGGATCTCAAAGAGATTCGGCTTTTGTAGGTTCAGGGGTAAAAATCAATGACTAGCGGATCATCTGTTGTTATAGGCCCGAACTTGAGCTGCTACCACGACGACCGATGCCGCTACCGTTGCGATCAGGGTCCACACGAAGTATTCCGGATTCATCTTTTCTTGCCTCTGCGCTAGTGCCTTTCTACGTGAATTGGGATCCGATAAAGGCAGACTACCACACGGGCCTTTTCTTTGTAAATGATATTCGTTTTCACCGGTTATCAAGCCATTTTTCGCAGGTTTACGAATCGCTACATCAACCAACCTACACGCCATGTTTCACGAGAACGGTCTGTTGATCAGGCCGCTTTCTTGTTAAACTGTAGGGGTGAACTGAAGGGAGAGAAAACCTACATGAACAGTAGAGAAGGCAAGCCGGCTTGAACTCGGGCCGGCAAAGGAGGATTCGGAAATGAGCACCAAAAAAGCGCTGATTTTGAGTGCGAACGATTTCGAGGACACCGAGTTGCTGGTCCCCTACTACCGTCTACTGGAGGCAGGATTTACCGTGGACGTAGCTTCCGACAAGGGAAGCCCGATTCGCGGCAAGCACGGCTACGAAGTGCCGGTCAGCAAGGTTTTCAACGAACTCTCGCAGGATCAATACTCAACTTATGACCTCCTGCTTCTGCCCGGCGGCAAGGCTCCTGCGGCCATCCGAAACAACCAGAGGGTCCAGGAAATTACCCGTTACTTCATGAACGAGAAAAAACCCGTGGCAGCGATCTGCCACGGCCCCCAGATCCTCATCTCATCGGGTGTGATCCGCGGGCGCAATGCGACCTGCTACAAAACCGTGGTCACCGAGCTGCGGGAGGCGGCAGCACAATACCAGGACACCGAAGTTATCGTGGATGGCAACCTGGTCACCTCGCGCGAACCCAGAGACCTCCCCGCCTTCTGCCGCGAAATCATGAACCTGCTGGGTGAGCAAGGGCAACAGTTCCAACAAGGGCAGCAATTACAGCAAGGTCAACAGTCCCAGCAAGGGCAGCAGCAAAAAGACGAGCAGCAGTGGCATAAATACTGAGTAAGCCAGCAAAAGGTAGTGGCTACATCCAGCTTGTCACTAAAAAAGGCGACCCGTTTGGGCCGCCTTCTCTTTTGTCTATCTGCAGGTAACTGCTACTTCAGGTTCCTCTTGATCCTTGCGACTGCCTCGATGATGTTGTCGCGGTGGCCGAAGGCGGAGAGGCGGAAGAAGCCCTCGCCGCTGGGGCCGAAGCCGCTGCCCGGGGTACCGACCACGTGGCACTCGTTCAGGAGCTTGTCGAAGAAGTCCCAGGAGGTCAGCCCATCCGGCGTCTTCAGCCATATGTAGGGGCCGTTCACGCCGCCGTACACGGTCAGGCCGGCTTCGGCGAGACCTTCGCGGATGATGCGGGCGTTCTCCATGTAGTAGTCGATGTTTTCCTTGGTCTCTTTCCACCCCTGCTCGGAGTAGACGGCGGCAGCGGCCTTCTGGACCGGGTAGGAGGCACCGTTGAACTTGGTGGTCTGGCGGCGCAGCCAGAGCTTGTTCACGCTGTACTTCTCGCCGGTCGAGGTGGTCCCTTCCAGTTCCTCGGGGACGACCACCAGGCCGCAACGCACGCCGGTGAAGCCTGCAGTCTTGGAGAAGGAGCGGAACTCGATGGCGCATTTCTTGGCGCCTTCGATCTCGTAGATGGAGTGCGGGATCTCCGGATCGGTGATGAACGCCTCGTAGGCAGCGTCGAACAGGATGATGGAGTCATTGGCCAGCGCGTAGTCGACCCACCCTTTCAGCTGCTCCTTGGTGGCCACGGCGCCAGTCGGGTTGTTGGGGAAACAGAGGTAGATGATGTCCACCTTCTCCTCCGGATAAGCCGGGAAGAAGCCGTTCGCCTCGGTGCAGGGCATGTAGACCAGGCCCTGATAGTACCCCTTGTCATTTGCCTCGCCGGTGCGGCCGATCATGACGTTGGTGTCGTTGTAGACCGGGTAGACCGGGTCGCCGATGGCAACGGTGTTGTCCAGGGCGAAGACGTCGAGGATGTTGGCGCAGTCGCACTTGGAGCCGTCGGAGATGAACATCTCGGTGGTCTTGAGCTCGACGCCCAGCGGCTTGTAGGACTTCTCGATGATCGCGTCGATCAGGAAGTCGTAGCCCTGCTCCGGGCCGTAGCCCATGAAGGTCTCGCCCTTGGAGAGGTCGTCGACCGCGTCGTGGAACGCCTTCAGGATGGTCGGGGTGAGCGGCTGGGTGACGTCGCCGATGCCGAGGCGGATCACTTTCGCCTCCGGGTTGGCGGCCGCAAAAGCACGCACCCTGCGTCCGATTTCCGGGAAGAGGTAACCTGCTTTCAGTTTCAGGTAGTTATCGTTTATCTGTGCCACGTGGTATTTCCTCCAGAAGTAACTTTCAGCTTTTAAAAACTCAGCCAACTCTCCCCCCTTGATAAAGGGGGGGCGGGGGGGATTGCTTTTTCCGTTACAACCCTTACTGCAATCCCCCTAAATCCCCCTTTATCAAGGGGGACTTCCAACACCAGGAGAGACGTTAAACACCCCCCTTTAGCGCAGCCCGAGCACGTCCTGCATGTCCCAGACGCCCGGCTTGGCGCTTACCACCCACTTGGCGGCGCGCACGCTGCCGCGGGAGAACATGTCGCGGGTGTGTGCGCGATGGGTGATCTCGACTCGCTCGCCCATGCCGATGAAGTAAACGGTGTGTTCGCCGACGATGTCGCCGCCGCGGATGGTCTGCATGCCGATCTCTTCGTGGGTCCGCTCGCCACAGATCCCTTCGCGGTGGAAGTTGGCGACCTTGTCGTAGTCGCGCCCGAGCGCCTTGGCCACCACCTCACCCATCCTGACCGCGGTCCCGGAAGGGGAATCCTTCTTCATCTTGTGGTGCGCCTCGACGATCTCCACGTCGAAGTCCTCGCCCAGGATCTTGGCCACGTCGGCCAGCACCTTGAAGCAGACGTTGACCCCCACCGACATGTTGGGGGCGATCACCACCGGGATCTCGCGGGCGAGTTCGGCGGCCAGCGCGCGCTCGTCGGCAGTAAAGCCGGTGGAGCCGATCACGATGGATTTCTTGTTGAGCGCGCAGACTTCCAGGTTCTTCAGGGAGACCTTGGGCGTGGTGAAGTCGATCAGCACGTCGCATCCCTGCACCACGGCGTTCAGGTCGTCGCTGATGGCGACCCCGATGGCGCCCAGGCCGGCGTTGAACCCGGCATCCTGGCCGACCATGGGATGACCCGGACGCTCGAGGGCACCCGAAAGTTCCACCCCTTCAGCTTCCTTGATGGCGGCGATGATACGCCCGCCCATCCTGCCGGCGGCGCCGCAGACAGCTATCTTTACCATGTGATGGTCTCCTTAGATAAGGCCGTATTCCTTCATGATAGCCGTTAGTTTCGCCTTGTTTGCCTCCATCAGCGGCGCGAGCGGCAGACGGACTTCGTCGCTGGCCTTGCCCATCAGCGCGACCGCGGTCTTCACCGGCACCGGGTTGCTCTCGATGAACATGGCGTTGGAGATCTTCAAGAGGTGCAGGTGCAGCCTCCTGGCCTCTTCCATGTTGCCGGCGAAGAAGGCATCCACCAGCGAGGAGACGGCTTTCGGCATGATGTTGGCGGTCACCGAGATGACCCCCATGGCGCCGGAGGCCATCATCGGCAAGGTGATGAAGTCGTCGCCGGAGAGCACGGTGATGTTCTCGCCGCAGAGCGCCAGCACCTCGGAGGCCTGCTGCAGGGAGCCGGTCGCTTCCTTGATGGCCACGATGTTGGAGTGCTTGGAGAGCCTGGCCACCGTCTCGGGGAGCAGGTTCACGCCGGTACGGCCCGGTACGTTGTAGAGTACCTGGGGAAGCGCCACGGCGTCGGCGATCGCCATGTAGTGGCGATAGAGCCCTTCCTGGGACGGCTTGTTGTAGTAGGGGGTCACCAGCAGAGCGCCGTCGGCGCCCAGCTCCTTGGCGTGCTGGGTGATCTCTATGGCCTCGCGGGTGGAGTTGGAGCCGGTACCGGCGATGACCGGGACCCTCTTGTTCACCTGCTCCACGACGATCTGGATCACCCTGTCGTGCTCGTCGTAATCAAGGGTTGAGGACTCGCCGGTGGTGCCGCAGGGAACGATGGCGTCGGTGCCGTTCTCGATCTGGAACTCTACCAGTTCCCTCAGTTTTTCCTCGTCGACCGCGCCGTTTTTGAACGGGGTGACAATGGCAACGATACTTCCTTTGAACATGGGCTACCTCCTTTGTGGTGCGCCAGTTTGGTAAGTCTGTTAAGTCCCCCTCTTGCCTGTCCCCCTTGTCAAAGGGGGATTTAGGGGGATTTGATGTTAGCTGTTTGTCCGACTGTAACTGCAAATCCCCCCTGCCCCCCTTTAACAAGGGGGGAGAGTTTAGTAAAGGGGGTTGTGCCTTACAGGAAGGACGGGATCTTCTCGCCCCGTACCAGGTCTTCCACGGTCTCGCGCTCGCGGACGACTTCGAACTTGTCGCCTGCTACCATCACTTCGGCGACGCGCGGACGGGTGTTGTAGTTGCTGCTCATGGTGAAACCGTAGGCGCCGGCGGACATGAAGGCCATCAGGTCGCCCTGCTTGAAGTTCGGGAACTCGCGGTCCTTGACCAGGAAGTCGCCGGACTCGCAGATCGGGCCGACGATGTCGCCTTCGATCACGCCGTCCTGGTCCTTCAGGACCGGCTGCACGCCGTGGAAGGAGCCGTAGAGTGCCGGACGGGCGAGGTCGTTCATGCCGGCATCCACGATGACGAAATTCTTCTCTTCGCCCTTCTTGGTGTAGAGGCACTTGCCGACCAGGATGCCGGCGTTGCCCACCAGGTTCCTGCCCGGTTCGAACAGCAGGTGAAGACCGAGGTCCTTGGTTTCAGCGAGGATGGAAGCACCGTATTCCGCCGGCAGCGGCGGGGCCTCGTCATTGTACTGGATGCCGAGCCCGCCCCCGAGGTCGAGGTATTTCACGTCGATGCCCATGTCCCTCATGCCGTCGATCAGCCGCTTCAGCTTCTTCACGGTGTCGACGAACGGAGAAACCTTGGTGAGCTGGCTGCCGATGTGGCAGTCGATACCGATGATATCGATGTTGGCCATCTCTTTGGCGCGGGCATACTGGCTGAGGGCGCGCTCGATGTTGATACCGAACTTCGCCTTCTTGAGGCCGGTGGTGATGTACGGATGGGTCTGGGGATCGACGTCCGGGTTCACGCGCAGTGCGATGCCCGCCCGCTTGCCGATGCGGCCGGCGATCTCGTTGATCCTGTCCAACTCCTGCTCGGACTCGATGTTGAACTGGAGGATGCCGGACTCCAGCGCATAGACGATCTCGTCATCGCGCTTGCCAACGCCGGAATAGACGACCTTCTTCGGGTCAACGCCGGCTTTCAGGGCGCGGAAGAGCTCGCCGCCGGAAACGATGTCCACGCCGCCGCCCAGGTTGATGAAGGTCTTCAGGACGGCCAGGTTGGAGTTGGCCTTGACCGAATAGCAGATGGTGTGCGGTGCGGATGCGAAGGCATCGTCCATCGCTTTGAAGTGTCTTTCCAGGGTGGCCTTGGAATAGATGTAGACCGGGCTACCTACTTTCGCGACGATGTCCTTTATGGCAACGTCTTCAGCATAAAGCTCGGTACCCTTGTACTGAAAGTGATTCATGCTCTTCTTCCCCCTTCGATCTATGTGAAAATATGAGGCGTAAACATAAAAGTCTTTGTTTCTAACATACAAAAGAGCCAGTTGTCAAAAATATTACTGAAAGTTGATAACGTTGTTATACCCTCGCCCGTTTAGGGGCGTGTCCGCCGTAGCCGATAACGGCGAAGGCGGGAGAGGGTGGCCGAAGGCCGGGTGAGGGAAGTTTTATGTTCCCTTCGACTTACATAGGAGAACAACCTTGGCTACTTCGTCGGTCAAACGTCCCCTCCCCTTCAAGGGGAGGGACAGGGTGAGGATGGGGTCGTGGCAGGTTCCTATTCGGGGCAGTGTTCCCCCTCCCTAACCCTCCCCCTTCGGGAGAGGGGATCAAAAAATGAGGTGCAACAAAAAATAAGAGGCTACCAACATTACAAGCCAAATTGCACAAAAAATAGGCTTCCATATTTCCCGTACAACGGCTTTTCTCGCCCCTTCACAGCCCAAGACCTACATTTTGACACGGATCGGCTTTTTGGCCACTTTTTGTTCCATTAAAACCGGGACGGGTATTGTATTAATTGTTTTTAACTATTATC
>NZ_DATFBA010000134.1:0-4031 GCF_035254065.1 Geomonas sp.
ACTGGAGGAAACCTTCCCCCTCCCCTGCCCCAGAAAGGCCATCAGGTTCTGCGCGGGGGCCAGGTAGCCGCCGTCTCCCACCTCGAAGGCCCTGCGCTCCAGGAGACGCTGGAACTCGATGCCTGCAAGCGGCGAGTCGTCGGCGAAGTCCCTGGCACCCACCGTCGCCACCAGGGCGCTGTTGGCGAAGGGAGAGTTGCGCCGATAGCCGCTCATGCCGTTCACCACCACCCCGCCCGGCTCCGAGGCCGCCGCGACCACCACCCCGCCCGGACACATGCAGAACGAGTAGGCGGAGCGACCGCTTTGCTCGTTGTTGTAGGTGAGGGCGTACTCCGCTGGAGGGAGGCTCTGATGCGGGTTACGGCCGTACTGGATGGCGTTGATCAACTCCTGGGGATGCTCCACCCGGACCCCCACCGCAAAAGGCTTCTGCTCTATGAACACGCCGCTCTCATGGAGCATCCGGTAGGTGTCCCGCGCGCTGTGGCCGGGCGCCAGCACCAGCGTATTGCAGGAAAGCTCATCCTCCTCGTTCACCAGCACGGCGCTCACCCTCCCCTCGCGGGTGCGGATGCCGCTCAGCCTGCTGTCAAAGGAGATCCGGAACCCGTCGGAGAGGAGCTTCTCGCGGATACCCTTCACCACCCCGCGCAGCCGGTCAGTGCCGATATGGGGCTTCGCCTGGTACAGGATCTCGGCAGGTGCGCCAAAATCCACCAATCTCTTCAGCACCCAGCCGCAGTTGGGGTCCTTGACCCGGGTGGTCAGCTTGCCGTCGGAAAAGGTCCCGGCTCCCCCTTCGCCGAACTGCACGTTGCTGTCGGGGATGAGGGTGCCTTCGCGCCAGAAGCGGGAGACGTCGCGGGTACGCTGGTCGACGTCGCGCCCGCGCTCCAGCACGGTGGCGGTCAGGCCGTACTCGGCGAGCCTCAACGCGGCGAACAGTCCGGCCGGCCCCATGCCGACGATGACGATGCCGTCGATCCTCGGCAGGCGCGGGAACACCAGGGGCGCCGGGCGTTCGATCAGGCTCAGATCTCCGCCGGGGGTGACCCTCGACTCGTCCCGCAGCGCGAATTCCACGCTGAAGACGATCTTGATGGCGCCCCGCTTGCGGGCGTCGATCCCCTTTCTCACCACGGTGAGCGAAGTGATCTCGGACTCGCGGATCCCGAGCTTGCGGGCCAAGAGAGGGCGGAGGGCGGAGTCGTCCTCACCGGGATTCAGGGTCAGATTGCGCAGCAGAAATGGCATCTTGGGATCAGGCGGCGCTCGACCGCCTCTTTCTCTCCAGAAGCTGCTCGACGATGATCACGATGTTGAGCGGCGGGGTTGATTTCGGGATATGTACCTTGGCCCCCATCTCGGGGACCTGGTGCTCGTGGGGGGCCCCCTGGAACATCGAGGTGAGCAGGACGATGATGGGATCGCGCTCGCCAGCCAGGCGGGCGATCTCCAGGCAGGTGCTGACCCCTCCCATGCGCGGCATGATCAGATCCGAGATCACCGCGTCGGGGAGTTCTTCAGCGTAGGCCTTGACCCCCTCGATGCCGTCGCCGGCGGTGACCACCGTAAAGCCGGCCTCACCGAAGGTGTCGGAGAGTACCTTCAGGAAGAACTTGTCGTCGTCGATCAGGAGGATCTTTGCCCTGCCAGCTACTGCCATTGCGACCTCAGTACGTGGAATGGGCCATCATACAAAAACGGCGGGGAAAATGGAAGGAGAAAGGCGGCCGCAGCCCCGCCCCGCCTGCGACCGTCAGCCCCTGGCGGCCAGCGGCAGACGGACCGAGAAGGTGGTGCCTGAGGAGTCGCTCTTCTCCACCTCGATCTTGCCGTGATAGGTCTTGACGATCCTCAGGACCACCGACAGTCCCAGGCCGGTGCCGGCGCTGTTGGTGGTGAAGAAGGGATCGAAGATGTTGGGGAGGTTTTCGGGGGGGATGCCGGGACCGGTGTCCGACACCTTCACCTGCAGGTATTCCTCGTCCTGGTCCAGTTGCACGCCGAGGGTCCCCTCGGAGGGCATGACGTGGATCGAGTTCAGGAACAGGTTGGTGAAGATCTGCTCGATCTCCATGGGGTCGGCCTTGATGGCCGGCGGAATCTTCTTGAAGTCGCTGATCACCCGGATCTTCTTCTGCTGAAGCTGCGGCGTGAAGGCGTCCAGGGTGTTCTCCAGGATGCGGTCGACCCGCACCTCGCTGATCTCGAACTTGGGACGCTTGGAGGCGTCCAGGAGCTTGCCGAGGATGGCGTCGATCCGGTCCACCTCCTTGAGGATCTTGTCGACGTACTCCAGCCGTTCGTCCTCGTCCAGGCCGCTTTTGATGAGTTGCACGAAGAGTGCGATGGAGTTCAGCGGGTTCCTGATCTCGTGGGCCATGCCGGCGGAGAGATAGCCCAGGGTGGCGAGCTTCTCCGACTGCACGATCTCGGCCTGGGCACGCTTGAGCGCCTCGCTCTTCTCGTGCACCCGGGCCTCCAGCTCCCGGTTCCACTCCGCGATCTCGGCCAAGAGCCGCTCGCGCTCGGAGAGCAGGGCCCGGTTCTGCAGCTCGACCGCGCGCAGCTTCAGGACGCTCTCGATGCGGTCCACCAGGTCCTGGTTGTTGAACGGTTTCAGGATGTAGTCGGAGGCCCCCGCCTTCATCAGCTCGACGGCGATCTCCTCGCTCCCCTTGCCGGTGAACATGATCACGTAGCTGTCCAGGTAGCGCCGCTTGATCTCCTTGAGCGCGGTGAGGCCGTCCATGTTGGGCATCATGTAGTCGAGCAGCACCAGTTCAGGGCGCTCCTTCTCGATGATGTCGAACCCGTCCTGCGCGCTCAGCGCGGTGAAAACCTGAAAGCCGCGGTTTTTCAGGATGATGGCCGTGAGGTCCAGTATCACCCTCTCATCATCGACGATCAGCACGCGGCCGCGGGGCTGCTTCTCCATTGTGGTCATCTATCTCTCTTTTCTTGCTGGTCTCTTTGCTCAAAAAAAAAGGGACAGCGAACTGCTGCCCCTGAGCTTTGCGCATCACGCCATCAGGGGAGCCTGACGGTGACGACCGGACAGGCGGCTTTGCGCACCACGCGCTCGGCGGTGCTGCCGAACAGCAGGTGGTCGATGCCGCTTCTCCCCTGGGTGCCCAGCACGATGAAGGATACCTTCTCGCTCTCGGCCCGCTTCAGGATCTCCTCGAAGGGAATGCCGGTCACGATGGAGCACTCGTAGTTGGTGAAATCCTTGATGTAGGTGTTGCAGAACTTGGTCATCATGGTCTGCGCCCCTTCCTCGATCTCCTTCTCCAGGTTCTCGAAGGAGACGTGCGGGACGTAGAAGCCGCGCAGGTCGACCGGCTCGTTGATGACGTGCAGGACGATCAGCTTGGCGCCGAACTGCTGGGAGAGGGCCAGTGCGTACTCGAAGGCGTGCTCTGAACTCTCGGAAAAGTCGGTGGCGAAGAGAATCTTGTCAAAGGTACGCATCTTTTCCCCCTTCTACCGCTGCATCAGTGCTGCATCAGTGGCTGTTGTCCTTGAAGATCTTCTTGAGGATCGATTTGAGCTCGTCGATCTTCACGGGTTTGTTGATGTACTCGAAAGCTCCCAGGTTCATGGCCTCTATGTAGGACTCCACGCCGCCGTAGGCGGTGATCATGATCACGTTGCTTCTGGGGTGGCTGCGGTTGAGTTCTTTCAGGAAGGTGATGCCGTTCATCTCGGGCATGTTGATGTCGGTGACGATCAGGTTCACCTCCTGCTCGCGCAGGTAGTTCAGGGCCTCGAATCCGTTGGCGACGCTGTCGACCAGGAATCCCTCCTTGGCAAGCAGGCGGGAAAGCCCTATCCTTGCATTCTCCTCGTCATCGACCACCAATATCCGCTTAGGCTGCTTTGACAATTTCCTTGCTCCGAAACATTTATTAAAAAACGCACCTTGATTCTAGCATCAGCCAAACTGGTGTCAAGCCGTGGTTCGGTCGGAAGAAGCCACTCTTTTCCTTAACTTCACCGCCGACAGGATCAGGTTCGCGATG
>NZ_DATFBA010000135.1:0-4707 GCF_035254065.1 Geomonas sp.
CTCCCCCTCGCCCCCTTGGGGGAGAGGGGCAGGGGTGAGGGCGGGACGTATCGCCACCTTGAGACACCCTCACCCGGCCTTGGGCCACCCTCTCCCCTGAAGGGGCGAGGGTACGGGTATGCGTCCTTACAGCAGGTTGGCGGCGAGCTCGGCGAGCTCGGAGCGCTCTCCCTTGGTCATGGTGATGTGGCCGGAGATGGTTTCCCCCTTGAGCCGCTCGACCAGGTAGGTGAGGCCGTTGCTCTCGGCGTCCACGTAGGGGTTGTCGATCTGGTACGGGTCGCCGGTCAGGACGATCTTGGTCCCCTCCCCCACGCGGGTCACGATGGTCTTGATCTCGTGCGGGGTCAGGTTCTGGGCCTCGTCCACGATCATGTACTGGTTCGGGATGGAGCGTCCCCTGATGTAGGTGAGCGGCTCGATCTCCAGGATCCCCATCGCCATCAGCTCCTTGTATCCCTTGCTGTGCCGACGTTCCCCCTCGTGCCCGCTCAGAAGCAGCTCAACGTTGTCGAAGATCGGCTGCATCCAGGGAGAGAGCTTCTCCTCGAGATCGCCCGGCAGAAAGCCGAGATCGCGCCCCATCGGGAAAACGGGACGGGAGACCAGAAGGCGGTTGTAGACGCTCTCCTCGGCGGTCTTATGCAGTCCCGCCGCGATGGCCAAAAGCGTCTTGCCGGTGCCGGCCTTACCCACCAGGGTGACGATCTTGATGTCGTCGTCCAACAGGGCGTCCAGCGCGTAAGACTGCTCGCGGTTCCTGGGGAACAGGCTCCAGACCCCTTCCTTGTCGATCGGCCGCAGCGGCACCAACCGGCCAGACTTCTTGTCGAAACGGGCGATGGCGCCGTGGGAAGGATTGCCGGCCTGGGTGAGCGAGACGAACTGGTTGGCATAGAGACCGTCAACCGGCTCTTGCAGATATCCCTGGCCGTAGAAACGGTCGATCACCTCGGCCCCCACCTCCAGCGTGGCGAAGCCGCTGTACATATCCTCTATGGCGACCTTGTCCGATTCGTAGTCCTCGGCGGCAAGTCCCAGGGCATCGGCCTTGATGCGAAGGTTGGTGTCCTTGGTGACCAAGACGACCGGGACCTCGCTCTGCGACTCCATGAGGTCCACCGCCACCGCGAGGATGCGGTTATCCCCCCGATCCTGACGCAGTTCGGGAGGAAGCCTCTTCATCACCTTCTCTTCGTAGATCTCGATCCTGATCGAGCCGCCGCTCTCCAGTTGCAGCCCCTTGGAGAGGGAGCCCTCCTTACGGAAGGCATCCATCAGCCGGGAGAACTGCCGCGCGTTGCGGCCGGTCTCGTTCATGTCCTTCTTGAACCGGTCGATCTCCTCGATCACGGTGATGGGGATGATGATCGTGTTGTCTTCGAACCTGGTAAGCGCCTGCGGGTCGTATAGAAGAACGTTGGTGTCGAGCACATAGATTTTCTTCATTTCCCCCTCCTGTACGCTGTCTATACGATAGAAATCCGGCGAGTTCTCTTGAATCCTCAGTTTATGTAACTGCGTGGTGAGCCTCCGTCCTGTACTGCCTATCTAAGTTCGCGCATCGCCTTCAAAAAGAAGCCGATGTCGTCTTCGTTGTTGAAAAATCCCGGGCTGACCCTAACGGTCCCGCCGGGATAGGTGCCGATGGTGCGGTGAACGTGGGGTGCGCAGTGCAGCCCGGCCCGCACGCTGATGTCGAAGTTGTGGTCCAGTGCGAAGGCAAGCTCCGACGGATCACGTCCCTCCACGTTGAAAGAGACCGCCCCGCCATGCTCGCCGGCCAGCGGTCCGTACAGGACGACGCCGGGGATAAAACGGAGCCCCTCCAGGAGCTGGGCGATGAGTCCCCTCTCCTTTGCCCTGATGGCGGCCAGCCCCTTTTCCAGGATGAAATCGAGACCCGCCTTCAACCCGGCCAGTGCCGGGGTGTTGGTGGTGCCGCTTTCGAAGCGCTCGGGAAGCTGCTCCGGCTGGTGAGGGCTGCTGGCGTTGCCGCCGGTCCCCCCGACCAAGAGCGGGTCGAGCCTCAGCCCCTCCGCAATCGCCAGGATGCCGGTGCCGGGGGGGCCGAAGAGTCCCTTGTGTCCCGGTGCCGCCAAAAGGTCGATCCCCATGGTCTCGCAATCGATGGGGAGGTAACCGGCGCTTTGGGCGGCATCCACCAGCATGAGCGCACCCCCGGCACGGGCGATGCGGGCGATCTCCTCCACCGGCTGGATGGCCCCGGTCACGTTCGAGCAGTGGGCAAGCGCCACCAGCCTGGTGTTGGGGCGCAGCGCGGCGGCGATCTGCCGCTCCGACACCTTCCCCTCCCGGTCGCCCTGCACCAGGGTCACCTCAACCCCGCGCTCCCGCATCAACTGCAGGGGACGCAGCAAGGCGTTGTGCTCGACGGTGGTCGAGACGACATGATCCCCCGCTTTGAGGAGACCGCTGACCGCGATGTTGATGGATTCGGTGGCGGAGTGGGTGAAAACGAGGCGTGAGGAGTCCGATACGCCAAAGAACGCTGCCAGGGCTGCGCGGGCTTCATATACGATGCGGGCAGCTGCCAGGGATTGCCGATAACCTCCCCTTCCCGGAGCCACGCCAACCTCGCGCATGGCAGCATCCATAGCCCGGTATACAGCTTCGGGTTTCGGGAAGGATGTTGCTGCGTTATCCAGGAAGAGCGACATGCATAATAACTAGCACTTTTAGAGGGTGTTTGGCAACCTTTTCATGAAAATCTGAATCCTCAAATGAGGGGCCAAACGCTGGCTGGACGGCCGCTGAGCCCCCTCCCCCTCCGCGGGGCGGTTGGGGTAAGGAAGCCTCGCATCTTCATGGACAGCTCCCTCACCCCCTCCCCTCTCGGGGGGGAGAGAGGGAGCCGGCAAGGGAGGATTGAAGTGGTAAAGAGAAGGGCCGAGCGAGTGACTAGTCGATGAGCTGCTCCGGGTCCTGGTTGGGAACCTGCAGTTGGGCGAGCAGTCGGGAGGTCAGCAGCTCCTCGACGGCGCGGATCCCCTGCTCGTCACCCTCCACCTGGTCGACCTTCCCCCCCGCCATCATGCCGTGACCGCCGGCGCTGCCGATGCCGGTCACCAGGGAACGGATCAGTTCACCCGCGTTGATCTCCTCGCTGGAAGTCCGGATGGAGAGGATCATCTCCCGGTTGTAGTACCCCATGGCCAGCACGGTCTCCATCCCCTCCAGCCGGAGCAAGAGGTCGGCCAGCTCTGCCACCACCTCGGGGAACTGAACCCGCTTCAGGCTTGCCACCAACACCTTTCCGTACAAGGTAGCGTGCTCCAGCGCCGTGTGCAGGGCCTCGAAGTACTCCCTGGGGAGCCGCGGGTGGGTGATGTTGTTCAACAGGGTCTTGTTGGCGAGCGGGAAGAGCTCCAGGTAGGCTTCGCGGTCGGGCCGGGTGGCCTCCCGCCCAAGATCCTGGGTCTCCGACTTGATCGCGTAGAAGATGGCGGTTGCCAGCTTGGTCCCCAGCGGGACCCCCTGCACCTTCAGGTACTGGTAGAGGATGGTGGAGGTGGTGCCGTACTCGGGGCGGACATCGACCCAGCGGCAGGCGGAGCTTCCTTCGCGCATCGGGTGGTGGTCGATCACCACGTCCACCCGGGTACCGGGGGGGAGCGAGTTGTTGCCGGTACCAGGCTGGCTGTCCAGCAGGCAGATCACCTGGTAGGCCTTGGGTTCGATGACCTGGAAGGGGGTGAGCGGGATTTCCAAAAGCTTGGCCATGGCGAGGTTCTCACTTCTGCCGATCATGCCGGAGAAGGCGATCACCGCCTCCTTGTTGAGCCGGACCGCAAACAGTTGCCGAAGCGCCATGGCGGAGGCGAGCGAGTCGGGATCGGGGTTATCGTGCACGACGATCAGGATCTTGCCCCGCCCGCTCACCCAGGTAAGCATGGAGTCGGTGTAGGACAGGGGATCGGGATGTTGCTGGTTGCGTGACAAAAGCCACCCCCGCTTGCATCATTAAAATCTCTATCGACCCACTGTATTGTAAACCACCGCGAAGGGTTAGACAAGAACGGGGGGGAGAGGGAGCCGGATGCTGTCCGGAGGAGGGCAAAAAAAAGGAGCCAGAGGCTCCCATCACACAATCATCGCAAAGGCAATCAGAATTGACCGCGCAAAAGCTGGGCAGTCAACGTTACAGCGGAGGATCCGTTGGGGCCTTCTTTGACCCCCGGCACCAGGCTGGGCATGGCGAACTTCACCTTGCCGTCCTTAACCTCGGCCAGGGCCCTGGCAGCGCTTACCGCGCCGTAGGTGCCTCCCACCAACGCACCGCCGGCCGCTCCGAAGCCGATGTAGTCCAGGTGGTCGCCGGGATGCTTGGTGAAGGCCATCACGACCCCGCCGACCAGGGCTCCGGAAAGGCCGCCGTAAAAGACGTCCTTGAAGACCTTTACCACCGCACTCTCCTCCGCCCTGCAGGGGTTGGCGATGCAGATGAGGATAATGGCCAGCACGATTTGCTTCAGACGGTACATGCACACCTCTTAACGTGACGGGGTTGGTGACATCGTACCAGAAGCAAAAGGCGCGCCATATCGTCAAAAAAGGGGGCCGCGCTGGCAAGGTGCGTAAATGATTGAAAAACCGAAGTAAAGGACCTTCATAGTGGGATGATCGGATCAGGACGGGGTGCTGTTCAAAACGCTGGCAGGAAAGGCCAAGCCGAGCAAAAAACCT
>NZ_DATFBA010000136.1:0-4288 GCF_035254065.1 Geomonas sp.
GGGGAGGCTCTCCCTGCCGGTCAGGGGAACCATCGTCGATCACTTCGGCAGGCATAAGTCTGCGGAATTCAACGCATTCACCGTTTCCAACGGCATCTCGGTGGCCGCTCCCGCCGGCACTCCCATCCATGCCGTATACGACGGCGAGGTGATTTTCGCGAATTATTTCAAAGGGTATGGTAATATGGTAATCGTTGACCACGGCGGCGGTTTCTTCAGCCTCTACGCGCACGCCTCCTCCGTGGCAAAGAAAGTGGGCTCCAAAGTGGCCAGGAACGAAGTGCTGGCCAGCGTCGGCGACCTTGATTCATCAAAGGGGCCGATGCTTTATTTTGAGATACGCTACCAGGGCAAGCCGGTCGACCCCGCCCCCTGGTTCCGATAACAGGGAACTCGCAGCAACAAAACCGAGGGAGGCATAATGTTCAAGGGCAGTAAACTGAAGAAGGCGACCCTGTTCGTCACCATCGTTTCCTTAGTGACGGTGGTGATCGGGTTCGGCGTGCAGCGCAGATGCGCGGCGCAGGCAAGCGGCGGCAATGATTACGAGTCGATCGAGCTGTTCACCGATGTGCTGGCCATCGTCAAGAAGAGCTACGTGGAGGAAGTCGACACCAAGAAGCTCATCTACGGCGCCATCAACGGCATGCTTACCTCGCTTGATCCCCACAGCTCCTTCATGCCGCCTGACACCTACAAGGAGATGAAGATAGATACCAAGGGCGCCTTCGGCGGCCTGGGCATCGAGATCACCGTCAAGGACGGCATACTCACCGTCATCTCGCCCATCGAGGATACCCCGGCCTCCAAGGCTGGCATCAAGGCGGGTGACCAGATCCTGAAGATCGACGACAAGTTCACCAAGGACCTGACCATCACCGACGCGGTCAAGAGGATGCGCGGCGTCAAGGGGACCAAGGTAACCCTGACCATCATGCGCGAAGGGTTCGAGAAGACCAAGGAGTTCACCCTGGAGCGCGACATCATCCAGGTGAAGAGCGTCAAGTACAAGGTTCTGGACGACGGCTACGGCTACATCCGCATCTCCCAGTTCCAGGAGAAGACCGACGAGGACCTCGACAAGGCACTCAAGGCCCTGGAGCCGGACAACAAGCCGCTCAGGGGGCTGGTGCTTGATTTACGGAACGACCCCGGCGGGCTCCTCGACCAGGCGGTCAGGGTCTGCGAACACTTCGTCGGCGAAGGGAAGCTGATCGTCTACACCGAAGGGCGCGAGAAGGACTCCCAGATGCGCTTCGTCTCCAAGAAGGGTGGCAAGGAGGCCGAATACCCGATCGTGGTGCTGATCAACTCCGGCTCCGCCTCCGCCTCCGAGATCGTGGCCGGCTGCCTGCAGGACCACAAGCGCGCTGTGGTGATGGGGACCCAGAGCTTCGGCAAGGGGAGCGTGCAGACCATCATCCCGCTTTCCGACAACTCGGGGCTCAGGCTGACCACCGCCCGCTACTACACCCCGAGCGGCCGCTCCATCCAGGCCAAGGGCATCACCCCCGACATCACCGCGGAGAAGGTGGAGATCACCGTCACCCCCGAGAAGAAAGAGGGTATGCACATCAGGGAGAAAGACCTCGAGAACCACTTCGAGAACGACAAGAAGGAAGGGTCTGACGACAAGAAAGTGAAGCCCGCCCCCTACAAGACCGACGAGGCCATCAAGGGTGACTCCCAGATCCTGCGCGCGCTCGACCTGCTGAAGGGTTGGGACATCCTGAAGGTGATGGGGAAAGCGTAATTTCTCAGGTCGCCTGAACAAGGGAAAAGCGGAAGGAGATGTCAGATCTCCTTCCGCTTTTTTTTGGTGCCAAAACTCTTGACCCGTACCGGCGTTTCGGTAAAGATGATGCGGTCGCAGACTTTGAAACGTCCTTTCCGAGGTGATGCATGGCCCTTATGATCTTTGTCCGCCGAGCGCTGCTGGCGTTCGCACTCATCGTGTTGCCCGTTCCCGCCTTGGCGGCATCGCAGCTGACCATTTCCTCTTCGGGAGGAGGCGTCTTCGCGGTGACCGGCAGCCTGGAAGGGGTCGCCGGGGTGCAGATGTCGATAAGCTACGATAACACCGTGCTGAGCAACCCGGTCATCTCCCTGGGCGACCTGATCACGGCGCACGGCATGGTTGGCGTCCCCAACCCGAGATCCAACCCGATCGTGATCGCGGCCGTCTCCGTTTCCGGAGTCACCGCCAAAGGTACCATCGCCACCATCACCTTCAACACCGTCACTCCTTCCTCGGGAGGCATCCTTTCCATCTCCGGCACTGCCATCGATGCCAACCGAAGGCCGGTCCGGATTTCCTTCTTCAACAACGCTGCCTCCCCGGCAGGCTCCAGCGACGTCGCAACCACCGGTGGCAGCACCCCAGTCGTGTCCGGCAGCGGCGATGGTAGTGGCTCCAACGGAAACGCCGTCGGAACTTCGGCGGGTAGCGGCGGAAACAGCGGCGGCGGAACACAACCTACCCCCAAGACAACGAACAGTACGGGAAGTGCGTCGACACCGGTGGTGCTGGGGGGGGCGGTCACGCTGCCCCCCTCTGAGATCGGCGCAGGCAGTCAGGAGAACAGGGGAACCGCTGCCCAACTGGCTGAGCAGCAGGACAACCAGCCGAAAGCGGCGACCACGGAGCCGAACAACGCCGAAAAGGTAGCCTCGCCTCCCCAGGTTGGCCAGGGAGAGGCGACGGCGTCCAAAGTTGCCGCTCCGGCGGCTTCTCCCATCGCCCCGCAACCGGTCGAGAGCGTTTTGGAACGCTTCCGCCTGTTCAAGGGGGAGAAGACCATCAGGAACCTCACTGCGCTCTTCGATCGCGACCCTGCGGCGCCGTTCACCCAAATCCCCGCCATCGCGATAGCCGACGGCAAGGCGACCGTCAGGGTGGTGGTCTCAAACCTGTCCGGCGACAAGGCTCCCACCTTTTCCCTGACTTCGGCGGAGTACGTAACGTCGCGCCGGTTGGCCGACGGGGAATGGGAGATCGAGGTGCGGCCGGACAAGGGCGCCGTGAAGGCGATAGTGAAGCTCTTTTACAACGGCGTGACACAGGAACTGCCGCTGGCCGTGACTCCCAAGGTGGACGTCGCACTGCTCAAGAAAGGGGAAGTAAGCGAGGGAGACTTCCTCGTGTTCCTCACCCAGCGCGGCACTGCGGCGGAGCCGAAATTCGACCTGAACCGCGACGGCAAGCGCGACTACGTCGACGACTACATCTTCACCGCCAACTACCTCGTTCAGACGGGGAGGCAAGCCGGGCAGCAGCTGACGCCGCCGTCAAAACAGTAATCGGGGGCCCCCCGGGTAATCATCTTCCGCAATCAGGTCCCCCCCTTGATAAAGGGGGGACAGGGGGGATTGCTTCTGGCCGTCCATGTACCTTGCCCCAGCTCAATCCACCCCCTGCCAGCTGACCCTCGCCCTCCGGGAGAGGGCCGGGGTGAGGGAAGCCTTATCTCTTCGTGGATAGTTCCCTCACCCTAACCCTCTCCCGTGGGGAGAGGGGATGTTGGCAGGAGCCCGGACAGTGGCGATGCCTCTTTTCTGTTGCCCGAGCAGTGGAGATAAGGTATACAAATCACTTGCCCCACCATTAGTCCTCTCGAAGTGTCAAACGGTTACGCTCATTCAACTCAGGAAGCGATCAGCAAGGAGGAGACATGCCAACCTTACGCGACGGTAACCTGTTTCAGCAGCTTTGCTACATCGACGGTGCCTGGACCGCGGCGGACAGCGGCGAGACCATAGATGTCACCAATCCGGCCACCGGCGAGAAGATCGGCACCATCCCGAAGATGGGCGGCACTGAGACCAAGCGCGCCATCGAGGCCGCCAACCGCGCCTATCCCCAGTGGCGCGCCAAGACCGCCCACGAGCGCTCGCTGATCCTGAGGAAGTGGTCGGATCTCATGCTGGAGCACCAGGAGGATCTCGCCATCCTGATGACCGCCGAGCAGGGGAAGCCGCTTGCCGAGTCGAAAGGTGAGATCGTCTACGCAGCCAGCTTCATCGAGTGGTTCGCGGAAGAGGGGAGGCGGGTCTACGGTGACGTCATCCCGCCGCACCAAAGCGACAAGAGGATCGTGGTGACCAAGGAGCCGATCGGCGTTTGCGCCGCCATCACCCCCTGGAACTTCCCCTCCGCCATGATCACCAGGAAGGCTGGCCCCGCACTGGCCGCAGGCTGCACCATGGTGGTCAAGCCCGCCACCGCCACTCCGTTTTCTGCGTTGGCCCTGGCCGAGCTTGCCCGCCGGGCAGGCGTTCCCGATGGCGT
>NZ_DATFBA010000137.1:0-26731 GCF_035254065.1 Geomonas sp.
ACGACCCCCGCCGATTTTACGGAACCCCTGGTCGCCTCGAATGACCAACCAAGCAGCTTCGTTATCGGCTCCGCGAATGTCCACCTCTGGTTCACCCGCACTTCCAACAAGGCCGACATGAAAGCCCTGCGAGATGTTATCAACGGCGCGAAGAAGTCGATCCTCTTCCTGATGTTTACCCCCGGGAAAGAAGGGCTCCACCTGTTGGCTGGCCAACGTGCCGCAGAAGAAGGAATGTACGTTCGCGGCGTGGTCAGCACGCTTGGATCGACCGCTGCCGATTCCGACAAGAACTTTCTCGACGTCAGCGTGGTGAGCAGCGACCGCAAGTTCAAACCGGACCGGTACTCGGTGGTGCAGCCCCAGGGCAACGATGGCCTCGGACCGTGGATAGCGGAAGTTACGCGAAAAGACTTCCTGGCGCAGATCGGGCACGCCATCGTTCATTCAAAGGTACTGGTGATTGATCCGCTTAGCGACGATCCGACCGTGGTCACCGGAAGTCACAACTTCTCCGCTCCTGCGAGCGAGAACAACGACGAAAACCTGGTCATCATACAGGGGCACAAGAAGCTCGCGATTGCGTACGGCGCGCACGTCATGTCCGTTTATCAGCACTACCGGTACCGCTCCTACATTCGCGACATGCGGGCGCAGGGAAAAAGCCCATGGAGCTACCTGGATGACGACGACAAGTGGCTGGCCGAAGAGCTGAAGACGAAGGCCCTCGAAATTAATTATTGGGCATAGGGACAGATAGGCGCCGCCTCGGACGGCTGAGGGGACGTTCTTGATATTTTGATATTTGGGGAAGAGGGAAGCGAGACGCCGCACGACCATGGTGGGGCGTCTCGTTGGGAGGTGGCTATTTCAAGGTGAGGTCGTTCTTCACATCGGTCACGCCCTTTACGTTACGGGCGAGTTCTCCAGCTCTTCTGATATTGTCTGGAGTATCTACAAAGCCGCTGAGTTGGACTACCCCTTGATAGGTTTTGACGTTAATCTGGAAACCTTTGAGTGCCATATCGTTGATTATGGCTGCCTTCACCTTGCTGGTGATCACGGAGTCATCGACATACTGACCTGTGCTTTCGTGGGAGGCGGTGGTTGAGCATCCCAGGAGTCCTGCTGAAGTGGTAATCAGCCCGAAGCAGAGAAAAATCGTGAGAAGCCGTTGCAGTTTTTTCATAATCTTCTCCTTTGGCTGCTAATGAGAAGGTTGGTCCTCCTTTACTTCCGTCCCCATTTTATCAACCCCCAATTCACAGATCAACCGCGTCGGAGCTAGGGCCCAGGCAGCTCTCACCAGGGAGCGCAGCCGGGGACGTTGGTACGTTATGGTATCGCCGATTCAGATCAAGGGGTTGGGAGGGCTGCCACACGGCTACCGCGGACTGTGGAGGTCTGACTGCGAGCGAGATTAAGTTGACTGGCTTTAAGGAGTCAGGTAGCTTGGCGTGAGTGAAAATGGGGGGCGATTGTGAGTGCTGCAACTGCGAAAATGACCGGATACGGGACGAAAACTCACCAAGGGGTGACGGGGCTGTCGGGGAACGAGATCTTCTGCCTGCAGAAGATGGGGCTGACGCCGGGTAACATCTGCGTCGGCAACAGTGTCTACGCGCTCGGCATCAAGGGAAGTCTGACTGCGGGGCTCAACATTCTCGTCGGCGGTGAGATCCCGGAGGTCACCCAGTTGATCCACGACGGCAGGGTCAACGCGATCAAACGGATGCTGGAGGAGGCGGAAGCCAGCGGCGGTTTCGGCGTCTCCGGCGTCACCACCGAACTCGTCAACCACGGCAGCAACATCGAGTTCCTCTCGATCGGCTCGCTCATTCACCGGAACTCGAAGGTCGAGGACAAGATCGCCTTCTCCACCTCGGCCGACGCGCAGGAGCTCTTCTGCCAGGTGGACGCCGGATTCAGACCGGTTCACTACGTCCTCGGCAACGTCGCCTATTCGATCGGCGTCGGCGGCAACATCGGCGGCTTTATTCGCAGCCTCGCCCGCGGCGAGGTGAAGGAATATTCCGAGATCTTCGACAAGACACGTCATCTCGCGCTGGAGCGGATCACCCGCGAAGCGCGCCAGTGCCGTGCCAACGCGGTCGTAGGCATCAACACCACCATCACCCCCTTCATGGGCGCCCAGGAGATGCTCCTGCTCGGCACCGCCTCCAACCATCCCGCCCTCGCGCAGTACGCCCAGTCTCCGGTGACCAGCGACATGACCAACGAGGAGATGTGGAACATGATCAACATCGGCTACCTGCCGATCAGGCTGGTGATGGGAGTTTCCGTCTACTCGCTCGGGCTGGTCGGCGGCATCAAGTCCGCCTTCAAGTCGATGGTGCGCGGAGAGGTGGACACGCTGACGAGCCTGCTCTACGAGGCACGCGAGAAGGCGCTCGACCGTATCCAGCAGGATGCGA
Organism: Geomonas sp.; assembly: GCF_035254065.1. Lineage (GTDB taxonomy): Bacteria > Desulfobacterota > Desulfuromonadia > Geobacterales > Geobacteraceae > Geomonas. The sequence continues at coordinate 2,436 of NZ_DATFBA010000137.1, forward strand.
ACCGCTGTGGAGCGGACCAGGTGGTCGGAGTGAAGATCCATGTCTACGAGCTTGGCGGCGGGCTGATCGAGTTCCTTGCCATCGGCACCGCCGTGAAGAAGATGGAGGGGGTGACGACCCGTTCGTCGACGCTGATCCCGCAGGCGATCATTCGCGACAAGGATACTTTCTTTGAAGTGCCGCCGCAGAGAGGCAGGAACATGGACCTGGCCGACAGCCGAAAGGCGTCGGCAGCCGCCACGCAAGGCGGCCCGGTAGCCATCGTCGTCGCCATCATGATGTTCGCCTTTTTTGCCATGAATTTCATCATCCCGCTGCTGCGTCATCACTAGTGGAGCCCTGGGCGTTCCCGTCCCCCATTGTGCCTTTGTGTCGCCCATAGCTCACCTTTGGCGCCAGAAGAACAAAGAAGGCTTGCGGCGAATTGCCGCAAGCCCTTTTGGTTGCTGACTTTTGAACGCGGGACAGAAGTGGACGGTGACAACACCTGGTGCGGCTAGTTGTTGCCGCTGTTTTGTGCCTTGGCTTTTGCGTTGGGGCTGATTTCCATCTGTACGCGACGGTTCAGTGCGCGGTTTTCGGGAGTATCGTTGGGGACCGCGGGGCGGCTTGATCCATACCCGATTGCCGTCATCCGGCTGTTGGGGACCCCATTGGCGGCAAGAAAGTTGCGAACATGGTCAGCCCGTCTTTGGCTTAGTGGCTGGTTGATAGCATCGGAGCCCGAGGAGTCGGTGTGACCTTCGATGATGATGTTGGTCTCGGAGTTCTTCAGGGTAGTTGCCGCCTTGGCCAGTGATTCTTTCGCAGCCGGCTTCAGTTCATCCTTGCCGACATCGAAGAGGATACCGGACGGTAACGCGACATAGACCTTGTCACCGTCACGCACCACTTCCGCTTCAGGCATATTCTTCTTTAAGGCTGCTGCCTGGCGGTCCATGTAGTTGCCGATGCCGCCGCCGACCACTGCGCCGGTCAGGCCGCCGATCGCAGCTCCTTTCCCCCCGCCGAAGATCGCTCCGACACCGGCACCAAGTGCGGCCCCTCCCGCCCCGCCGATGGCAGTTCTCTTGTATTCATAGCTGCCGTCCGGGTTTGTTGCACAGCCGCTCACCAGTGCGGCAGCTACCAAAGAACCCATGACGACCCTCACGACCCATTTGGATTTCATCTCCTCCTCCTTTTCTCCTGCAATAAATAGAGTACCCCTCGGGGACATTGTTAAGAAGTTAAAGTAGGTGTCTTGTTACCTCCAGCTTAGGCCTTATCGTAAAACTTCATCGCGAGGGTGCCGTGAGCGGCGGCGCCGCCGGCGCGGAGTGCGGCCGCGAGGAACACCACTTCGGCAACTTCTTCCTTGCTTGCCCCTGCACGTTTCGCATTTTTGGTGTGAACCTCGATGCAGTAGACGCACTGAGTGGTGTGGGCGACGGCAAGGGCGATCAGCTCTCGATATTTGCGCGGAATTTTTCCGTCCTCACGTCCGGTGATCCGGTCGAGGTTTAGCCACGCCTTGAATTCTTCCGGTGCGAGCTCTGACATCTCCTTGAGTAGCTTGAGATCGTTTTCATCATGGTAATGTTCCGACATTGACAACCTCCTCTCCGTTAATGGTGCTGTTGAGGAGTCTAGACTACGGTTGCTGCATGTCAATGTAGGACCTTTCTCTGTCTGTGCTAGGAATGCTGGGCAGGCCGAGCTGCCTGATGGATCAATTGGAACTTGCCCGTGATGTTATTTCTAAGCCAGGCAGTGTCCCACCATTCGATGGGGTTCACCTGCTCACCGCCAACCACGACTCCGAAATGGAGATGGTCTCCGCCGGCCATGCCGGTGTCCCCGGAGTTGCCAACCGACTGCCCCTTTTTGACCTCGTCGCCCACTTTCACGCCGATCCGGCTCAGATGCCCATAGAGGGTCTGCAGTCCCAGCCCATGATCGACGATGACGCACTGCCCGTAGATGCCGAGATCGTCGGCGTACACCACTTTGCCGTTGTTGGCAGCCAGCACCGGGGCATGTGCCAGCGAGGCAAGGTCAATCCCCAGGTGTGTCTGCCGATCCACCTCTTTACCCTGATAGACATAGCTGCGTAGCTGGGCGAAACTACCGCGGGGCGCCGAGTTAGGCTGGCGAAGGAAACCGCCTTCCCAGAGGGGGAGTGGGGCGCTCTTCCTGGCTGTTTCCAGCAGAGATTTCACGTCGTGGTCGCGAAGCTCGCGGTTGGCCATCAGGAATACCTCGAGCGGCGTCTTGGCGGCCGGGTAGCGGTTTTTAAAGCCGTCAAACACCTTCTGCAGATAGGCGTCGTTCAACCCGATGCGGTCGCTCGGGAAGGCTTTGGCAATAGTGTGGTAATAGATGCCGGTCAGTTTATCGTTCCCTGCGCGGTCGACCACCAGCACTTTGGGGACGAAGGTGTTTTCAGGCATGTCATAGGGGAAAGGGAACAGGCAGGCATAGACGTCGCCGGATTGCCGGAACCCGGGGTAAAAGCGGTCACCGATAACAACCCCGTTCTTCTCCGGTTCCACGTTGCAGGTATAGACGACCAGGCCGGCACCTCCGCGGGAGACGTTGTGAGCGGTGCTCAGGATAGCCACCTGTGGCGGTCTGTTTTGGAAGATGAAATCGAGGGACATCTCGGTATTGTTGCCCCGTCCGAAATCACGCGGAGCGCGATCACGGGCCGAGATACGCAGCTTGAAAGGTCCCTCCTGGAGTCCTCCCGGTGCGGCAAGCTTGATCGATTCGTGCGTCTGATGACTCCCTTTGGGGTACTGTTTTGCCACAAGCTCAATGGTCTTAGCCCCCTGGATGGCCTGCACGGTCAACTGTTTAAGGCCGGTCCCGGAATCCTGCAAATCGAGCCCGAGGTCCGCTCTTGCGGAGATAGCACCGGGACCGCGGGAAAGCTTTACCGTTGGACCGGAATTGTCACGAAAGTAGAAGGTGCCGAAACCGAGTAGAGCGATTAGCCCGGCAGTCGCCAAGATGGTGATGATTTTCATGCGGCAGTACTCTCCTGCTGATCTATTTGAGTTGAGGTTTGATGGGTATCGTCGTGTGGGGTGAAACGAAAAAAAGCCGGGTGCCGCATCGCATTCGATTCGGCAACCCGGCTATCTGCTAGAGACCCGTAGGCTTTCCGCCCCACCCTCACGGGTGGTTGAGTATTATCGTCGGTAATTGAATTTTGTGTTAGCTGCATCAGCAACTTACCCAAAGGGTGAGGAGAAGTCAAACCTTTTTGCTTCCCTGTTCCCGACAATATTTCAGGATATTCACCTTGCAAAATAATAATAGCTCTGCTCTAATCTGTCGCGAAGTTCTGGCCAGAAAGGCAAGGGGCGCCGTATCCCGGATTGCGCCGGCTTTGAAGCAGAAGTAAAAGGATGATCATGACAAATAACGATCTGTTGCGCAGGCTCCGTTACGCGCTGAACCTCAACGGCGAGACCATCGCAGAGTTATGCGCCCTCGGTGGGCATGAAATATCACCGGTAGAGGTGCTGAAGTTGTTGAAAAAAGAGGATGAGCAGGGCTTCGTGCTGTGCGATGACCTGGCGATGGGAGCCTTCCTGGACGGCCTCATCATCTCCCGGCGGGGGGCGCAGGAGCCCAGACCGGATGCCGCTCCGAAGGTGGCTGCCGCCTTGAATAACAACGTGATCCTGAGGAAGCTGAGAATAGCGCTTGAGCTGAACGAGGAGGCGATGCTAGCGGTGATGGCAAAGTCGGGAGTGCATATCTCCAAATCGGAGTTGTCCGCCATGTTTCGCGCCAAGGGACAGAAGAATTACAAGCAGTGCGGTGACCAGTTCCTTCGTAATTTCATCCGCGGCCTGACTCTAAAGTCCTGAAACTGAAGCATTACGCTGCCTCCCCCGGCCTCCCACACGCTAAGATCCTCTTGAAGGAGTGTTTCATGTTCTTGGAGTCGGCCAAAAGATTTCCTTTTTTCTGCGTCGTCTGTTTCTTCAACATCTTGTTAACGACGACAGCTTACGGGGATCCTCCAGAGGTAAGAGTCAGCAACTTCCCTGAAACCCAGCAGGTGAAGGGTACTGTTTCCATTGATGGAGCAGCGAAATCCGTCAAGATACAGGGGATTTTGCTGACCCCCTCCAGACGGGACGAGCTTGGTGAGTTGTTGCATGCAGGCAAGCTGGAAACGGAAGGGTACAGCTCGGTTTCGCTGTACCTGCAAGGTGAGATCAAAAGCACCACCTTCTTACCAGGAGCTATCGGAATAATGCTTATTCCCGATGAGGAGCCCATCCTCAGAGCGTTCAAGGACGTGAAGCGCATCGAGTTTCCTATTGAAGCCGCCTGCGCCATCAAGAGCGGCGACTCGGAGTATTTCAGTTGCCAGTTGACCGATCAAAGGATCGGCTTCGCACGATACAGGATCTTTCTCTACGATACATCCAACAAGTCAGCTGACGTTAACGCCTACCTGTACCTGAAAAAATAGGTCGCCCCCACCGTGAGCCTTCCAAATCAACCACGAAGGAGTTGTGATGAAACGAATAGCTATGGTCAGCCTTGTAGCAGTCGGCCTGACAAGTAATTGCTATGGGTTCGACCCGTTAGCACTCGAAAAGCTGAAAGCATTGGGTGAATGCAGTGAGTGTGATTTTGCGGGTGCTGGCCTGAAAGGGATGAACTTCAGCAAGATGGACATAGATCGATCGAATTTCACCGGAGCAGACCTGGAGCAGGCAATCTTAAGCAAATGCGACCTCGATGAAGCAATTTTCGAGGGCACTAACTTGAGTGGCGCCGACTGCAAGGATGCCTATATACACCATGCGAAGTTCGGCTCTGCGAATATGGTCAAAGCAAATATGTCAAAGGCCACCATGAGCAAGGGGGATTTCACTAAGGCTGATCTCACGGATGGCAACTTCACCGGAGCGCGGCTGGAAAGAACTCGATTCACCGCCGCTACTCTCACCAATACGGACTTTTCCTTCGCCAACCTGTCCTATGCCGACTTCGGAGGGACTAGTCTGAAGGGAGCAAAGTTTAAAGGGGCCGTTTTGGTGGGCGCAAATTTGGCCGGCGCCATTCTATCTGAAGCCGATTTTAGTAGTGCCGATCTGACAAGTGCTGTCTATCGAAGAGCAGAAGTCTATGACGGGACCAGGCTAGCCACCATGGATGTTGCGGTAACCTGCAAAGAGTTGCAGGAGGGGGGCGCCAAAATTGACGCCCATACGAAGTGCGCACAACGATAACTGGACGGAGAGAGGGTAGGGAGGCGGACTCCTTTTACCCTCGGGAGAGGGGACCTCAACCTCACTCTTACCTGTAGTTGGAAACTTCGATAAGGTTTCCGTCCGGATCTCGGAAGTAGATCGAGTTGATGGCACCCATCGCTCCCGTCCGCTGCACAGGCCCTTCTTCGATGGTGACTCCACATGATTCAAGATGCCTCCAAAGCCCGGCACCGGTTCACCGCGCCAGCATCTTGCGACTGTGCTGCCTCGGCAGGCTCGTGGGGCTGATTGCTCACATCCAGGAACAGTACGAAACAAACCGTCCCGGCAGGTTCAGGGCGGAATATTGTGGTCCTCCGCCGCAGGCGAGAGTCTAGTGGAGCGATCGCAGAGATAAACGAAGTGAGGGAAGAAGCGTGATGATTTCGAACCCGAAAAGCTTAGCGAAGCTTGCCTCTGGCAATTTCTACCGCTTGGGAATCCGCTCGAGGAATCTCTTCATCTCGGCCAGCACCGGGGCTTGACCCTGGTCCTGCAGGTGCAGGAGATGGCCGAGGTTTTCGATCCGGGCGATGCTTGCAGTACTGTAATTTCGTTGCAGCAGGGAAACCTCCTCGTCAGTCATCACCGCGCCCAGCTTTGTCTCGCCCCGGATGAACAGGACGGGACACTTGATCCGCGCCAGCATCTGTTTATAGTCGTATCCTTTGCTGAAGCCGTCAAAATCGTTCAGCAGGTTGTCGAAGTAGGTAGGGTCGAGCTGCCATAGGCAGCGGGCGAAGAACAGTAACCACTGGCTGGTCACCCCGGGATAGGTGCCATACCTCTCCGCCAATGCCAGTGACAGCTCCTGTTCCGAGCGCGCCGACCGCTTCAGTTCCAGCCAGAGAGCGAACATCCCCCGGTTCGCATCGATGAATCCCTTGTAGATCTCGAGTGTCAGGGGCGCATCCTCGACGATGACGGCTTTCACTTTTTCCGGGATCCGTGCGGCGGTCATCAGCGCAACTGCGCCGCCAATGGAGTGCCCTGCCAGGACCGCCGGCTGGTCCAATCGCCCAACAAACGTCACCACGTCTTCGGTAAGCTCTTCCAGACGGTAGTGACCGGGAGTCCACCCCGATGCGCCGTTTCCGCGCGAGTCGAGGGCGTAGACGTGCCATCTCTGGGCGAGGCTCGGGATGAGCGTGAGATACTCCTGCCAGCACCAGGCGCCGCCGTGCAGCATGACCAGCGGTTCGGCGGATGGAGAACCGTAGTCGAGATAGCGTATCTTCACCTTTCCGGTATCGAAGGTTTTTTCCCGTGACATGGTCGCCTCCTCTACTTTCTTGGTCGCTGCGTTGTTCGTCTCCTTTTGACCGCTGTGGACTTTTCCCGCCATCAACGACAAAATAGCAACAAGAACTGCCGTCAACAGTAGAGGCCGCATGGTACCTCCCTTTCTTTACGAACTGGCAGGTGGTGGTGCAACTGCACGGGGAACGACTACGGGAAAAGTTTGGGGACTATCACAATATCCTACATTCTTTTTGTCCGGAGTGGGGGCGCGGCCATGAAATTTTGGCGCAATGATCAGGAGCCGGAGCGACAGATGCCTTGGGCAGTAATCCTCTTTTTTACGACACTCTTGGCAGCCGGGAATGGGATGACGGTTGCGGAGGCGGCCGCGGCAACGGGGGCTGCGGCGACGGTGTCGCCTGCTGTGACCGGCGCGGGGGCTCCTGCTGCCGTCATCACGGATCCGACCACCGGGATGCGCTTCGTAGGGATCAAGGGGGGCTGCTATCAGATGGGGGATACCTTTGGTGAGGGGGCCCGCGACGAAAAGCCGGCTCACGAGGTCTGCGTGCAGGATTTCGCCCTGGCACAACATGACGTGACGGTGGGGGAGTTCCGCCGATTCGTGCGCTCGACCGGCTACCTGACCGAAGCGGAGAAAGGGGGGGGCTGCGCCTTCTGGGGAGGGGAGAGCTGGTTGTACGATGCCAAGAGGACCTGGATGAATCCCGGCTTCGAGCAGGATGACCGACATCCCGTGGTCTGCGTGTCGTGGAACGACGCGACCGCGTTCATCGCCTGGCTGGAAAAGTCGAGTGGCCGGCACTACCGCCTGCCGACCGAGGCCGAGTGGGAATACGCTGCACGAACCGGGGGGAAACAGGAACGGTATGCGGGCTTTTCAGAGGATGAGGAGCTTGGCCGGCACGCCAATTTCTGCGACAGCAACTGCGACTTCAGGTGGAAGCGCGCCGGACAGGACGATCATTACCGGAACACCTCCCCGGTCGGGAGCTACCAGCCCAATGGGTTGGGCCTCTACGACATGTCGGGCAACGTGTGGCAGTGGTTGTCCGACTACTACGAGCGCGGGTTCTACCGGGAACCGGTCGGTCTCAATCCCAAGGGGCCTGCCGCCGGCGAAAAGCACGTGTTGCGCGGTGGCTCATGGACGTCCAAGCCCTACTACCTGAGAGCGACCAACCGGTTCAGGAGCCTGCCGCTGTACAGGGTTTATGACACCGGTTTTCGCTTGGCAATCTCACCTTGAGCAGCTGCAAGGAGATGTCCTTATTCTTCCTGCCCGTCATGCAGCTTTAGAGTAGTCATCATAAAGTGTTCATGGTAACGTTTCGCTCCTCAACACGTTCAGCTTGTCACAATTCTTGTTTCTGGGGTGAGATACGGTCAGTTCGGTATCCCCCTTGTACGGACCCGGTTTTTTTGTGGGAGCAATTCCTGTGATGTATGTTGCGGTTATTCTGGCGCGTTAAGCGCACTGTAGAATCGGAGGTACTTGCATGAAAAGGTGGTTGCAGTTCGGGTTGCTTTTCCTCATGTTATTTGTGGTCAGCGCCTGCGCGGGTTATCCCGCCAAGCAAGACACCCCCTTCGCGCAGTACAACACGCTCGTGGTTCGGCCGATCAACTGGAAGGAAACCATCACCGACAAGCTATCCAATGCCGACGAAGTGAGGGATTTCATGGAAGCTCAGCCGGACCTGTCCGTGCTGTGGCAGACGGAGTTCACCAAGTACATAAACAAGGTCGGTTATTTCGATAAGGTCCTGTTCACCGCCGATCCGGCCCCGAAAGGTGCCCTGGTCCTCGAGCCCAAGATCGCCACCCTCGATCCCGGCATCCGTTGGGTCATGAGTGGCATGGCGACCTACTACGGCGTCTTGAAGACCGCCGAAGGGAAACAGATTGCCACCTACACCGCATCACGCCGGGTAAGCCGTCCGGTCACCTCCACCACCATGGGTGCCATCAGGAATTTGGTCACCGAGTTAGGCGAAGACGCGGCAAGCGGGCTCCCGGAGGCGCACTAACCGGCAAAGGACATCCCTCTGGCCGAGGCGAGGGGGCGTCCATGAGGGGCAGATCTGGACATTGCCAAAATCACTATGTTTTCGGGAGATTCTCCCAGAAATGACGCCAAGAAGGGCGACCCAAAGCGGGCCGCCCTTTTGCTTGCCGATTTGTAGAAAAGAATGGCCGCCGAATCGACCCTGATTAAGGTGTGTTTGTTGACTTGCGTTAATTTTAATGGTAGTGTCCACGCTCCACATGCAATGTTTTCCGCCACTTAAAGGAGGGTGGTAGAGGCAGGCACCGGGGGCCGCTCTGACCCTTCCGTTCCTGAGTGCTCACCACTAACCATTTGTTCAAGGAGAGGGACTGAAATGAAATGCCAGCTACTGAAAACCGCCATGACCTTGTTGCTGGTGTTGTTGCTTGCCCTTGCCGGCTGCGGCGGGGGGGGCAGTGCCTCTACTCCAGGGGCAACCGTAACGGCTGACGCTCTTGTCACGGGTGTCGGCTGGGTTTACAACAACACTGCTCCGGATTACTTCACGAGCGGGGCGACCTGTCTGCTGACGGTGAACGTTTATTACGACCCATCGATTGCGCCGGCGGCTATCGATTCGGTCACTATATCCTCCCCAGCCCACTGGCGCTGGCAAATTCCCGCATCCAGCAGCCAGTTCGGTACCAGTAGTAATGGTAAACCCTACCTCGGCGGGAATATCTATTATGGGATGAACCCCGCCACGATGCCGCTCGCGGGGACCTGGACGTTCCAGCTCAACCTGAAAAACGGGCAGATCGCGACGATGCAGAAGAAATTGCATGAGCCGGGAAGCTCTGCCGACGCGACGCACGACTATCTCTATACCGGCGAGGACTGGACCGCGACTGGCGACGCATCGCTCTACGTCGCGGCTCTCGGCCGCTTCCCTGCCTCGGGCTACACCCTGAACTACGACCCCGCCAATGGGGGCACCATCACCTCCACAGGCTTTTCGGCGGTGAGGTCGGCCTTCCTGGCGGCGCAGCCACATGCGTACAACATGGTGTGCTGGCTGTACGACGCCAACAAAAACTATCTGGGCGCCTCCCCCATGGAGTTCTCCCTGCAGGACCATTCCAGGACCAATTTGATCGATGGCAATGGAGAACTCGCCATTGAGCAGTCGGCAACCTTCTCCTCGACCCCCACCAGCAGATCCGTCGATCTCTCTGCGGTGAAATACGTCAGGTTCGCCTACTTCGACGGTGCCCAGTACGCACCGCAATCCTACTCCAGGCTGGATTACCGCTCCATCTCTGCTCAGGTAGTGGTGAACAGCGGAGCGGTGCAATGACGGGCCCTTCCTCTCGCCAATAACATCAGGACAGTGGCCGGGAACGCAACAGAAACCCGGTAGCTCTGGCGGGTGCCGGGAAGCTGTCCATCGGAGTCATGGTTCCTGGATCCCGCAATAAAGTATCGAGCTTCCTATTTGAATAATTTTGTCGACAGTAGAGACCGGCCCCGCTCCTCCGCGCCCGCATTTTAGTAGCTGGCGTCCTGCGTTTTGGTGATCGCTGGGCGGGCCCGGGCAAAACTTGGTACAATTTGAATGGCTCCGCAGCAGTTGCGGGTGGAAATGGCCATTTTGCAGATGTACCAGGTAGGGTGATCGATGCCTCGACAATCAGCTGAATCCCCCGGCAACTCCACGATTCCGGCACCGGTTGATCGGCAGCTGCCGGAATTGTTGCAATCCGCAGAGCTTATCCGTAAACTGCTCAACCTGGTGCCCATGCCGCTGATGGTCATCAACCGGGACTGGCGGGTGGTCTTTGCCAACCAGGCCGTGCTGAAACTGTTGAGCCCCTCCGACCCCGGCCACGTTTCCGGGCTGAGGGAGGGGGATACCTTCCATTGCGTCCACGCACGCGAAAAAGGAGAAAAGCCGCTGCCGCTCTGCCAGGTCTGCGGGATGGCGCAGGCTGTGGCGGCCGCCTTGAACGGCAGGGACATGGTGAGCGACTGCCGGATCTCCTGCGACCTTTCCGGAGCATCCCATTCTTTGGACCTGCGCGTCTGGGCCGTGCCGCTGGTAGTGGGAAAGGAAACCATCTCCTTCCTTGCCCTGGCAGACATCACCGATCAGAAGCGGCGGGCCGTACTGGAGAATGTCTGTTTCCATGACCTCCTCAACACCCTTACCGGCGTCCGGGGCGTGCTCGATGTGCTGAGCCACAGCGAGGTGACCGAGCTCCCGGACCTCTGCCGCACCCTCGGCAGGATGACCGAGCACTCCATCGAGGAGATCAACGCCCTCCGTTTCCTGTCCCAGGCCGAGCAGACCACCCTGCAGGTAGTCTGGGAGGACCTCACCACCAGGGAATTCCTGCACGGTTCGCTACAGGCCCTGCACAATCACAGCGCCGCCTCGGGCAAAACCCTGATCCTGGATCCGGAGACAGTCGATGCCGCAGTCCGCTCGGACCGGCGCCTGCTGCGGCGGGTCGTTGACAACCTGCTCCTGAACGCCCTGGAAGCAAGTCACGCCGGCGGCACGGTGCAGCTCGGCTGCCATCTCACCGGCAACCACGTCGACATCTGGGTGCACAACGAGACCTGCATGCCCCCGGAAGTCCAGCTCCAGGTTTTCCAGCGCTCCTTCTCCACCAAAGGGAGCGGGCGGGGCATCGGCACCTACAGCATCAGGCTGCTGACCTCCTATCTGCAGGGGGCGGTGGCCTTTACCAGCACCCCCGGGGAGGGGACCACCTTCCACGTCACGCTGCCGCAGGAGCCAGTTCTCTGAGGGAGCCGCACCGGGGGCCCCCTGGAGGGGCGGCACACGGTTCACCAGAGAGAGCCAGGAGGGCCCGGTGGAGCAAACAGGTTGATGGATCGATCTTCCCGCAACAGACTGAACGAACGACTGCTGCCGCTGTTTTCGGGCGACACCTTGTTCGACCGGATCGCCCGTGCCGTCTGCCGCGCAGGCTGCCTGCCGCGCAAGGAACTTTACGAGGCATGGGAGGTCGCACGGCGGGTCCATAGGCGCTTTCGCGGCGGCAGGGTGGTGGACCTCGCCTCGGGGCACGGCCTGTTGGCGCAGATACTCCTGCTCATGGATCCGGGCATCGGAGCGGCGCTGGCGGTGGACCGGCGCATACCGGAGAGCGCCGCGCTCCTTTCGGCGAAACTTCAAGCCGACTGGCCGCGGCTGACTGGCATGGTCTCTTTTCTGGAAACAGATATCGAGCAGGTCCCCCTGCTTTCCGACGACATCGTGGTATCCGTCCACGCCTGCGGCCGGCTCACCGACCTGGTGCTGGAGCGCGCCATGGCGGCCCGCTGCCGGGTGGCGGTGCTTCCCTGCTGCCACGACGTCGGAAATTCGGACCTGGGCGGCTTGCAGGGATGGCTGGACGGCCCCCTGGCGGTGGACGTCACCAGGGCGGCGCTGCTTCGCTCGCACGGCTACCGCGTCTACACGCAGACCATTCCCGCAGAGATCACCCCCAAGAACCGTCTCTTGATGGCCGAGCCGACCTGAGCTGACGGTGGCCAAGAAAAGCTGGAAAGAGAGAGGGCCGGCAGCTGGAAACCTGGTCCGATGACGAAATGAGAGGAGAACGAAGATGCCAGCACCGTTACATCCCCGAAGATTTTTGTTTGTTGCCCTCATCCTCTCGGTCTTTACCCTGATTTCCGGGTGCGCCACTCAGAAGACCTTTCCGATCTGGCAATCGGGCGATGAGTTCGTATCGCTTGCCGATCGGGATGACCTGGGCAAGGAGCAGGGGGGGGCAAACCGCCACCCGGTCTCTCTTTCCAGGGCCGACCTGCGCGACGCGCTGGCCGCCTTGGCGGTCGAGCTTCCTGGCGACCCCAAGCCGGTCCCTCTCTTCGGCAATCCCGAGCTCGAGGTGCTGAGCGAGCAACTGCGCCTCGGCCTGGAGCACGCGGGGAAGGATCAGGACCTGCTCTTCGCGGTACTGGGAGCGAAGCCGATCTTCAAGGCCTTCGGCACCCTGGCGGTAGTCACCACGGGGCGGGTGTTTTACCAGGATAACGGGCTGAACCTCATCCTGGGCAGGGTCCGCTCCGAGACGCACGGGGATGACCGGCGCCTGGACCCCTTCGTGCCCGGCTCCCGTCTCCGCGAGGCTACGCTACCCGGTCCGGTGCTGATGGGTTCCGGCAAGGCACCTCACCTGCCGGGGCGGTCGGACTGGCTGGTGTTCCCTGTCAGGACAGAGGCGGAAAGGCCGGCGCCCAAGCCGGAGCCTGTCACGCAGAAGCCGGCCGCGCCGGAGCCCCAGCAGCCAGCGGTTCGGGAGCCTGCCAGGGAAGTCCCCCAGCGCGCTCCGCAGGGCGTTACTCCTGGGACGGCAGCCAGCAACATCGAGCAACGGCTCAGGACCCTGGACGACCTGAAGGCGAAGGGGCTGATAACGGACGAAGAGTACCGCGCCAAGCGTAAGAGCATCCTGAATGAACTGTGAGACCCAGCGCGGGGCGGGCCGGGGCGGGGTACGCGGACCTTTGGCCCTGCTGAGCCGAAAGCTGCGGCCTTGCCGATCGCTCGCGATCGCCCTGGGCGTGCTGTTCTCCCTCAGCCCGGCGGCCTGGGGAGGGAGTTGCGCTGAAAAAGAGGTATCGGCCGATCTGGTTGACATCGCCCGGGTGGTTCCCTCGGTGGTGGTCGACCTGCGCTATGCGACGGCCGACAACTTCACCGGTAAAGTGGTCTACGGCTGCAACAGGTGCTTTCTCGCCGCTACTACCGCGAAAAAGCTCGCCGCCGCCCAGGCCGAGTTGCAAAAGCTCGGCCTCGGGCTGAAGGTTTGGGACTGTTACCGGCCCCTGTCCGTGCAGAGGACCTTCTGGGCTCTCGTGCCGGACGAGCGCTACGTGGCCGATCCCCGCAAGGGCTCCCGCCACAACAGGGGCGCTTCCGTCGATGTCACCCTGGTGGCTGCCGACGGCAAGGAACTTCCCATGCCGACCGCTTTTGACGACTTCACCACGCGTGCGTCCCAGGATTTCCGCGACCTCCCGGCCCAGCTGCTGGAGAACAGGGCCATCCTGGTAAGGGCGATGAAGAGCACAGGTTTTCACCCGCTGGCAACGGAGTGGTGGCATTATGACGACGTCGACTGGAGTAACTATCGCCTTCTGGACCTGCCGTTCGAGGATCTCTGCCGGCAGTGATGGGGAGGGGAGGCCTGGGAGAGGGAGAGTTGGCGGGGTCGGACCAAGGGTCAATACGGGAGCCATCGGCGGCAGGGTGGGTACCGGAGGAGTCACGGAGATCATGTGTAAAAAGTGCGGTAATCCGGGGCGGGTGCATCGGGCACCTACCACCATCGCGGGTGTGGACGGCTGCGGGGCCAAGTGGCTGGCGATCGCGCAGGAGCCGGGGCGACGCCATCTTGTTGCCAAGGTGCTTGCCACCGAAGAACTGGCGGCTGAAAGTTGGGATCTGATCGCCATCGACATTCCCATCGGCCTTTCGGAGCGGGGTCCGAGGGAAGCGGATCTCGCGGCGCGGAAATTCATCCGGCCGCGCGGGAGCAGCGTCTTTCCGGCGCCCATCCGTCCGGCCTTGTCGGCTGCGACCTGGCGCGAGGGGTGCGACATCACCTACGCTGTCGACGGTCGCCGCATCTCCCAGCAGACCTTCGCCATCCTGTCGAAGATCCGGGAGATCGACCGCTACCTGGTGTCCACCTCCCTGCGCGACCGGCTTGTCGAGGTGCACCCCGAGGTCTCCTTCGCCGCCTGGAACGAGGGGCCCATGCCTTTCCCGAAGCGGCATCCCGAGGGGCACCAGTCACGACGCGAGCTGATAGCGAGGCACTTCGGGCCGGACGCCTTCGACAGCGTCCGCTCGCAGGTCCGGGGAGAGAAGGTGGCCGCCGACGACATTGCCGATGCCTTCGCCGCACTTTGGTCCGCCCACCGCATCATGATCGGGGCGGCCGGACGTCTTCCCGTTCCGCCGCAGTTCGATTCCCTCGGCCTGCCGATGCATATCTGGTACTAGGCTTCCAAGGAGAGCGAGGGGGCGGGGGAGGCTGCCGATGGCAAGCGACCAGGAAGAACCGAAAAAACATCCTTGCCCGGACTGCAAATTTTGCCAGTGGTGTTCCGATGACCGCTGCAGGATCTGCCGGGGAGAAAAGAAATGCACCAGGAAGCTTTCCACCGCGGAGCAGATAGAACTCTACGAACGGCTCAACAGCGCCAAAGGTAAGGGTAAAGGGGAGGGCGACGGGGGGACGTAGTCCGCACGGAACCTCGGGACAGGAGAAGGGAAGGGGGGCAAGCCCGGTCGGGCTGCCCCCCCTTTTTTTTGTTATTTTTGTGCGGCGTCCAGCAGGTAGTTCATCAACTCGACGCAGGATTTGACCTCGGCTTTGGTCATGTTGGAGTCAGGTTTGCGGAGCATCTTGACGCCGTAGGCCTTCACCGCGCCGCGGTCGAACGGTTGGCCGGAAACGGGGGCGACCCCGGTGTTGATGGCGATGATGGTCCGCTCCATGGTATGGCATTTGACGCATCTGACCTTCATGATGTTCCAGTTGTCCCGTTGCGCCGCCGGCAATCCTGAGGGATCGATGGTCATTTTGTCCCCGTGGCCGACGGTCTTGACACTCGCCATGGCAGGGGCACAGTAACACGCGATCAGCACCAGCACGAGCAGCATTTTCTTCATCCCAGTCTCTCCTTTTACGAAATTAACCCAATCTGCCTGCGCTCCGAAAGGGGGGAGAAGACGGGTGAGTGCAGGACCGGTCATAAGTGATCAGGAATATCACATGGAAATCACCTGATTACAATTTCGTCATCATAATATTCCTAAAAAAAAGTATGTCAATGTTTACATTTGTAAAAATGTCGAACCAGCCGTAATGACAGGAACAATAGGCGACGCCATTTGACGCTAAAAAATTCTATCGGAAGGGATCAGGAGCGCTAAAACGGCGGAGCGACAGGGAGATTTCCCGGGCGTTTGCTGGCTTTCTTTTTTGGGCTCTTCAGGGAATTTCGGGGAAAGGTTGAGTCGGTAGCCGTTCGTACTGAGCTTGTCGAAGTACCCTTTCCCGACTGTCACAAGCGGTCCTTCGACAGGCTCAGGACGAACGGGGGTGAGAGCTTGATACGTCGGCAGAGGATACCCACAGTCAATCGTCCCCCCGGAATTTCCTGATGAACCATCTTTTTTGGGCAGGTTTTTGGGTGACGTCGTCCTTAGCCGGTCGGCTTCTCCTCAAGGGAAGCCAAAAACTCCGCAACACCCTCGAAGCGCACTTCGCTTCCCACCAGATGCTGCACGGTATGCAGGCCGAGTTCGCGATAGCTCTCGAACTGGGATTCGCTGAACCACTGATCGGTGGTCGGTTCATGGGGGAAATCCCGGTGCTGATAGGCGTAGTCGAAGACGTCAACCGGGATCTCCTTGCAAAGCGTCGGCTTTATATAGAGGAGCGTCCCGGTGGCGGTTGCCGCCTGGTCGGCGGCATAGCTGATCTTGCCGATGGCGAAGTGGGAGGCGCTCTTTTTCAGCCCGTCCTTTTCGTCCGGCTTGGGCTTGAGCCCTTCCAGGTCGATATCGATCTCCGCCCCCAGGTCCACCCGGATCTTTCTCACCGCGTTGCCGAAATCCTCGAACCCTCTACTGGCGTCGCAGGAGGCGTCGCCGACCACGATGAACCGGCAGCGCCTTCTCACCATCTCGTAGAGACCGAGGTTCTCGAAATGCCCGCCGTCGGAGAGGTAGATGAAGGTGCTGTCCGTGCCGGTAAATCCGAAGGTCTCCTTCAAGAGGGGCCAGAAGGCGATGCTGGGCCCGCTTTTTCTCCACTTGTCCTTTTTGGGATTGCCGAGCCACCAGCCGAGGCGCAGGTTGAAGAAGGCCATCACGAAGGTGACCAGCGGCGAGGAGTGGTATCCCATGTTGGGACTGGCCGCGGCGCCGGACACGGCCATGGCGGTTCCCAGCGAGATGGGACCCACCCCGCAGGTCGTCCCGTAGTGGTCGCTGGGACGATACCCTTGATCAGCGTTGCCGCAGTGCAGCTTGGAGACGGTGAAGGAGACCGCTTTCCGCTCCTGCCACCTCAGCGATTCTCCCGTCACCACGTTCCAGGCGATGTTGAGGATCTGGAGGGGGCGGGAGGGGAGGTTTTCCATGGACAGGTTGTCGTCGGGGTCGAACCCGGTGAAGGGGTGAGGATTCCTGGGGTCGGTGCGGAGGTCCCTGGTCGCCCCCAGGTAGGCGCGGATGAGGCGCGACCGGTAGAGGGCGTGCAGGGAAAACCGGTTGGGGTTGGTGAGCCAGCCGACCAGCAGAGAGAAGGCGAGCGACCCCAGGAACAACCCGCACAAGTCGCGGAGCGTCCAGGTTCCGCAGAAAGATGCCAGGTGACGGTCGTTCACGACGACCGCTTTGGCCGGCCCAGCGGCTGGGCCCTTGGCGGAGGCTTGACCGTTGGCAAAGGCAGTGCCTTGGGTGGTGGCGGGTCGTTGGTCGGTGGGAGGGTCGCTTGTGGCGGCAGGGCCGGTGGCCCCATCCGCGGGGAGAGGGCGGACGGTGGAAGGCGCGGGCTTCGCGGAGGGGCTTGGTGAGAGCTGGCCGCAGTTGGTCACCAGGGAGGGGACTCTCCCCGGCGGCGGAGTGGTGATGATGGAGGCGAGCGAGGAGAGCACGATGACCAGCAGGACGATGAAGAGGAGCGCCGCAAAGTGCAGTCCGAACTTGGCAAAGGGGTTCTCCTTCTGCTCGGTCCCTCGCAAGGCGGAGGGGGTGCCCCTGCTCTTGCCGAAGAGGGCGGTTACCAGGCCGGAGAACCCGGTGGTCCCCAGGGCGGCCAGGAGGTTCCGCACGTTGTGGACGTTGCACAGCCAGGGCCCGAAGATGACCAGGGAGAAGAGGGCGAGCCAGCCGAGTATTCCCATCATCAGGTAGGCGCCCGAGCGCGCCCACCATTCACGGTCCTCGTCGCCGGTCCAGGTATTCAGGAGGAGAATATGGATCACTCCCGCCAGCAGGTAGACCGCCATCAGGATGGGAACGGCAACGGTGGCGTACAGGACGGGCACCTGGTGACCGGCCCCGGGGTCAGGGATAAGCGGGAGCATCTTGGTGCCGAGGTAGAAACAGATCCCGCCGCCGAAGGCACCTGCCAGCAGGGCGGCCAGGGTGGAGAGTGCAAAACGCCAGATGGCGGTTTTCTTGCTGCAGCGATCGGCGGTCTTCATCTCCTGGAAGAGATAGAAGGGGGCGCGCAGCAGCCACCCCAGCCCGAAGATGCCGATGCCGCCGCCCAGGAACAAGGGGAGGATGTCCCGGCTCTCGAAGTGGCGGGGGGAGGCAGCCGCCCAGTAGAGCGAGAACAGGAAGGCGGAGAGCCAGCAGCAGGGGAGAAAGGATCGCCGGCAGAAGGCGCGTACCTTCTCCACCTGCACGGCAAAGGTGGGGAGGTCGGCGCAGCTGCAGAACACCCCCAGCACACCAAGGGTGAAGCCGCCCCAGAGGCAGAGGTCGGTGAGCTGGTCGAGCCTTTCGGGGAGCATCTTGATGTAGATGCGGGGGATGCCGAGCAGCGCGAAAAAGAAGGGGACCAGCATCAGCCAGTTGATCAGCAGGTTGCGGAGATAGATCCCCCCAAGGGTCCAGGTGTCACCCGAGAGGATGCCCAGCCGAGGTGACAGGTAGTTGCTGTAGTCGCGCAGGAATCTCACCTGCGGGATTTCCTGGCCGCCGGGAAAGGAGTCGTCAAGGGTCCGGGCGACCTGCGAGATGCCGGTGCCCAGGGCGGCGCACTCCCGCGAGGCAGCGGGACCCTGGGCACGACGCGCCCACGAACTGAGCCAGCTGCCGATGTACCCTCCGCCGGAGACGGTGGATAGGTAGTCGAACTTGTCCAGCAGGCCGATGGCAGCCAGTCCTTCCAGAATCCCCAGGTTGAAGGTGGCGCTCCGAATACCGCCTCCGGACAGGCAGAGGGCGGAAAGCGAGCAGCACTTCGCTTGCCGGGCAGCTTCTTGCAGCTCGGGCGGAGCCGGACCGACCAAGTGATCGAGCTCCTGTGCGATAACCTCCGGATAGCCGATGGGTGCTTCTGTCGATTCCTTTGCCATGGCAAACCCCTGGTGCCCCACTGCATCCGTCAAGGACAGCGGTCGCTCTCCTCGAGCCAGAACCTGAATACCGGCGGCAGCGGATTCGGTTTTTGCTCCGGCTCCGGTTTGCTCGCCGGGGGGAGCTTGCTCATCACCTCCTTGGTGACGAAGGCGGTGACGAACTGGATGAAACGGTCGTTCCAGATGTCGTTATGATCCTTGATCAGCGTGCTGTCCGCGGACATGACCAGGTAGGGGAGGTGGTCCGCGTACACCGCGGTCGGGTCCAGCCTCACCCCGTCATACCACCGTTGCAGCCTTCCGGTCGGCTCCGGCGGGGTGGTCAGCATTTCCCGGACGTTCTCCTCGGCCCGCGCGGTGGTGGTGATGGAGAGCTTCGAGGTCTGCTCCAGCTGGACCGGCTGATGGGCGGGATCGTAGGTGATGTCGTGCGTGGTGTAGCGGCGCAGGTGCCCGACCGTCTTCATGACCGTCGATCTCTCCTGGTCGTGCGGCGCCGACTGGGTCAGGGTGTAAAGCCTCCCCAGCGGAAAGGCGACGCCGGTCGCCCAGTCGCTCTTGGAGGTCACGATGGCCAGGATGGGGCGTTCGTTGGACGGGAAGGGGCGGCAGCTGGCGGCATGGAAGAGCGGTTCATAGGCCGCCCCCTCGAAGGCGGGGTTGACCAGCAGGATGAAGTCGCCGAAGCTTTTGGCGGTATCGAAGCGATAGCTGTTGTCCGCTTGCCGATCCAGTTGCAGCTCGCGGTCCATCAGCTCGGTATGCAGGGCATGGTACATGAGCAGCCCACCGAAGCTGTGCCCGATCAGGATGAGCTGGGTCTGTCGAGAGGTGGCGAGCTTGTTGCCGGTGGGCCACCCGTTGAGGTTGGTCCTCAGGTTGTTGATCTCCATCAGGAGCTGCTTGGCGGAACGGTCGCCCACCCGCTCACCGGCGTTCTTGCGGTTCCAGAAGGTGATGTTGTCGAGCCCGGGGATGGTAAGCGAGGCGCCGCGCCAGGCGAGATAAAAGCCGACCACCTTGCGCGCGTCCTTGCCTTGCTTGGCCGCCACCACCTGCTCCTGCACGTCGAGGCGCTCCAGCAGCTTGTTGAACTCGCGGACGTTGTCGTCGTCCCCGTCCGCGTTGTGCTTCCAGCCGTGCGCGAAAACGACCAGCAGGTACTGCCGCTCCTTGCCGCTCTCCTTCAAGTGCTCCTCGCGGTCACGGGCGATGGCGTCGAAGATCACCTTGCGCTGGCTCTTATCATGGAACCATCCCTGGTCGTCGAACTCCACGTACCCTACCAGGTAATTCCCCTGGGCAATCGACTTCCCACCGCCCGCGAAGTTCTGGAAGGAGCGCGCTTCGGCGGTGGCTACCCCTTTGCAGGTGATCCGGCAGGCAGGTTCGTCCTCCGCCTCGGCGCCGGCCCTGCAGGTGCTGGTACATGCTTCGGGGAGCGGTACTCTGCTGAGGCCGGTTTGGCAGGATTGGGCCAGGTAGGGGCGGTGCGGCCGATCGAGTGCACAGCCGGAACCGGCGGCGAGGCAAAGAAGGAAGAGGGTAAGGCGGAGGCAGCTGGCCGACAGTGAGCGAAACGAAAAGGGGGCTCCAGCAATCATGGGTCTCTCCTCCGAAGTCGCAGGGGTGGCGCCCTCGCACGCCAACGCGCCAATGATTAGCAACTATAATGTGGTTATTTTAATATTCAAGCGGAAGCGGGAAAAGGCTCGTTTGATATCGCGTGCTTGGGTGGGTTCCCGGGCAGGCAGCGCCGCGCAGCGCTTGGCGAGGGGGAGGGCAACGCCCGTTGCGGGGTGCGCAAAAGACGGTTCCAGGGCAAAAAAACCGAAATTAATCCGATAATTGCACATTCACCAGATTGCTTTATCATGTTAGTTTCTGCTGCGATTCCATCGCTACTCACGTTGATGAAGGGGACCACGTGGAGCCTTCGGTCAAGGAAGAGTGTCGCCGTCTGCTGGCGCGGGTCAGGCCGGCACCCAAGTCCCGCTTTTCGGCCTTGCTGCTGAAGGTGGGGACCGGATATGCCGCCATGGCGGTCTTCACCACGGCCGCCCTCCTTTACTCCTTTTACAACCTCTACTCGATCAACAGGACCGCCCGCCAGATCGTCAACACCGACCTCCCGGTGGAGACCGCGCTGGTCAGGATCCGCAACTCGCTGCTGGCGCAGGAAGGGTTCGCCGGCAAATACGCCATCTTCAGGGACCCCACTTTTGTCGATCTGTTCCGCAAGCGCGAGAAGGAAGCGCTGGCGGCCCTGCAGGTGCTGGAGAAGGCGGGTTTGGCGAGCGACCTCGCCACCCTGAAAGTCCCTTACCTCGAGTATCAGAGGGGGGCGGAGCGGCTGTTTGCGGGAGACTATGAGAGCCGCGAGCAACTGCACGGCCTGGCGTTGCGGGTGATGAGCGCGGTGGACGGCTTGTACCAGGAACGCCAGGGCCGGCTGCAAGCGTTGCTGAAACGTGCCGACGAGCAGCAGGAATCGGCCATCGAGTGGGCGGTCGGCATGTCGCTGGCCGGCTTCCTGTTGGCGGTGCTGGTGGCTCCCTACTGCATATACCGGGTCATCCGCGCCCTCGGCAAGCTGCAGAGGGAAACCCACCTGGTGGCATCGGGTTACTTCACGCATGATCTGGAATTGCCGGCGGAAGCCGAGATCAGCGAGCTGACCAGCGACTTCAAGGAAATGGCCGACCGGATGCGGGAGATGGAACAGGCGAACCGGGAGGCGCGCCCCACGACCCGGCTCCCCGGCAACCTCGGCATCGAGCGCATCCTCAACGAGCGGCTGGCGTCGGGCACCCCCTTTGCCGTCTGCCACGTTCAGCTCGACAATTTCCAGCCCTTCCTGGCGCAGTACGGGTATGCCAAGGCAGGTGCCCTGCTGGACAAGACGGGGGTCCTGATCCATTGCGCGGTGAGGGAAAAAGGGGCTGCCACGGACTTCGCCGGTCATGCGGGCGGGGAGTGTTTCGTGATGGTGGTGGACAGCGACCGGGTGGCAGCGGTATGCGACGCCGTGGTGAGCGGGTTCGACCAGGAGATCACCAGGCACCTGGCGGCCGAGGACCGGGAGGCGGGAGGTTTCAGACGGAGCGACCGCTGCGGGGGCGAACGTCTCTTCCCGATCACCACGGTTTTCATCTCCGTCGTTGACTGCAGCAGCGATGCCTATGGCTCGGCCGTCGACATCGCGAGGGCTGCGGCAGATGCCAGGGAAGGGCTGGACAGGGCGCCGGGCAGCGGCTGGGACCGGAGCATCTGAGACCGACTAAGGGGCTGCCATGCGAAGAGCAATCGTGTTCCTGCTTGCCACATCACTGCTTAGCGGATGCACCACCATCAGCGGGTGGTGGCAACGCGGAGGGGCTCCGTCCGCGACCACCACGCAGGCTGCCCCCGCCAAAACAGCTGCCAGCGAGGAAAAGCCTGCCCAGGAAAAGCCCCAGGAGGCTCCCCGGGAAAAGGCACATCACCGCTCGAAGCTACCATCCGGCGGAGCTGACGAGGCGCTGTTCAAATCGGCGCTGCACGCCCTGAAGCCCACCCCGGAGATGCCGGTCTCCCAACGGGGACGCGAGCTGTTGAGGCGCCTGAAGAAGGAATATCCGGCCAGTCCCTGGACGGCTCTGGCGGCGCCGCTTTTCGAGCTGATCCGGGTGACCGATGACCTTGCTCACCGCAACCAGGAGCTGAAAGCCGCCAACGATTCGCTGAGCAAAGAGGTAAACCGGTTGAATAAAAACATCGACCAGCTGAAAAACCTCGACCTGCAACTGGAAAAAAACCGCTGAGGGTCACCTCACCGATCCTTTTTGCAGGCTTTCCTCATTTCACTTCAGGCGTATACGGCGAATAAAGAAAAGGCGGTCTCCGCGGGGGCCGCCTTTTCTTGGTCATCATTCGACTACATCCGACAAATTTCCTTGCAAACAAGCAGGGCGGTGCTCTAATCTGCGCCTGCTCATGCGCCGGTACCGAACATCTTCGGAGCTCTGAGCGGATGGAATGCTGACAGGAGGGGGCATCGATGAGTAGTGGCCGTATTTCTGGATTCCTTGCACTGTTGCTGTGTCTGGGCGGGTGTGCGGTTAACGAAAAGACCTACTGGGCGGTGACCGATGCCGAAACCTACTGGAGCCGTCCCGGCTTTGCGGTCCAGGCCCCGTCGAGCTCGCACTGGTTCAAGGCTCCCAGCGACGAGAACTATCCCGACAGCATCGTCTTCGTGCGGGGGGAGGGAGCAAATCTAGGAGGGGTGACCGACAAGCCGGTCTACGTGAATTCCGCCACCGTGCTGGCGTGCGGTTCCGTGCTGGACGAGCCGGTGGTGGAGAGAAACGACAAGCAGGCCCTGGCGGCGGCGCTGCGGAGGCACCTCGACCGGTACCAGGGATACTGGACGACCAAGATCACCGATGCCGGTTATGACGGCTCGCTCGGAGTGGACTGTCTGCGCTACGCAGGGATTCCCAAGAAGGAGAACCACGCCATCCTCGGGGGAAGCGTCAAGGAGTTGCCGGTCAAAGGATACTTCTGCCTGCATCCGGAGAACAACCAATTCGCGGTGATGATGGAGTCGCGGGACTACTCCACTTCGGGGACCAAAATCCCCTTCGTGGAGGAGCAGGCTGACCATTTCTTCAGAAGTCTCCGTTTCGCCCCCATCTCGACCGCCGTTACCCGCACCTTCAAAGCAACCACCTTCCCTACCGGGAGATCCCCCTATAGCTTGGCCTTTTTGCAACGGAAAGTTTGGATTGTCCTGAAGGACGAAGGGAGGGTGGACCAGCTCGATCCTGCCGAGGGCAAAACCATCTCATCGGTGGCGGTAGGCAAAGAACCAGTGGCTGTCTGCGTGGGGGATAGGAGCCTGTGGGTGGCCAACGGCGGTGACGGGACGGTGACGCGCATTGACCCGGTCACCGCCAGGGTCGTGCAGACCATAGCGGTGGGGGGAAAGCCGGCGGCCATCACCTTCGATAGCGGCTTCCTGTGGGTTGCGGACGCGGTGGGCAACGTGGTGATCAAGATCGACGCGGCTGCCAACGCGGTGGCCGCCAGGATTCCGGTCGGCCGGGAACCGCTCGCGGTCCGGGAAGGAAAGGACGGCATCTGGACGGCGAACGCGGGCGACGGGACTGTTTCCGTGATCGATAAGGTCGGCAATGCGGTGAGCGCCACGCTGAAGGTCGGGACCCGCCCGGTGCAACTTTCCATGACTAAAAAGAAGGTGTGGGTGGCGGATGAGGGGGGTAGGGCGGTGGTGCAGATCGATCGCCAGGTGAAGAAGGTTGCCAACCGCTTCGAGGTAAAGGGGGCTCCAGCTTCGGTGCGAGCCTCCGACAACGGGGAGATCTTCGTGGCCCTGCCTGACCTGCGAAGCATCGTGACGCTGGATGCCGTCAGCGGCAGGACGCTGGGGCAACCGATAGCCGGGGTGATCTCTCCTCGTTCACTGATCGATAGCGCCGGTGCCGTCTGGTTCGTCGACAGCAGTCGCAATACGCTGACCGTCCTGTCGCTCAACCCTTTTGGTCGGTGATGATGCGCATTGCTTGATCTGCTGCGCTTCTCATCTGCTGCGCGTCCCACATCGGCATCATCACGGTCATGCC
>NZ_DATFBA010000138.1:0-10219 GCF_035254065.1 Geomonas sp.
CTCCCCCTCCCTAGCCCTCCCCCTTCGGGAGAGGGGACTTTCGGACGTGGGGCTTCCGGACGTGGGGCTTCCGGACGGGGATTCCGGACGGGGGGAGGAGCTTCAGCTCCGCAGTAAGGTGTAGTTAAGAACGGAGACTTCTCATTGCAATGCTTCCATTGCGGCGCCCCGATTCCGGCAGCGGCGTCCATTGATATCATCGACGACAACCAAGGCACCCTCAGCTTTTGCTGCCACGGCTGTCATGGCGCCTACCTGCTGATCACCGGCGCCGGGCTGGGCGATTTCTACCAGCGGCGCACCAACGACTCCTCGGCTCAACCGTGGACGCTGCCGACCGTACCATTTCTCTCTTCCTCTGGCGGCCCCGAAACGCCCTTCCCCGACGACTACCTCGCCCGCTTCGTCCACGCCGAGGCTGGAGGGGACGCCATCGACATCACCATCGACGGCATCCGCTGCGCCTCCTGCGTATGGCTTGTTGAAAAGATGCTCGCCAGGATCGCCGGGGTGCGTGAGGCGAGGGTGAATTACGCCACCGGCCGGGCTCGGGTCGCCTATGACCCGGCCACCGTCTCACCGTCAGCTATCTTCTCTACCATCGCCAGTATCGGCTACGCCCCCCGCCCCTACACACCTACGGCCACCGCCGAGGCGGCACGCAGGGAGCAGCGCGACCTTCTCTTCCGCTTCGGTACCGCCTTTTTCCTCACCATGCAGCTGATGGCGTACTCGTTCGCGCTCTACGCCGGGTACCTGCAAGGGATCGAGAGCGGGACCAAGTGGTACCTGCAGATCTTCTCCTTCCTGGTGACCACCCCGGTCATCTTCTATTGCGGCCACCCTTTTCTTACCGGTGCCTGGCGGGCCCTCCGAAACCGCGCTCCCAACATGGAACTGCTGATCGCCATCGGTGCCCTTTCCTCCTACGGCTTCAGCGTCTATGCACTGCTCACCGGGGGCGAGGTCTATTTCGAGACCGCAGCCATGATCATCACCCTCATCCTCGCCGGACGACTCCTGGAGAACGCCGCCAGGCGGCGGGCCTGTCACGGGGTGGAACGGCTGCTGGGACTTTGCCCGCTCAAGGCAAGCCGTATCCGCGAAGGGATCCTGGAGACGGTGGAGCCATCAGAACTTCGTCCCGGCGACCTGGTGCTGGTGGCTCCCGGCGACCGCTTCCCGGTAGACGGCCGGATCGTGGAAGGGACCACCGACATCGACGAATCGGCCGCCACCGGCGAGCCGCTGCCGGTGATGAGATCGCCTGGCGAGAGCGTGATCGCGGGATGCTGCAATCTGACCGGCGCCGTCCGCGTCCTCTGTGAGAAAGAAGCAGCCGACAGCTTTGTGGCGAGGGTGGCTCGCCTGGTGGAGGAGGCGCAGAGCCGCCGGGCCCCCATCCAAGGGGTAGCCGATCGGGTGAGTGCCCTCTTCGTGCCAGCCGTCATCGTGTTATCGGCCGCCACTTTCGTCTGGCAGATAGTTACCGGCACCCCCTTCGCCCCTTCCCTGATGACCGCGCTCGCCGTGCTGGTCATCGCCTGTCCCTGCGCCCTGGGGCTGGCCACCCCCACCGCCATGGTGGCCGGGACCGGCACCGCCGCCCGCAACGGGGTCATTTTCAAAGGGGGCGACGTCCTGGAGCGCCTGAGCCGGGTGCAGGTGGCGGTGTTCGACAAAACGGGGACGCTGACCTGGGGTGCTCCCGAGGTGCTGGAGACGGTACCGGTCGCCGGCGTCACTTCGACCATGGTGCTGTCGCTCGCGGCGGCGGTCGAGAGCGGCTCCCGGCATCCGATAGGGCGAGCCATCCTGGAGGCGGCAGCCGCCGCCAAGGTCGAATATGAGGTGGCCTCGGATCTGACGGCGCATCCCGGCGGAGGTGTGACCGGAACGGTGGCGAAAGAAGAGGTGGCGGTTGGAAGCGAGCGATTCCTGCGTGGCCGAGGGATCAAGGGGTTTCCTGAGCACGTTGTCGAGGGGGATGACCGTATGGTCGCCTGCGTCGGCCGGGGCGGCAGGTTCTACGGGCATATCCTGCTCAGAGACCGCCTGCGCGAGGACGTCCCCGCCCTCACCTCTTATTTCAGGAGGGCTGGCGTCCGTACGCTACTGCTCAGTGGTGACCGCGATGGCGCTGTCAAGGCCACGGCCGCCGCGGCCGGAATCGAGGAGGCACTAGGCGAACTCACCCCGGCTGACAAGGCCGCCCGCCTTGAAACGCTGAGGGGCGGCGGTTCCACCGTGCTGATGGTGGGAGACGGCATCAACGACGCCCCCGCGCTGTCGGCTGCCGATGTCGGCTGCGCGGTTGCCGGAGGCACCGACATCGCCATCGAGACCTCGGAGCTGGTGCTGGTCAAACCGGACCTGGAGCGGCTGGCGTGCGCACATCGGATCGCCCGCCGGACCATGTCGGTGGTCAGGCAGAACCTCGTCTGGGCCTTTCTCTACAACGCGGTCGGCATCCCCCTCGCCATGACCGGTCGACTGACACCTATTTACGCGGCGGCGGCCATGGCCATGAGTTCTCTTTGCGTGGTAGGGAATTCCTTGAGGCTGACCAAATCACCGCGTCCCCTCCTCAGCTCGAAGGGCACCCCCGTTCACGGGCCGGCTTCGACCGCAGATCCGACAGCGCCCCCCCTCCCTAACCCTCCACCTTCGGGAGAGGGGACCTCGGACGAGGAGAGGTCGCGAGTGGGGACGTCGCCAGAGGAGACGCTTGGAGACGGGACGCAGCGGCGTATGGAGGCGACTAATGGATGAATCGCTCATCACTTTGATGGTGTTGTCCCTATTCTTAGGCTGCGCCTGCTGGCTGGTCTTCCTGTGGGCGGTTCACAAAGGGGAATTCAACGATATCGAGCGCCCCAAGCATCGGATGCTGGATGACGATGAGGAGGGATAAAGGCCACGGGAGCTGGCCGAGAGGCTTTAGTTGGGGTAACATCCTTACGGGCAACGCTGGGGATGAAGTTAAAGGGAGGAAAAGTAGCTGCTGTGGTCGTGTTTGTGGCGGACCATTTTATGCGATAATCAAGAGTAGCGGGAGGTACATTCATGAGCGGCCAGGGTAGTGCACCACTGAAGATCAACCGGCTGGAGCCGAAGGTAAGGCAAGGGCTGACGGTAGTGATCACCGGCAATGGCAAGGGGAAGACCACCTCGGCCCTGGGGATGGCGGTCCGCGCCTGTGGGCATGGCATGAGGGTCTGCATCATCCAGTTCATGAAAGGGGATCTGTACGCGGGAGAATGGGACGGCATCAAGCTGCTCGGCGAACAGGTGGAACTGCACGCCACCGGCAAGGGGTTTTGCGGCATCCTGGGAAACCCCTACCCGTGGACGGAACACCGCGCCAACGCACAGGATGCCGTGGAGCTCGCCCGCCAGAAGATGAACTCGGGGACCTTCGACCTGATAATCCTGGACGAGATCAACAACGCCCTGAAGCTGAAACTGGTCGACCTGGAGCAGGTGCTGGAACTGGTGGACAGCAAGCCGGCCTCGATGCACCTGGTGCTGACGGGGCGCGACGCCCACGCGGAGGTCATCGAGCGGGCCGACACGGTCAGCGAGATCGTGGAAGTCAAACATGCCTACCGTAAGGACATCGAGCCGCAGCCGGGCATCGATTACTGAGCGCACGAACTCAGCCACTATTGGCGCGCCCCCAGGCTATCCCGCTCTCATCCCCGAGATACCTTCTCCGTTCCCCCTGAGTTCCCTTATCCGTTCGCCCTGAGCTTGTCGAAGGGCCAATCAAGACCCAACACACCCCTCTCGCCCTGAGCCTGTCGAAGGGCACCTCTACCGCTGAACTACCAGCCCACTACCGTCACCACGTTTCGTCCCTTCTCCTTCGATCCGTAGAGGGCGCGGTCAGCTTCGCCGATCATCCATTCCGGAGAGAGTTCCCGGCTCAGCACCCCGCCGACCACTCCCATGCTCATGGTCACCACGCCCGTCCCCGAGCAGTCATGCTCAAGGCCCAGGTTGATTACCTCCAGCCGCAGCCGTTCGGCGAGCCGTTCAGCCTGGGCCACCGCGGTATCCGGCAGCACCACCACGAACTCCTCCCCGCCGTAGCGGGCCGCCAGATCCCCCGCCCGCCGGAAGCTCCCGCGCAGAAGCCTCCCCACCGCCTGCAGGCACTTGTCCCCCGCCAGGTGTCCATAGCGGTCGTTGTACTTCTTGAAGAAATCGATGTCGCACATGATCAGCGACAGCTCCTGCCCGCTGCGCACCGCCCGCTTGACCTCGGCGTCGAGTACCTGGTCGAGGTGCCTGCGGTTGGCGAGCCCGGTGAGCCCGTCCTCGCGCGCCAGGACCTCCAGCTCGCGGTTCTTCTCGGCCAGCTCCAGGGTGAGCGCCCTCATCACATCCCGGCTCCGCTTGAGCTCCAGGTGGTTTCTTACCCGTGACTTCACGATGGGGGGGCTGATCGGCTTGGTCAGGTAGTCTATGGCGCCGCAATCGAGCCCTTTGGTCTCGTCCTCGTCGCTCCCCATGGCGGTGATGAAGATGACGGGGATGTTCTCGGTCTCCGGGTCCGCCTTCAGGATGGTGCAGACCTGGTAGCCATCCATTCCCGGCATCATGATGTCCAGCAGGATCAGGTCCGGCAGCTCCCGTTTGGCTATCCGGATCCCGTCCGCCCCCGCCTTGGCGAAGTAGACCTCGTACTCCTCCTGCAGGATCCTGTGCAGTATCTCGATGTTCGCCAGGGTGTCGTCTATGATAAGGACTTTTTGCTGCCCGCTTGCACTATGCATCGGCACCTCTACCGGCGGTCATCAGCTGCAGGTCCTGGCTGATGACGCCCAGCAGCTCCAGGGCGTGGCCGAAATCCAGTGACTGCAGCGGCGCGTCCAGCAGGGCAGTCGCGCCGATGGGAAGCAGCGACCTCAGTTCTTGCCAGACGTTCAAGGCGTTCAGATTGTGGGCTTCCAAATGAGATGACAAGGTGAGCGCCAGTGAGGCGAGGCGCTCCCGATCCAGATCCGGCGGCTCCAGATCCTCCCGCCCCTCCGCCTCGCTTTCCTCCACGTGAACCGTTGCCACCGTCCTAAGTACCTCCGCTAGCTTGTCCCGGAAAAGGGCCAGCGCCGAGGGGAGCGACTCCCCGTCCGGGCCTTCCCGCATGGCATCCTCGAGCAGGGAGCCTGCCCGATGCAATCCGGTAGCGCCGAGGTTCCCACCCACCCCCTTGACGGTGTGGACGATCCTGCGGGCAGCGGCCAGATCCCCCTCGGCGAGGGCCCGATCGAGGTTGCCGATTACCCCGGCATTCTCCCTGCCAAAGCTGATCAGCAGCTTTTTCAGGAGGGACGCGCTCTCCACCGTCCTCATGGCGCGCTGCAGATCGATGCCCGGCAGCGACCCGGCCAGCAGCTGATCCGGCTCGCTGGGCGGATCACCAAGGGTCTGCCGGTCAGGCTCCGTCCCTGCTCCCACCCAGCGGCGGAGGGTTTCGAAGAGTTCCTCCACATCGATCGGCTTGTTGACCTGGTCGTTCATGCCGGCCTGCAGGCAGACCTCCCGCTCGCGGGGGAGAGCACTGGCGGTCATGGCGATGATGGGAAGAGCATCGAAGGCGGCGTCGAGGCGAATGCGCCGAGTCGCCTCCAGGCCGTCCATCACCGGCATGTGCACGTCCATGAAGACGGCGTGGTAGCGCACCCCGCTCTCTCTCAGCTGGCGCAGCGCCTCTTCCCCGTTGTAGGCAAGGTCTACGCTGGCTCCCCGCCGCTCCAGGAGCTCCCTGGCAACCTCCTGGTTGATGGAGTTGTCCTCCACCAGCAGGATCCGGACCCCGGCGAAGCTCGACGCGCTCGAGCAGTCCATCACCACCGGCTTCTTCCCCGCCACCGCTTTCGCCTGCTCCGGCGACAGGCGACGCAGCCTCACCAGGAAGGTGAAGGTGCTCCCCTTCCCCTGCTCGCTCTCCACCGAGATCGCTCCCCCCATCAGCTCCACCATATGCCTGCTGATGGCAAGGCCAAGTCCGGTGCCGCCGTACTTGCGGGTGGTCGAGCTGTCGGCCTGGGAGAAGGAGCTGAAGAGCTTCTCCTGCTGCTCCGGGGTGATCCCGATGCCGGTGTCCTTCACGGAAAAGCGCAGTGACAGCTCGCCGTCGAGCCCCTCCTCCCCGGCCACGCTTACCTCCACCCTCCCCTGCTCGGTGAACTTGATGGCATTGCTGGTCAGGTTCAGCAGCACCTGCCCGAGGCGGAGCGGGTCACCCACCAGGAGGTCGGGGAGCTCGGGGCCCCGGTTGATGATCAGTTCGATCGGCTTGTGCTGGATGGTGGCCGAAGCCAGCAGGGAGAGGTCATTGAGCACCGCGTCCAGACGGAACGGCACCTCCTCCAGATCCAGCTTGCCGGCCTCGATCTTGGAGAAGTCGAGGATGTCGTTGATCAGGCGCAGCAGCATGTTGGAGGCGGTCTGCGCCTTGTCGAGGTAGTCCTGCTGGCGATCGCTCAGACCGGTCTGACCCAGGAGGTAGAGCATGCCCAGCACCGCGTTCATGGGGGTGCGGATCTCATGGCTCATGTTGGCAAGGAAGCCGCTTTTGGCCCTGGTGGCGGCCTCGGCCGCAGCGGTGGCCTCCACGAGCTCCGCTTCGGCGCGCTTTCGCTCGGTGATGTCGAAAAAGGTCACCACCGCGCCGACCACCGCGCCATCGGCCAGCTGCGGGTAAGACCAGTACTCGGCGGCAAAAGAGGTTCCATCCAGCCGCCAGAAGATCTCGTCGTCGACGTGGACGCCCCCGTCTCCTCGCAAAACGCTGCAGAGCGGGCAGTTGGCGCCCGGATAGGAGGTGCCGTCCACCCGGGTGTGGTGGATCAGCTGGTGCATGTTCCTCCCCAGCAGATCCGCGGGATCTCGGTAGCCGAGCAGCCTGGCGCAGGCGGGGTTGGCGAAGGTGCAGGCGCCGGCGAGGTCGATGCCGTAGATGGCCTCGGCGGTGGACTCCAGCAGGAGGCGGATCTTCTCGTCGCTTCTCTGCAGGGCCTCTTGCGCCCGCTTGCGTTCGGTGATGTCCTCCTTGACCGCCACGAAGTGGTGGATCTCGCCGTTGTGCCCCTTGACCGGGGAGATGGAGGCCGATTCCCAGTACAGCTCGCCGTTGACCCTCTTGTTGTGAAACTCGCCGCGCCAATCCCGACCCGAAAGTATGGTATTCCACAACTCCGCGAAGAACTCGGGTGGATGAGAACCGGAGTTCACCACACTCGCCTTCTTCCCGATCACCTCTTCGGGGACATAGCCGGTGACCGTGGTGAAGTTGGGATTCACGTACTCGACGATCCCTTCGCGGTCGGTGATCATCACCGTGATGGGGAGCTGTTCCACAGCGAGAGAAAGCTTCTGCAGCGACTGCTCGGCCAGCTTGCGTCCGGTCAGGTCCTGAAGGGTCTCGATGGCCGCTATCACCCGGGACTCTGCGTCGCGGATGGGGACCGACTCGAAACAGAGGAAACGCTCCCGGCCGTTTAGGGAGGGAAACCATCCCTCGGCGCAGAGACCGTCCGGCGCCAGCGGGGAGCGGCTGAAGGTGTCGTAGAGCTCAGGCAGCTCAGCATAGGTGCCGTCGATCACCAGGTCGGCCAGCACCCGGCGCTGCTCGGGATAGAAGGCTTTCCACGCCTGCCGGCTCCCCAGCACCTCGCTGGCGCACACCCCGGTCAGTTCCTCGCAGGCGCGGTTCCAGATGATGACCCGGTGCTGGAAGTCGACCACGTAGGTCGCCACCGACGAATTCTGGACCAGCTTCTCGCTGAAAGCCTCCTGGGCCAAAGCCGCTTCCTTGTGGCGGTGCACCTCCTCGACCATCCTGTTGAAGGCCAGTGCCAAGGCGCCGATCTCGTCCTGACGCCGGACCAGAACCGGCTCAAGTTGGCAGGGATCACCGGTCATCCGCTCGAGGTGGCGGGTAACAGCAACCAGCGGCGCGGTGAGATAGCGCATGAAGAACCAGGTGACCAGTACCGTGCAGCAAAGGGCTACGGCGAGGGCGACCAGCAGGCACCAGGCGTCTTTCTGAAAGGCGATGGCCCGGACGAAGGAGGTCGGGCCCGGCTGCTGCCTGTCGAAATACCAGGCGGTGAAGAAGGTCATGGCGCAAAGGGCCCCGGCCATCAGCAAGGAGACCACGAGGCTCGTCTTGGTTCTAAGGGTTAATACTGGCATCTGCTGCACCTTCAACTAACGAAAAGAAAAGCCGACCCACCGGCAGAGCGGGAGATGCCAGGACGGCACCCCCTCAACGGTCATGCCGGACTCAACACGGAGCTGTCGGGGTGAAGTTCTTATCGGGCAGGCGGGGAAAAGCTTTAATGATGAAAAGATGCGTGAGAGGCTAATGTCGGTGAGGGGGAGGGAGACTGAGGAGGCCAGTGCGGGCAAGGTGGGAGGTAAAGGGGTTGGGACGAGGCGAAGGGCGCCGCCCTCAATGGAAGTCGGTAGTAGCGCCTTGGGGCTGTTAACGCGATTCGACCTGAGCCTGTCGAGCGGGATGACTTGAGCCTGTCGAAGCGGGTGGTTTCCAAGAGTCGGGAATGAAGGTGCTTCGACAGGCTCAGCATGAACGGCTTCCGACACGCACTCCCGGCGACCTCCATTCAGGAAGCAGCAGAGTCGCGGGCATCGCCAGACAACGTTTCCTTCAGGCGGAGAGGCGCCCGCTGTAGGTGAGGGTCTCGCTGTGCCCCTGGTTGCGCAGGTTACGCTGATGGAGGCTCCTCAGGCGTTTGGCGTGGATAGCAGCGGCGGCATCGGCCTCACCGGCACCGGCGACCTTCTTCACCGAGGTGGAGACGGCAACGGCGGCTGGCGTAGGGCTACCAGCGGAGGCGCCGGAATTGTCGTGGAAGATTTCGGGATAGACCAAGGGGAGGATGCGACTCATTTTGACTAGTGAAAGCATGGCTGGGCTCCTTTTATCAGCATGGAAAGGTGCCTGCTGGTATTCATCTGCCGTGCCACTACTAATGAAAGAGTAAAGGGTCGTAATCACTACGAATGGAAAGGTAACAGTCGAGCGGGCGAGAGGGCAGGTGTGCAACTTTTGAACCGCGAGAGGGGTGACTTTTGAACAGGCGGGACGGGGCAAGGGGCGCCGATCACGGCAGCGCCTTCCCCCGTCCTGACCGAAGCCCTGCTAGACCTCTGACTTCAGTGCGTGCTTGATCTCGGCGGAGTCAAAGGCCCCGACCACGATGTCCAGGGCGGCACCAGCCGCCAGGATGGGAATGAAAACGAGGGCGATCAGCTTCTCCGCGATAGAGTGAAAGGCTCCGCCAAGGTTGATGCTGTCGCAGAAGATGGAGATACCGACGCAGACCACGAATCCGATCACCATGAACAGACAGGTCCCCACTACCAGCATGAACGGTGAATCAAACATGTGCTTCCTCCTCTTTTCCGGTTATGACCAAGTTCCGACCGTCGCACGCTGCGAGAGCCAAATCTTTGTCTCACTACCTCTCTAGAAGTCAATGTCACACGATGCTTCCAACCACACTGATTATCCGCAACTCACTAATCCAGACTAATTGGGCGAATCATACCCTCAAAGAGATTCCTTTTCAACCAAATTCAATGCCATCGGCCGTGACTGATCAAGATGTCCTTCTATCCTGAATTCCCACTAATAAGCTCTCCCTTCCGGGGAGGGGGAGGGAGAGCATGCGAGGGTCAGGAAAGCGAATAGCACAAATCTTACCGGGCGACGCTGGCTTCATGCCCTGAATATCCATTGCTCCCCACCAACCGGCTGCTATACTGAAGAAATTAGTTTTTTTCAACCAAAGGACTCGCCATGGGCCATCACACCGCCAAGGGAGGCTACCGAGCGCTCATGGAGCGCCTGAACAAGTACCCGCAGGGGGCTCCCCCCTCGGAACTGCTGTTCAGGATCTTCTCCATCCTTTTCACTGATGACGAGGCCCTCCTCCTCTCCCGACTCCCGCTCAGACCATTCTCCGCCGCCAAGGCCGCCGGTATCTGGAAGGTGTCCGAAGCAGCCGCACGCACTACCCTGGAGGGGTTCGCCTCCCGAGCCATGATCCTTGACCTGGAGCGAGATGGCGGCACGCTCTACATTCTGCCGCCGCCCATGGCAGGCTTCTTCGAGTTCTCACTGATGAGGCTGCGGACGGACATAGACCAAAAGGAGCTCTCCTCTCTATTCTTCCGGTATATC
>NZ_DATFBA010000139.1:0-16086 GCF_035254065.1 Geomonas sp.
GTCCCCCACCTCCATCTGCCCAAGCCGCAGGGAGACGTACCGCCGCTCCACCTCCCGGCAGGCCTGCACGATGCCCGCGGTCTTGCCGACGCCGCGATGTCCCACCACGCAGGGGGTCAGATCGGTTTTTTCAAGCAACTCCTTTACCACCAGTTTCATCTGCTCAACATTCATGGTCTGTCGATTTCCTCCAACATCGCTGCAACAGTCACATCTCAGCAAAAACTCTTTCAAACCTCAGCAAACTCCCCCTCTCCCCACGGGAGAGGGCCTTGGTGAGGGAAGCCCCAAATCCTGTATTGGCCCCAACGAACAGAACGATCTTTCGTCGCCCTGAGCCTGCCGGGGCCCGTTCTGAACCTGCTGAAGCCTGTCCTTAGCCTGTCGAAGCGGGGGTGTGTGAAACATAAACGAATTGTGACACTAACGCATACCCTTAGACACAGAGGTGTATATATTACACACATATGCAATTTGGCGAAAGAGATAAATTTAGTCCTTTTACAAATATTCGCATTATCGGCTGTTTCGCCTCAAGCAGAGGCTGGCCTTTGTGGTATCATTTTCGTCGTTCAGACAGAGATGCCACCAGCACTTGCCATCTGAACCTGTGTGGTAATATTAGGAAGTATTTAATCAACCCTATGGAGGACGATGAAATGAGCCATGATAGAGAATGCTGTGCCGCTGGAGACATTTGCAAGGTTGTGGTGGGTGGACTGATCGGCGCCGGCATCGCCCTGCTGCTCGCCCCGCAGACCGGGAAGAAGGCGAGGAAGTCTCTGGCCTGTTTCGCCAAGGACATCGGAGAAAAGGCAAACGATGCGGCGAACGAGTTTGCCGAGGTTCTCAGCGATTTCGTCGACAACGCCGGCAACCGTGCCGCGGAGCTCCTTCACGAGGGGGCTGATCTTACCGCCGATTCGAAGAAGACGCTGCTCAAGGCGCTTGAGAAGGGGCAGCACATACTGGAGAAGCAGAGGAAGAAGCTGGAAGACATGCTTGACTGATACTGCCCCGTTACCTTCCACAGGAAATAAAAAAGAGCCCGGTCACGCCGGGCTCTTCTTGTATCTAGGTCACCTCTTGATGATCTTAGCGATTTTTCTGACCACCCTGCTTCCCACCGGAGCTTGAGCCGAAACCGGAACCCATTCCGCTGGAACCGCTGCCACCGCCGCTGGAGCCTGAGTCTTTGCTGTAGCCGCTGTTGTAGGAAGAGCTGCTTTCCCTGGTCTGCGTGCTGGAGGCGAGGGTGGTGGACGGGCTGCACAGAAGTGACGGATCGTGGGACTCTGCGCCGCATCTCGTGCAGGAAATGGTCGGGTCGTTCGGTGTGAAGGTCTCGGAGATCACCTTCCCGCATCCCGCCTGCTCCGTTACTTTCGTGCTAAACTGCGAACCTTGGCCAAACTGCGAACCTTGGGATTGGAAGTTTTCCTTGCTGCCGTATTTATTTTTTGACATGACATCTCTCCTCCGTCGGCCCCGGCTTTGCATTATTAGGGTTCGACATTGTTCACTATAATTAGACATCAACGGCAGAAAAAATTCAAAGCCTTTCCTCGGACTTTCAAGGCGTTACGGCTTTGTCGTTGAAAGTCACCTTCACCGTCAAAACAGCTTGACACCCACCTCCGCAGTCGTTATTATGACTTCCAATTTCAATTCGGGGTTCTCATGAAACGAGCCAAGAAAAAGGCCTTCGCTGACTTCATCGCCCAGCGGGGATTGAAGTCGACCAAGCAGCGGGACATCATCCTGGACAGCTTCCTGTCCTGCGACCGGCACCTGAGCATCGAGGAACTCTACTTAAGGCTCAGGAGCAAAAATCCCAACATCGGCTATGCGACGGTCTACCGGACCCTGAAGCTCTTCGCCGAGGCGGGGATTGCCCGTGAGATGCAGTTCGGCGACGGCCAGACCCGTTATGAGCATGTGGGGGAAGGGGAGCACCACGACCACCTGGTATGCACCCGCTGTGGCAGCATCGAAGAGTTCGAGAACGAAACGATCGAGCAATTGCAGGCCGAAGTCGCCGCCAGCCGCGGGTTCCTGATAGAGCGGCACCGGCTAGAGCTCTACGGCCTGTGCGGCAACTGCCGCAAGTAAGTTGCTTCCCCCTCGCCCCTTTAGGGGAGAGGGGCAGGGGTGAGGGAGAATTTGCCGGCAACCGACCGCTACCCTCACCCGCCCTTCGGGCACCCTCTCCCCTAAAGGGGCGAGGGATAGGCGGCAAGGTAGCCGAAAACCTAGCTGGCAGTGATCGCAGATGGGGCGTGCCGGGAGTTCGGTCGGGGTAACCCGGCAAATTTTTTGTAATACATCTGAAAGTGACTTTCATTGGCATTATTAGCTAGCACTATCGATTGGCTGACAATCGTTCCAGAGGGGTAGTCAACACCATGGCATTTGCAAAGAAGAAGGGTTCCTGCCACGAGGCACCAACCGTGGCAGCCAGCGGCGCCAAAAAGGTCGCGCTGGTAGGGAATCCCAACGTCGGGAAGAGTGTTCTCTTTAATGCGCTAACTGGCGCCTACGTCACCGTCTCCAATTACCCCGGCACCTCGGTTGAAGTCTCCCGCGGCAACACCGTCATCAATGGGGACCATTTCGAGGTCATCGACACCCCCGGTATGTACGCCATCCTCCCGATCACCGAGGAGGAGAGGGTGGCCCGTGAGATCCTCCTGAACGAGCGTCCCCACCTGGTGATACACGTCCTCGACGCGCGCAACCTGGAGCGGATGCTCCCCATGACCTTGCAGCTCATAGAGGCCGAGTTGCCGGTGGTGCTGGTGGTCAACATCATGGACGAGGCGGCCCGCATGGGGCTGCACATCGATATCCCGCTGCTTTCCCAGCGGCTGGGCATCCCGGTGATCGGCGCGGCCACAGCCAAGAAGGTGGGACTCCCTGAGATTCGCGCCGCCATCGCCGATACACCCTCTTTCGCCAGCTCCCCCTTCCGCTACTCGAAAGCGCTGGAGTCAGACATAGCAGGCATCTCCGACTGCCTCAAAGGAGACTACATGCTCTCCAAGAAGGCGCTGGCGCTCTTGCTCTTGCAGGGCGACGGTGAGGTCGCCGACCTGGTGCGCGGCGTGGAAGGCGAGGGGGCGGCCGCGGTCGAGGCCGGGGTTAAGGAGAAACGCTTCGAGAGAAGGGAATCGTTCCACCTCGACCTCTCCATGGAGCGCAAACGGATCGTCAAATCCATCCTGGACGGTGCCTTCAAGGCCCCTGAAAAGCGGGTGGTGACCCTGGCCGAGCGGCTTTCCCGCCTGTGTGTGCGCCCCATGACCGGCGTGCCGCTGCTTTTGATCGTCCTGTACTTCGGTCTCTACAAGTTCGTGGGCGATTTCGGCGCCGGCACCCTGGTCGACGTCCTCGAGAACAAGGGGTTCAAGGAGTTGTTCAACCCCTGGATCACCGGGGTCGTGAAGAACCTCGTCCCCTGGCCCATCATCCAGGAGCTGTTCATCGGCGAGTACGGCGTGATAACCCTCGGTATCCGCTATGCTGTCGGCATCATCCTCCCCATCGTGGCGACCTTCTTCCTCTTCTTCTCCGTGCTGGAGGATAGCGGCTACTTCCCGAGGCTCGCGCTACTGGTCGACCGGATCTTCAAGACCATGGGGCTCACCGGCCGCGCCGTCATCCCGATGGTGCTCGGCTTCGGTTGCGACACCATGGCGACCATGGTGACCCGGACCCTGGAGACCGTGCGCGAACGCGTGCTGGCCACCCTGCTGCTCGCCCTGGCCATCCCCTGCTCCGCGCAGCTGGGGGTGATCCTGGCTCTCCTCTCCAAGGCTCCGGGCGCGCTGGCGGTCTGGTCCATCTGCCTCGTCCTGATCTTCCTGGTGGTGGGGCTCATCGCCGCAAAGGTGCTGCCGGGCGAGACTCCCATGTTCTACATGGAGATCCCTCCCATGCGGCTGCCGCAGTTCTCCAACGTGGTGACCAAGACCTACACCAGGATGCAGTGGTACTTCATGGAGATCCTGCCGCTCTTCATCCTCGCCTCGGTCCTTTTGTGGCTGGGGAAGATCACCAACTTCTTCGAGACCATGGTGAAGGGACTGAGCCCGGTGATGGCCGCCCTGGGGCTCCCCAAGGAGACCGCCGTCGCCTTCATCTTCGGCTTCTTCCGCCGCGACTACGGCGCCGCCGGGCTTTACGACCTGCAGACCCAGGGAACCCTGAACCCGCGGCAGCTGACCGTGGCAGCCGTGACCCTGACCCTGTTCATCCCGTGCGTAGCGCAGTTCCTGATCATGAAGAAGGAACGCGGCTGGAAGGTGGCCTGCGCCATTGGCGTTTTCGTATCCACCCTGGCCTTCGGCAGCGGCTGGGTACTGAACAAGTTCCTGTTGGTTACCTCGATCCTTTAGAACCTGTTCTGAGTTCTTTGTAAAAGGGGAAAACCTGATACTCTTTGTTGAACAGAAGATAGACATAGAGCATGGGATGAATTGCCGTTAACGTAGAACTTGGAACATAGAACTGTTGTCAGGTGTGTATGCGCTGTGGTTTTTGCGGACATGAGTTCGCCGAAGAAGAAGGAAATGTTGGTTGCAAGAACTGTCCGATGTCGGGTGGTTGCAAGATGATCAAGTGCCCCCGCTGCAACTATGAGAACCCGCCGGAGCCGGCGCTGGTAAAAAATATCAAGAAGCTGTTCAAGAATACAAAGCGACAAGGGTAAAGACGTTCCGCCTATGCTGCCTGATCAGGCAGTGAGAGCTGACGGAATGGCAAAGGAGAAGATATGAAGCTGACTGATAGGGCGGAAGAGATCCTGGAGGCCCTCTGGATCGAGTCCGAGGAAAATGGCCGCGGTTTTGCGGAACTGGACCAGTTGGGGTTTGGCGATTCCTCCGACCCGGCCTACCAGGAGCTCTCCACCCACGCCCTGGTCGAGATCAAGGGCGGGCGCGTCTACTTCCGCCCGGAAGGGCGCGAAGAGGGGCGCAAGACCATCAGGCGCCACCGGCTGGCTGAACGGCTGATGATGGACGTCCTCAACATCCGCGGCGAGAGCGGTGACGTCAAGGCCTGCCAGTTCGAGCACCTCCTGAACGAGGGGGTGGACACCAAGGTCTGCACCATGCTGAACCACCCGGTCACCTGCCCGCACGGAAAGCCGATCCCGCAGGGGGAATGCTGCGAGGAGGCCCGCAAAAGCGGGGACCTGGGTGTGGTACCGCTCACCGAGCTGAAGTCCGGCGACGAAGGCGACATCGCCTACATCCAGACCGAGGACAGCAAGAAGATGCAGAAACTGATGGCCATGGGCGTGTTGCCGGGTAACCGCATCTCCCTGTTGCAGGCCTTCCCTTCCTACATCTTCCGGGTCGGTTTCTCCGAGTTCGCCATCGATTCCGCCATGGCGAGGGAAATCTTCGTCAGGAAGTAACCGTTCCCGCACACTCAAAAAAAGACCGGCACGGTTGCCATTGGCCACCGTGCCGATTTTCGTTGTGCACTCCACATCCGCAATTCGTTAGGCGTTTTGCGTCCGCCGGTGATCTAAAGCTGCAGCGACTTGGGGACCAGGAACTCTTCCAGTCCGTAGCGGCCCAGCTCGCGCCCGTGTCCGGACTGCTTGATGCCGCCGAAAGGTGCCATCGCGTTGAAGCGGCCGCCGTTGACGTCCACCTGTCCTGCGCGCAGGCGGCGGGCCACACGCAGGGCGCGCTCCTGGTCACCGGACCAGACCGCGGCCGCCAGCCCGTACGGAGTGCCGTTGGCGATGCGGACGGCATCTTCCTCGTCTCGGTAGCAGATGATGGAGAGCACCGGGCCGAAGATCTCCTCCTGCGCGAGGGTGGAGTCGGGCGCTACCCGGCCGAACAGGGTCGGCTGCACATAATAGCCCCGTTTCAGCCCCTCGGGGGGTTCGGCGCCACCCACAAGCAGTTCCGCCCCCTCCTCGATACCCTTGCGGATGTAGCTACGCACCCGTTCGCGCTGAGCTTCCGAGATCAGGGGGCCCAGTTTGGCCTCTCCTCCGAAGGGATCTCCCACCGTGAACCCCTGCGCAAGCTGCACCGCCAGCGCTGCCGCCTCCTGGTAGCGCGATTCCGGAACGAGCATCCGAGTCAGCGCATTGCAGGTCTGTCCCGAGTTGAGGAAGCAGCCGTTCACGGTGGCCTTGACCGCCATGGCGAGATCTGCATCGTCGAGGATCAGGGAAGCCGATTTCCCCCCCAACTCCAGGGAAACCTTCTTCACCGACTGCGAGGCGTTGTGGCCGACCCGCCGTCCCGCCGTGGTCGAACCGGTGAAGGAGACCATCTCCACCCCGGCATGTGCGCTCAACGCCTCGCCCACCACCGAGCCCAAGCCGCTCACCAGGTTGAAGACCCCGGCAGGGAGTTTGGCCTCATCGACGATCTCGGCCAAGATGAAGGCATTGAAGGGTGCCACCTCGCTCGGCTTGAGCACGACAGTGCAGCCTGCCGCCAAAGCGGGTGCCACCTTGGCGACGATCTGGTGGAGCGGGTAATTCCAGGGAGTGATGCAGGCTACCACACCGGCCGGTTCCTTGAGCACCAGCGAGTTGCCGATCTGCTCCTCGAAGGGGAATTCCAGGGCCAGCGTTGCGTAGCTCGCCATCACCGCTGACGGCAATCCCACCTGGATCGCTCGTGACATCTTGAGAGGCATGCCGACCTCGCCAGTGATGGTCTCCGCCAGTTCGTCGCCCCGGCGCAGCAGTCCCTGGTGGAGCCTGCCCAGGAAAGCGGCCCTTTCAGAGACCGCAGTATTGGCCCACGATTCCAGCGCCCGTTGCGCAGCCTGCACTGCCCGGTCCGCGTCCTCAGCCGTTCCCGCCGGGATGCTCCCCAGCACCTCTTCGGTGGAGGGACAGACGACCTCGATGTGTTCGTGCCCGGCGCAGGCAACCCACTTCCCGTCGATGTACAACTTTTCGTAGTGGTGCATGGCATCTCTCCTTCTGTCACGAGGGGCGTGGTTTGAGTGACTTCAGACTTATATAGCCTGCATCTGGTATATGAAGGGGTATTTCAGTGTAAGAGGGCAGGTCATCCTGCTTGGGGGCATGTGGCTGAAGATAGCTAGAGTTTGCACACTACCTAGGTAACATGTCGGGCCTCAGCATTGAATGCGAGGACTCTGGGCTCGTTGGGACAATCTCAACGGCTGCCGATTTGTGGCGGACGCTCTAGATCCCCAGAATGAGGGACAGATTGTGAAGTTCGTCCGGCTGTCGCTTCTCGCTGACCACCACCGTCTCCAGCAGTGTCGGCACGATGGAGTTGCAGCAAAGACCAACCATCTTCCCTTTCTGTCCTTCCAGCAGCAGTTCCACCGCCGCGTGTCCCAGCCGGCTCCCCAACAGGCGGTCGAAGACGGAGGGTGCGCCACCGCGCTGGTAGTGGCCGAGGACTGTCACCCGGGTTTCGAAGCCGATCACGTCCTTGACGGTGTCGGCGATATCCTGGGCGCGGCCGGCACCTTCGGCCAGGACGATGATGGCGTTGCTGCGACCTTCCTCCCAGCGCGTCCGGAGCTGGTCACAGAGGTCCTGGATGTCGCATTCCACTTCCGGGACGATGGCGTACTCGGCGCCCGACGCGATGGCGGCGGTGCTGGCCAGGTAGCCGGAGTTCCTCCCCATCACCTCCACTACGAAGGCGCGGTCGTGGGAGCTTGCCGTGTCCTTGATGCAGTCGATGGCGTAGATGATGTTGTTGAGGGCGGTGTCGACTCCCAGTGCCATGTCGGTGAAGGGGATGTCGTTGTCGATGCTGGCCGGGATGCCGATCACCGGGACGCCCAGCCGGTGCAGGGCGAGTGCGCCGTTCAGTGAGCCGTCGCCGCCGATGATGACCAGCCCGTCGACGCCCATCTCGCCAAGGTGGCGGACGGCTTTTTCACGTCCCATCGGAGTCCTAAACTCGTCGCTACGGGCCGACTGCAGGAAGGTGCCGCCGCGGTGGAGG
Organism: Geomonas sp.; assembly: GCF_035254065.1. Taxonomy (GTDB): domain Bacteria; phylum Desulfobacterota; class Desulfuromonadia; order Geobacterales; family Geobacteraceae; genus Geomonas. The sequence goes on from NZ_DATFBA010000139.1 coordinate 7,977, forward strand.
ATACCGGCCACCTCCTTGGTCCCCATTTCCAGGAAGTCCGGCTTCAGAAGGCCGGCATAACCCTTCCTGAAGCCAACGACCTGCACGCCGTGACCGAGTGCTGTCCTGGTGGCGCTTCTGATTGCTGCGTTCATTCCGGAACAGTCTCCGCCGCTGGTGAGTATGCCAATCTTTTTCATGTATGGCTCCGGAGTATCGGTTGCCGCAGGGGCAGAGCCGGGTCAGCTAATAGATAATGAACTGCTTGAATATATCACGGAGCCGCATAAATTCAAACCGGGGCCGGCCAGACGGCCGAGGCAGGGCCAGCCCATTACTCCGGTTTACGAGGCGTTTTCTCCCGCTCTCCCTTGATCCACTCCATCCGCTCCTTGATGCTCTTCTCGTAGCCGCTCTCTTTCGGCTCGTAGAACCGCTTGCCGGCGAGCTGGTCGGGGAGGTAGCTCTGCCCGGAGTAGCCGCGTTCGAAGTCGTGGGAGTAGCGGTACCCCTTGCCGTAGCCCATCTTCTTCATCAGCGAGGTCGGCGCGTTCCTGATGTGCATCGGAACCGGCAGCGCGCCCGACTTGCGGACCTCCGCAAGTGCATCGTCGATGCCCATGTACGATGCGTTCGATTTGGGCGCTGTGGCCAGGTAGCTGACCGCCTGGCCGAGGATGATCCTCCCCTCCGGCATCCCCACCAGCTGGAAGGCCTGCAGTGCGGAGATCGCCATCTGCAGCCCGCGCGGATCGGCGTTCCCCACGTCCTCGGAGGCGAAGATCACCATCCGCCTTAAGATGAAGATGGGGTCTTCGCCCGCCTCCAGCATGCGTGCGAGCCAGTAGAGGGCGGCGTCGGGGTCACTCCCCCGCATGGACTTGATGAAGGCGGAGATGACGTTGTAGTGCTCCTCGCCACCCTTGTCGTAGAGCAGCGGCTTCTTCTGCACCGCCTCCCGCGCGGTCTCCAGGTTGATCTCGCCACCGTGGGCGACCCTCGCCGCGGTCTCCAGGGTGTTCAGTGCCACCCGGGCATCGCCCCCCGCCTGCTCGGCCATGAACTCCAGCGCCTCGTCGGTGGCGGTCAGTTCCAACTCTCCCAGGCCGCGCTCACGGTCGGTAAGGGCGTTGGTAAGGATCTGGATGACATCCTCGGTGGTGAGCGAGTTCAGCACCAGCACCTTGCAGCGGGATAACAGCGGCGCGATCACCTCGAAAGAGGGATTCTCGGTGGTGGCACCGATCATGGTGAAGGTGCCCCGTTCCACGTAGGGGAGGAAGGCGTCCTGCTGGGACTTGCTGAAGCGGTGGATCTCGTCGACGAAGAGGATGGTGCGCTTGCCGTGGTAGCGCAGGGTGTCCTCGGCCTCCTTCACCACCTCGCGGATCTCCTTGATGCCGTTCATGATGGCGGAGAAGAAGATGAAGTGCGCTTTGGTGGCGTTGGCGATGATCTTGGCGAGGGTGGTCTTGCCGCTGCCGGGAGGTCCCCAGAAGATGAGGGAGGTGAGGCGGTCGGTTTCAATCAGGCGGCGCAGGAGCTTTCCCTCACCGAGGAGGTGGCTCTGCCCGAGGTACTCGGAGATGTCGCGCGGCCGCATCCTCTCGGCCAGGGGGGCTGCTTCGCTGCTTGCTGCGGTGAAAAGATCCAATCAGTGCTCCCGTTCCACGGCGCTCGGGATGATATCCACGGGCTTGATGCCCCAGATCTCCTCGGCGTACTCCTTGATGGTCCTGTCGCTGGAGAACTTGCCCATCCCCGCTGCGTTCAGGATAGCCTTCCGTGCCCATTCGTCCTTTTGCCGGAACAGTTCGCCCACCCGCTCCTGGCAGGAGACGTAGGAGGCGTAGTCGGCGAGCAGCATGTAGTGGTCGCCGTGGTTCAAAAGCGAATCGGTGAGCGGGGTGAAGAGGTCGGGAGTGCCGGGGGAGAAGAAGCCTGTGGCGATCATGTCGATCACCCGTTTCAGCTCAGTGTTGCCGTTGTAGTATTCCCTCGGGTTGTAGCCGCGTTCTTTCAGTTCGGCGACTTCCGCCGCGGTCAGCCCGAAGATGAAGATGTTTTCCTTGCCGACCTCTTCCATGATCTCGATGTTGGCTCCGTCCAGGGTGCCGATGGTCAGGGCGCCGTTCAGGGCGAACTTCATGTTGCCGGTGCCGGAGGCTTCGGTGCCGGCGGTGGAGATCTGCTCGGAGAGGTCGGAGGCGGGGAAGATGGTCTCCGCCAGGGTTACGTTGTAGTTGGCCAGGAAGACCACCTTGATCCGGTCGGCCACCTCCGGGTCGCTGTTGACCACCTCGGCCACCGCGTTGATCAGGCGGATGATCAGCTTGGCGGCGGCGTAGGCGGGGGCGGCCTTGCCGGCGAAGATGAAGGTGCGCGGCACTACCTCGGCCTGCGGGTGGTCCTTGATCCGGTTGTACAGGGTGATGATGTGCAGCACGTTCAAGAGCTGCCGCTTGTACTCGTGGATCCTCTTGATCTGCACGTCGAACAGCGACTCCGGATCCACCTCGATCTCGTTTTGCTTGAAGATGTAGCGGCAGAGGTTTTCCTTGTTCTTGCGCTTCACCTTCTGCCAGCGCTCAACGAAATCGGGCTTTTCGGCGAAGGGCTTCAGCTTCTTGTTGAGCTGGTAGAGATCGCGGGTCCAGCCGTCGCCGATGTGCTCGTCGAGCAGGGCGGAGAGCCCGGGGTTGGCCATCTTCAGCCAGCGCCGCTGGGTGATGCCGTTGGTCTTGTTGTTGAACTTCTCCGGGTACATCTCGTAGAAGTCGCGGAAGAGCTCCTTCTTGAGGATCTCGGTGTGCAGGGCGGCCACGCCGTTCACCGAATGGCTCCCCACGATGGCTAAGTGCGCCATCTTGATCTTCCGCTCCCAGTGCTCCTCGACGATCGACATCCGGGAGATGCGCTGCGGGTCGTCCGGGAAGGCCGCCTTGACCTCCTTGATGAACTGGTCGTTGATCTCGTAGATGATCTGCAGGTGCCGGGGGAGGATCTGCTCGAAGAACCAGACCGGCCAAAGCTCCAGCGCCTCGGGGAGGATGGTGTGGTTGGTGTAGGCGAAGGTCTTCCTGGTGATCTCCCAGGCCTCTTCCCACTCCAGCTTCTCGAGGTCGATCAGCACCCGCATCATCTCCGGGATGGCGAGGGTGGGGTGGGTGTCGTTCAGTTGGATGGCCACCTTGTCGGGGAGCATCCGGAAGTCCTTGTGCATCTTCTGGAAGCGGTAGAGGACGTCGTGCACGGTGGCCGAGGCGAGGAAGTACTCCTGCTTGAACCTCAGCTCCTTCCCCTCGATGACGTTGTCGGCCGGGTAGAGCACCTTGGAGATGGTTTCCGACTGCATCTTCTTTTCCACGGCACGGATGTAGTTCCCCTCGTTGAAGAACTTGAGGTCGAACTCGCGGCTGGACTTGGCGCTCCAAAGCCTCAGGGTGTTGACCGTGTGGGTCTGGTAGCCCGGGATCGGCGTGTCGTAGGCCATGGCCATGACGTCGTCGGTATCCACCCATTCGCGCACCAGCTTGCCGCTGTCCTTGTCGATGGTGGTGATCACCCGGCCGTTGAACTTCACCGTGTGCAGGTGCTCCTGGCGGTCGAGTTCCCAAGGGTTCCGGTAGCGCAGCCAGTTGTCGGGTATCTCAACCTGCGCGCCCTCCGCGATGGCCTGGCGGAAGATGCCGTACTCATAGCGGATGCCGTAGCCGTAGGCGGGGATGGACATGGTGGCCATGGAGTCGAGGAAGCAGGCGGCCAGGCGGCCCAAGCCGCCGTTGCCGAGACCTGCGTCCTGCTCCTCATCGAGGATCGCCTCGAAATCGCGCCCCAAGGAGTCGATGGCCTCCTTGAAGTCGTTCCACAGGTCGAGGTTGATCAGGCTGTTGCCCAAGGCCCTCCCCATCAGGAACTCCATGGAGATGTAGTAGACCCGCTTGTTGTCCAGGTTGTAGTAGGCCTGCTGGGTGTCCAGCCAGCGCTCGACCAGGTGGTCTCTGACCGCGTAGGCCAATGCGTTGAAGCTGTCGTATTTGGTGGCTGAGTACTTGTCCTTGCCGAGTGTGTATTCGAGGTGTTCCAGGAAGGATTTGATGATGCTCATCTGCTTATCGAGTTCTTCGCTGAGGCCGGTTGTTACCTCTTCAGTGATCCCGATTTCATCTTGAGCCATGCGGGTTTCCTCTTCAGTCTGCAGCCCATCAGTCATAGGTTAGACCCGGGAATTTTCGCAGTGGTTTCACCGCTTGATGGCCGCTGGCAGCGGCCTTGAGGTGAGATAGTTTCCGTTGGACATGCTAGAGTAATATATGGTAGTAAACATTAGATTACAATGCAAGTAAAGAGGTGGTCGTGAAAAAAATCGCCATAGTAGCTAAAGTACACGATCCCCGTTGCCTCGGTGTGGCGGAGCAGTTGACCGAATGGCTCGCGGTGCGTGGCGTCACCGCCAGCGTGGACGATCACCTCTCCAAACAGTTGAGAAGGACCAGCAGCACCGAGACCGTGGACAGCTCCGAGATCGCCAGGAACGCTGACCTGGTGGTGGTCTTAGGAGGTGACGGCACCCTGATTGGCGCGGCGCGCCTGGTGGGCGACCGCGAGGTCCCCATCCTGGGGGTCAACCTGGGGAGCCTCGGCTTCATGACCGAGATCACCTTGGACGAGCTCTACCCGGCCATGGAGCGTTGCCTGGAGGGGGACTTCGAGGTGAGCGAGCGGATGATGCTTATCGCCTCGGTCGAGCGCAAGGGCGAGGTGGTCGAGAGCCACCGGGTGCTGAACGATGTGGTGATCAACAAGGGGGCCTTGGCACGCATCATCGACATGGAGACCTCGGTGGGGGGCCGCTACCTGACCACCTTCAAGGCCGACGGCCTGATTATTTCCACTCCTACCGGCTCGACCGGTTATTCGCTCTCCGCCAACGGCCCCATCATCCATCCGGCGCTGGAGTGCATCTCCATCACCCCGATCTGCCCGCACACCCTCACCAACCGTCCGCTGGTGGTCGCCCCGGAAGCCAATATTTCCATCCAGCTGAAGTCGGGGGTCGATGAGAAGGTCTACCTGACCCTGGACGGACAGGTCGGCGTCAAGCTGATGAGCGGCGACAAAGTGCAGATCGAGAGGTCGGAACACCTCACCCGGCTGGTGCAGTCCAGAAGCAAGGATTACTTCGAGGTGTTAAGGACCAAGCTTAAGTGGGGGGAACGCTAAGAGGGCGGACAGGCAGCGTTGCCTTCGCCGCCTTCCCTCACCCTAGCCCTCTCCCGGGGGGGAGGGGACTTTCAGACAAACCTTCAGACGGTACACTCACCTTATGCTGCGAGAACTTCAGATCACCAATCTGGCCATCATTGACAAGCTCCACGTGGAGTTCAATGGTGGCCTCAACATACTTACCGGCGAAACCGGCGCGGGGAAGTCGATCATCATCGACGCCGTCAACCTGATCCTGGGCGGGCGGGCCAGCGCCGAGCTGATCCGCTCCGGTGCCGAGGAGGCCTCGGTTGAGGCGATCTTCGACCTCTCCGGCGCACCCTCGCTCTCCTCGCAACTTGCCGAAAGCGGCATCGACTGCGACGGGGAACTGCTGCTGCGCAGGGTCATTACCCGCGGCGGGAAGAACCGCGTCTTCATCGGCGGGAGCCTCGCCACCACCTCCGTGCTTTCCGATGTCTCCCGCGGGCTGATCAACATCTGCGGACAGCACGACTCCCAGTCGCTTTTAAAGACCGACCAGCACCTGCGCCTTCTGGACGGCTTCTCGGGAGCCCTGGAGCTTCGCCACGCCTTCGCAGCCTGCTTCGAGGAGTACCAGAAGGCCAAGGCGGAACTGGAGGCGCTGGAGCAGGGAGAGCGGGAGGCCGCCCGCCGCATCGACCTCCTTTCCTTCCAGAGCCAGGAGATCGCCGATGCTCGCCTGTACGCGGGCGAGGAGGAAGAACTTTCCGAGGAGAGGACGCGGCTTGCCCACAGCGAGAAGCTCCTGCTCTCCAGCCAGCAGGCCTTCGATGCCCTCTACGGCGGCGACGCGGCACTTTTGGGGCGCCTGCGCCGGGTCATCTCCGGTGTAGCCGAGGCGGGCGCCATCGATCATGTCCTCTCCCCGGTGGTCGAGGGCTTGGAAAACGCCTACGCCCAGTTGGAGGATGCCTCGCTCACCCTGCGCGATTACGCGGCGGGGGTGGAGGCGGAACCGGGGCGCCTGGAGCAGCTGGAAGACCGCCTGGACCTGATCAACCGGCTCAAGCGCAAGTACGGGGCCGATATCGCCGAGATACTCTCCTACCAGCAGGGAGTCGATGCCGAACTGGCCGCCCTCTCCAGTCGCGAGCAGACCCGCGACGAACTGAGCGCCAGGATCGCCGGACTGAAGGATGAGTTGGCATCAGTCGGTGCGAAACTCTCCAAGGCGAGAGCCGAAGGTGCCGGAGCCCTGAAAAAGGGGATGGAACGGGAGCTGGCTGAGCTGGCCATGGCGCACGCCGTCTTCGAGACCTCCTTCGAGCCGTCCGCCGAGCCGCGGGCCCACGGTTTCGAGCGGGCCGAGTTCCTGTTCTCGCCCAACCCCGGCGAGCCTCCCCGGCCGATCGCCAAGATCGCCTCGGGAGGGGAGCTCTCCCGCCTGATGCTGGCCCTTAAACAGCTTCATCCCGAGAGCGAGGTGCCGACGCTGATCTTCGATGAGGTCGATACCGGGATCGGGGGCGCCACCTCTGCCCTGGTGGGCGAGAAACTGAAGAAGGTGGCCACGGCCCAGCAGGTGCTGGCCATCACCCACCTCCCGCAGGTGGCCGCTTTCGCCGATCTGCACCTCAGGGTGGAGAAGGCGGTCCGGGAAGGACGAACGGCAACCTCTGTGCAGAGGCTGGAAGGGGAGGGACGGGTCGCCGAGGTGGCCCGCATGCTGGGCGGAACACGGGTGACCGAGAAGACCCTGGAACATGCCAGGGAGATGATTCAGGAGGCAGCAGCATGATTAGAAAGGCGAAGATCAGCGACGTTAAAGACATCCAGAAACTCCTCTCCAACTACGCCACCCGCGGGGAGATGCTTTCCCGTTCGCTCTCCGAACTGTACGACTCCATCCGCGACTTCTACGTCTGCGAGGAGGATGGCCAGATTATGGGGACCTCCGCGCTGCACATCGTCTGGGAGGACCTGGCCGAGGTGCGTTCGGTGGCGGTGGCCGAAGGGGTAGGGCGGCGCGGCATCGGCAGCAAGGTGGTGGGTGCCTGCCTGGATGAGGCGCGCGAGATCGGTCTGAAAAGGCTCTTCTGTCTCACCTACAAGCCCGATTTCTTCGCCAAATTCGGCTTCGTGGTCGTCGACAAGTCCGAACTCCCCCACAAGGTGTGGGGCGATTGCATCAAGTGCGTGAAGTTTCCCGATTGCGACGAAATAGCCATGATTCTCGACCTCTAGGGGGGGCTCATGGAACTGTCACGGCATGCCGATAGCGTGGAAGCCCTGCTCAAGGGAAGGGAACTGGACGGCTACGAGATAGCGGTCCAGCAATCGCGGGATCTTTCGGTGGAGGCTAAGGGAGGCAAGGTCGACGCCTTCAAATGCTCGGAGCCGCTGGGGATCGCCCTCCGGGTGATGTGCGGGGAGGGGCTCGGCTTTTCCTTTTCCACCGCGCTCGACCCCGGCTCGCTGGAGAGGATGGTGGAGGGCGCCCTGGTGGCCGCCCGCAACCAGACCCCCGATCCCTGTAACGGCCTGCCGCTTCCCTTTGCCGGCTACCCCGATCTTGCCGACCTCTGGGATGACCAGCTGGCCGAGGTTCCCCAGGAAAAAAAGGTCGAACGCGCATTGGAGCTGGAGCGCCTGGTACTTGCCCGCGATCCGCGGTTGAAAAGGGTTCGTAAGTGCAGTTACAGCGAATCGAGTCATCACTCCCTGATTCGGAACTCGCACGGACTGTGCGCGGGGTATAAAAGCACCCACGTCTCCTGCAGCGTCTCGGTGGTAGCCGAAGAGGAGGGTGCCGCGCAGATGGGGTGGGACTTCGACTACGCCAACCGCTTCGCCGACCTCGATCCTGGCCTGGTCGCGGAGCGCGCCGGCAACAAGGCGACCTCGCTTCTCGGTGCGCGCACCATCGCTACCATGCACTGCC
>NZ_DATFBA010000140.1:0-22029 GCF_035254065.1 Geomonas sp.
CGCCGTAGAGAGCCGCCTTGACAAGGAACTCTCCATCATCCGAGACAAAGGGTTTGCCCACTATTTCCTGGTGGTGGAGGAGATTTCCAAGCAGTCGCAGCGGACCTGTGGCAGGGGAAGTGCTGCCGCCTCGCTGGTCGCATACTGCCTCGGCATCACCCATGTCGACCCGATCAGGCATAACCTCTTCTTCGAACGTTTTCTCAACGAAGGGAGAACGGATCCGCCGGATATCGACATGGATTTCCCGTGGGACGAGCGCGACCAGATCCTCGATTTCGCGTTCGCGCGCTACGGCGCCAAGCGCGCGGCCATGGTCGCCAACCATGTCGGCTTCAAGGGGAGATCGGCCCTGCGCGAGGTCGCCAAAGTCTACGGGCTGCCGGAGTACGAGATCAAGGAGATGACGGAACGGATCTCCGGTTACTGGAAGGCCGAGCAGAGCGCAGCCGCCATCGCCGGGCATCCTCTTTTCAAGGGTGAGCAACTCTCCCAGGACTGGGAGGAGATCCTCTCCACGGCAAGGCGCCTGAACGGGCAACTGCGCCACCTCTCCCTGCATTGCGGCGGGATCGTGATCGTTCCGGACGAGATCCGCAAGTACGTCCCGGTGGAGCTTTCGCGCAAGGGACTGCCGCTCATCCAGTGGGAAAAAGACCAGACCGAGGACGCGGGACTGGTGAAGATCGACATCCTCGGCAACCGCTCTCTCGCGGTGGTGCGCGACGCCATGGCCGCCGCCAACGGTAACTGCGGCGTGGAGATCGATTACGCACGCTGGCAACCGCTGGAGGATGAGAAGGCCTGCACCATGCTGCGAAGCGGCCTCACCATAGGCTGCTTCTACCTGGAATCACCCTCTATCCGCCTGCTGCTACGAAAGATCTGGAGCACCACCGCTCCGCCGACTACCTTCAACTTCGACATCTTCGAGGTGCTGGTGCAGGCCTCCTCCATCATCAGGCCGGCCGCCAACAGCTTTATCCAGGAGTACGTGGCGCGCATGCAGGGTAAGCCGTGGGCGCACCTGCATCCCCTTTTGGAGAGCGTGCTGGACGAGACGCTGGGGATTGCCATCTATCAGGAGCAGATCACCCAGATCGCCATGGAACTTGCCGGTTTCTCCGCCAGCGAGGGGGACCAGCTCCGGAAGGTGATCACCAAGAAGCACAAGGAAAAGCGGTTGGCGGATTTCCGGCTGAAATTTTTCACCGGCGGCGCTGCCAAGGGGGTGAGCGAGCAGGTCCTGCAGGCGGTATGGGAGCAGATTCTCTCCTTCGCCGGCTACTCATTCTGCAAGCCTCACTCGGCAAGCTATGCGTTGTTGAGCGCCAAGGCCGCCTACATGAAGACACATTATCCAGCCGAGTTCCTGGCTGCCGTCATCTCCAACCAAGGGGGCTATTACTCGGCATTCGCTTATATCTCAGAATGCCGCAGGCTGGGAATTGCCATCCTTCCACCCGACATCAACGAGAGCGAGCACCGCTACACCGGACGAGGCAAAAATCTTCGGGTGGGGTTGATGCAGATCGACGGACTGACGACGGACTGCGTCGACAAGTTGCTGAAGGAAAGGAGCGAAGGAGGAAAGTTTGGCTCCTTCCAGAATTTTTTACGGCGGGTTAACGCGACGCGCTCGGACGTCGAGCGGCTGATCAAGGGTGGCTGCTTCGACAGCTTGGAAGGAAAGGAGAAGCGGCCGACCCTGCTCTGGGAACTATTGCATTACCAGCAGCAATCGTCGTCACTTCTCTTCGAGCAGAAAACAGAATTGCCGCAGATGCCTCCCTACGATGCGAAAACGGTGCTGCGACAGGAGGCGGAAACCCTCGGCTTCCTGGTCTCGGTGCACCCGCTCACGCTTTACAAGGAGCAGTGGCTGCGGCATCGCCCCATCAAGGGTGCCGACCTGATCAACTACGCCGGGAAATGGGTGACCATGGTCGGCTGGTGGATCACCACCAAGATGGTGGAGGACAAGCACGGGCGGCCGATGGAATTCGTCTCCTTCGAGGACGTCACCGCCATCTTCGATGCCACCTTTTTCCCGGACGTCTATGCGCGGTTTTGCAGGAAACTGTCGCAGCGGCGGCCGTATCTCTTGAAGGGGATCGTGGAAAAGGAGTTCGGCGTGGCGACGCTCCGGGTGAAATGGGTCGGCTTTCTCGATTGAAAATTGTACCCTCGCCCCTTTAGGGGAGAGGGTGGCCGCAGGCCGGGTGAGGGAAGGCTGCATCCAAAGCAATCCCCCCTGACCCCCCTTTATCAAGGGGGGGACCTCGTTTCAACGTTATGGGGATGGAACTCGGGAGGAGGAGTGAGCTAGTCGGAAGTCATCTGTTGTCCGGGGGGATGGGTGAGGCGATGAAGCGGTAGAGGAGAGCGACGACGATGGTGATCACGGCCACGGTCAGAGCCAGCGGCTTGCCGTGCCAGAGGGTGTGGAACCAGTCGTTGATCTGTTGGCCGAGCAGGTTGGCCTTGCCGGCAAACATCTCCATGTTTCGCTGATAGATCTTGGAGGTGTCGATCTGGTCTCCCAGCGGATTGTCAGGGGCCTCTCCGGCGGTCAAATAAATCACCAGCGCGCTGACCAAGCCGATTGACAGAATCGCTACGGTCACAAAATTCACACGGTTTCGCTGTTCACTCTGCGGCTGATTCATTGACAAGGGCTCTCCATTAAGCAAGTCCAGATTTACAGATAATCTTGTCCTTTGCAAACAATATCGATTGGTGTTGCGGCGCTGGAATAGGAGGCTTCCCTCACCCCGGCCCTCTCCCGGGGGGCGAGGGGGAGTTGATTGGAGTGGGAAGAGACGGTGGGTGACGAAAAAGGCCCGGCTCCTTTTCAGGAACCGGGCCTTCGTTTCGGGGGGCTGGGAGGCTTCTTTAGTCGACGGACTTGCGGAGGAAGGTCGGGATGTCGTACTGGTCTTCCTCGTCCATCAGGAAGCTGCGCTGCCTCATCTGGGTGTCGCGCTGCTGCTTCTCGCGGATGAAGGTCGGGATCTCACGGTTCACTTCGGGCTGACGCGCGATGTGGGAAACGTTCTTCAGCTCGTGGCGCCCTTTCTCGAGGTCGAAGCGATCGCCGAAGCCGGTGGCGATAGCGGTGATCTTGATGGTCTCGCCCAGGGTCTCGTCGATGACCAGACCGACGATGATGTTGGCGTCCTCGTGCACCTTCTCGTGGATGATCTTGCTGGCGGCGTCGAACTCGTCCATGGTCATGGAGGCGGAGCCGGAGATGTTGACCAGCACGCCCTTGGCGCCGGAGATGTCGATGTCCTCGAGCAGCGGGGAGGAGATGGCGCGGACGGCCGCGTCGATGGCGCGGTTCTCGCCGGTGCCCAGGCCGATGCCCATCATCGCCATGCCGCGCTCGCTCATGATGGCCTTCACGTCGGCGAAGTCGACGTTGATCAGGCCGGACTGGGTGATCAGGTCGGAGATGCCCTGCACTGCCTGGCGGAGCACGTCATCGGAGGGTTTGAAGGCGTCCAGGATGGACATGGACTTGCCGGCCAGCCCGAGCAGACGGTCGTTGGGGATCACGATCAGGGAGTCGACGTGCTTCTTGAGCTCCTTGATGCCGTCCTCGCCTTTGGCCAGACGCTGACGGCCTTCGCGGGTGAACGGCTTGGTGACCACGCCGACGGTGAGTGCGCCCTGCTCGCGGGCCACTTCGGCGATGACCGGGGCAGCACCGGTGCCGGTGCCGCCGCCCATGCCGGCGGCGATGAAGATCATGTCGGCGCCCTGCAGCGCCTGGGTCAGCTTTTCTTTATCTTCCAGCGCGGCGTCGCGGCCGACGTTGGGGTTGGCGCCCGCACCAAGACCTTTGGTGAGCTGGGTGCCGATCTGGATCTTGACCGGCGCTTTCGACATACGGAGCGCCTGGGCGTCGGTGTTGGCCACGATGAAATCGACGCCCAGCACGCCGCTCGCCATCATGGTGTTGACCGCATTGCCGCCGCTGCCGCCTACGCCAATTACCTTAATTTTCGCACTTTGATCGATGCTCTCATCGAACTGAAACATGTACCGCCCTCCCTTGTCGCGCCCCCCGGCGAAAGTCAATAAATTAACCGGTTTTATACTACGTTTTGCCATTCATTGGAAGCCAAAAATGGCTCCACTTTTTCTTTTTTCTTAGAAAAATTCTCCAAACCAATCCTTCATTCTTTTGCTCACCCGGCGGAACACGGTCTCGTCGCTTTGCTGGGTCGGGAACTCGTGGACCCCAACGTTTTTGGAGCCGTAGACGACCAGGCCGACGCCGGTTGCGTAGACCGGGGAATTGACCACGTCGGTGAGTCCGCCGATCTTCTGGGGGAGGCCGCGACGGACCGGGAGGTTGAAGATCTGCTCCGCCAATTCCGGCATCCCTTCCAGGATGGTGGAGCCGCCGGTGATCACCACGCCGGAGGCGATCATGTCTTCCAGGCCGCTCTTGACGATCTCGCGGTTGACCAGGGTGAAGATCTCCTCAACGCGCGGCTCCAGGATCTCGCAGAGAAGCTGGCGGGAGAGGACGCGGGGCTTTCGTCCGCCTACGCTGGGGACTTCGATGGTCTCGTCCTTGCCGACCAGGGACGAGAGGCAGCAACCGTACTTCTGCTTGATCCGTTCGGCCTCGGCCATCGGGGTGCGAAGCCCGACGGCGATGTCGTTGGTCAGATGGTTGCCGCCCAGGGAGAGGACGGAGGTGTGCTTGATGGCGCCATCCACGAAGATGGCGATGTCGGTGGTGCCGCCGCCGATATCGACCAGCGCGACGCCCAGTTCTTTCTCGTCGGGGGAGAGCACAGCCTCGGACGAGGAGAGCTGTTCGAGGACGATGTCAGCCACCTCCAGGCCCGCGCGGTTGCAGGATTTCACGATGTTCTGGGCGCTCGCCACCGCGCCGGTGACGATGTGCACCTTGGCCTCCAGGCGCACGCCGCTCATGCCGAGGGGCTCGCGGATGCCGTCCTGGTCGTCGATGATGAACTCCTGGGGGAGGATGTGGATCACCTCCCGGTCCATCGGGATGGCGATGGCCTTGGCCGCCTCGATGACGCGTTTCACGTCCTCCGGCGAGACTTCGCGGTTCTTGATGGCGATGACACCCTGGGAGTTGAACCCCTTGATGTGGCCGCCGGCGATCCCCGCGTAGACCGACTTGATCTCGCAGCCCGCCATGAGCTCCGCTTCCTCGACCGCCTTCTTGATGGCGGCCACGGTGCTCTCGATGTTGATCACCACCCCTTTGCGGAGCCCCTTGGACGGGCTGGTGCCGATCCCGACGATGTCGAGGCCGTCCTCGGTCAGGTTCCCCACGATGGCGCAGATCTTGGTCGTGCCGATGTCGAGACCTACGATCAAATTATCTCTTCTGCCGGACATAAACTCCCCCTTTCAGTCATACTTTTTTAACTATAATTTTGTCGCCGTAATCAAGATCGATGTAATCAAGTGCGTGCATCTGCATCTGCGGCTTCAGATCCACGTAGATGCCGGCAAAGCGGGTGAGCTTGTCCTGGAAGCCGCCGTTGCCAAGTTTGACCGGTACGCCACCCACCATGGTGAAGAGGGTGAAGCCGTACCCCTTGTCGTAGTGGATCTCCGAGACGTCCTCCAGGCCGAAGACCTTGCCCGCCCTGAGGGTGTCCACCAGCGCGAGGGCGTTCTTGAAGGCCTCGCGGGAGCCGACCGGGTCCTTCGCCAGGTCGTCCTCGGTGACGCCGGTGATGAGCGGGTAGTCCAGGCGGTCCCCCTCCACCAGGGCCTTGAAGAGCTGGCCTTTGGGGTCGAGGTAGTAGAGGCAGCCGACGTTGGCGACCGCCTTGGGAGTGCGCTCGGAGAGCGAGATGGACAGCGTATGCGGGAAGTAACGGTGGACCTGGACCTGCTCGACCCACGGGTTCTTGGCGACCTGGTCCACCACCGTTTTGAGCTTCAGGCCGAGCATGGAGTCGCCGGGCTTGACCCCGGCCAGGGCGATCACTTCATTCCTGGTGAGTTTCTTGAGCGGGGAGACTTCGATGGTTTCCAGGCGCATGAGGGTGGTGCGGGAGATCACGTGGTAGAGCTTCCAGCTCCCCGCGCCGACGGCGACGCAGATGGCGGCCGCACCGATGCCACGCGAAAGCCAGGTGACGATGGGACGCCAGTTGATCGGCTTGCGCTTCTTGGGCACCTTCTTCACCCGGTTGTGGGCTACCTGGCGCTGCTGTCGCTCTTTTTTCGTATGCAGATCGCGCATCTGGATACCCTCACCTCATCACACGCGGCCCGATTGCCGCACAACCAAAACCCGAAACTCCTGCAACAAGCTTTGCTACTTCAACTCTTCCGAGCTGTTTCCAGCTCTCCCCCCCTGTCCCCCCTTTATCAAGGGGGGGACGATGCGCGCTCCCTCATCGACAGAAAGAAACGCACCCCCCGCTCCACGGTGCTTGTTTAGATCTTCAGCGAGGCTGCCTGCAGCACCCGCACCACCAGCTCCTTGAAACTGATGCCGGCGCCGCCGGCGATCTCCGGGAGGAGGCTCAGGTCGGTCATGCCGGGGAGGGTGTTGACCTCCAGGATGTACAGCTCGCCTGCCGCGGTCACCAGGAAGTCGACCCGGCTGTAGCAATCGCAGCTCAGGCATGCGTGGGCCTTCTCGCCGGCTCTCAGGACTTCCTCGTAGATGGCGGCAGGAAGCCGCGCCGGCAGGATGTGCTCGGCCATGCCGGCGGTGTACTTCGCCTCGAAGTCGTAGAACTCGTTCTTGGGAACGATCTCGATGGCGCCCAGGGCCTTGCCGTCCAGGATGCCGACCTGCACCTCGCGTCCGTCGATGAAGCGCTCGATCAGGATCTCCGCGTCGTACTTGAATGCCTCGGCGATGGCGGGCTCCAGCTGAGCCTGCTCCTTGACGATGCTGACGCCGACCGACGACCCCTCCTGCGAGGGCTTGACCACCACCGGCAGCGGGTGGGCCAGGGTCAGGTGCTCGCCACGCTTGAGGATCTGGTAGGGAGCCACGGTAAGCCCGGCGGCGCGGAAGACGGTCTTGGAGAAGATCTTGTTGATGGCCAGGGCGCTCGCCAGCACGCCGGAGCCGGTGTAGGGGATCCCCATCAGTTCCAGCACGCCCTGGACCGAGCCGTCCTCGCCGAAGCGGCCGTGCAGGGCGACGAAGGCGACCTCGATCTTCTCGGCGGAGAGCTGGGCCGCCAGGTTGCGGCCGACGTCGATGCCGACGGCGTTAAAGCCCTGGTCGGTGAGTGCCCTGAGCACCGCGGCGCCGCTGTTGAGGGACACCTCACGCTCGGCCGACAGCCCGCCCATCAACACTCCGATCTTCTTATTCTTCAGCTCCTCGACGGTCATTTCGTGTCCTTTCATTCTTTCCGAAACTTTGTTCCGCCCCTCCTGACTCTCCTGTCCCGAAGGGGGAGGCTGGGTGGGGGGAGCGCTGCCTCGACTCAGTATGAGGCTCCGTATTAAAATGGAGCTGAGGCCCCCCTCCCTAGCCCTCCCCCTTCGGGAGAGGGGACTTTCGGACGAGGGGACAGTTTACTATGTAGGTGCTCGCGATGGAATCTTCCACGGCTTAGCCTTCGCCTACTATTCTTACTTCCTCTTCCAGCATGACTCCCGAGGTGGCTTCCACCCGCTGCTTGATCAGGGCGGCGAGGGCGAGAAAATCGGTGGCCCGGGCTCCTCCCTTGTTGACCAGGAAGTTGGTGTGCACCTCGGAGACCTGCGCTCCGCCTACGCTCACCCCCCGCAGACCAGCCGCCTCGATCAGCTTCCAGGCATGCTCTCCCGGCGGGTTCTTGAAGAAGGAGCCGGCATTGGGATAGCCGACCCGCTGGCTCTTCCCCCTGAGGGCAAGGTAGCCTGCCATCCGATCCTCGATCACCCGCCGCTCGGCAGGCTCCAAGCGGAGTATGGCCGATACCACGATCTCGCCCGGCTGCAGCTTCAGGAAACGGTAGCCGAATTCCAGCTCGGGCCCCATCTGGGTGACCACTTCGCCCTGCCTGAGGGTGGTCAGTTTCTCGACATGCGGCAGCGTCTCGCTGCCATGCGCCCCGGCGTTCATGGCGATCGCGCCGCCGAAGGTGCCGGGGATGCCGCACAGGAACTCGATCCCTCCCAGGCAGTCTTCCGCCGCGACCCGGCAGAGCATGGCGTTGGTGACCCCGGCTCCTACCTCCATCCGGGCGCCGGGCAGCGGCTTGAGGGTATCCAGACCCCGCAGGGATATCACGCACCCCCTGATGCCGCCGTCACGAATCAACAGGTTGTACCCGCCCCCCACCACCAGGTAGTGGATGTGGTTGGCTTCCAGCGCGGCGATGGCGTCCCTCAGGTCGGCCAGGTCGGCGGGCTCGATGAAGAGATCGGCGGGTCCTCCTACGCGCAGGCCACAGTGCAGGGACATCGGTTCGTCCCACTTCACCTCGCCGCGCAGGTCGCGGGCGACCTTTTCCAGGGACTCGCGCCGCAAGCTACCCCTCCCCGCCTGGCAGCCGCTTCAGCATGGTCTCGCCGACCTGCCAGACGTTGCCGGCTCCCAGGGTGAGCAGGATGTCACCGGGCTGCAGCAGCTGCTGGAGGTGGTCGCAGAGCTTCTCGCGGTCGGAGATCCAGGTGACGTCGCGGTGGCCGTGCCTGCGGATGCGGGTCGCCAGGTTCTCGGCTGTTACCCCCTCGATGGGCTGCTCGCCGGCCGGGTAGATGTCGGTCATGAGCAGCACGTCCGCGTCGTGGAAGGCCTTCACGAATTCCTCGAAGAGTTCCTTGGTCCGCGTGTAGCGGTGCGGCTGGAAGACCACCACCAGCCTGCGGTCCCAGCCGGACTTGGCGGCGGCCAGTGTGGCGCGGATCTCGGTGGGGTGATGACCGTAGTCATCCACCACCATCACGCCGTTCACGCCCCCCTTCATCTGGAAGCGGCGGCCCACCCCGCCGAAAGCGGCGAACCCTTCCTGGATCAGCTCGAAGGGGATGTCCAGCTCACGGGCCACCGCGATGGCGGCCAGGGCGTTCAACACGTTGTGGGCACCGGGCATCGAGAAGGTGATCTCGCCCAGCCTCACCCCCTTGTGGTGTGCCACGAAGGTGGTGGTGAAGCCGGAGAGCCTGACGTCGGTGGCCCGGTAGTCGGCCTGGGCCGAGAGGCCGTAGCTCGTGAAGCGCTTCTTGACCTTGGGGAGGATGTCGGAAACGTTGCCGTTGTCCAGGCAGAGCACGGCCAGCCCGTAGAAGGGGATCTTGTTGATGAACTCGACGAAGGTGTCCTTGATCTCCTCGATGCCGCTGTAGAAATCGAGGTGGTCGGCGTCGATGTTGGTGACGACGGCGATGGTCGGGGAGAGGAGCAGGAAGGAGCCGTCGGACTCGTCCGCCTCGGCGACCAGGAACTGCCCCTGGCCGAGCTTGGCGTTGGTCCCCAGCGAGTTCAGCCTGCCGCCGATCACCATGGTGGGGTCGATGCCACCCTTGGACAGAAGCGTCGCCACCATGGAGGTGGTGGTGGTCTTGCCGTGGGTGCCGGCCACCGCGATGCCGTACTTCATGCGCATCAGCTCGGCCAGCATCTCCGCGCGCGGGATGACCGGGATCAGCCGCTCGTGCGCCTCGATCACCTCCGGGTTGTCGTCGTGCACCGCGCTGGAGATGACCACCACGTCCACGTCGATGATATTCTCCCGGGCGTGGCCGAAAAAGATCTCGCCACCCAGCCCCGCCAGGCGCTCGGTGATCTCCGAGGAGCGCAGGTCGGAACCGGACACCTTGTAGCCCAGGTTCAGGAGCACCTCAGCGATGCCGCTCATGCCGATCCCGCCGATGCCGACGAAATGTATCTTCTCTATCTTTCCGTACATTTATTTCCTTTCGCGTTCACGTCCCCCCCCTTGATAAAGGGGGGTCAGGGGGGATTGCATTTGCTACTAGACCTACGGCTAACTGCAATCCCCCTAAATCCCCCTTTATCAAGGGGGACTTAAAGGCTCCCCACTTCAGGGGGTCTGTTTAACCTTCTCCATCATGGCCGCCACGATGGCCTGGGCGGCGTCCAGCTGGGCGAGGCTCCTGGCGTTCTTCTCCACCCGGGCCAGCCGATCGGGGTCCTGCATCAGGCCGAGGATCTCTGCTGCCAGCTTCTCGCCGGTCAGGTCCTCTTCCACGATCATCAGCCCCGCCTCCCTGTGCAGCAGGGATTCGGCGTTCTTTCGCTGGTGGTCGTCGGCGGCGTACGGGAAGGGGATGAAGATGCAGGCCTTTCCGCAGGCGGTGACTTCCGCGATGGTGGTGGCGCCGGCCCGGCAGACCACCAGGTCCGATGCGCCGTAGGCCGCCGACATGTCGTCGATGAAGGCGGTCACCTTGGCCTGGAAGCCGTGCTGCTGGTACCCTTCCCGCACCTCCTGGATGTCCTTCTCCCCGGTCTGGTGGGTGATCCTCAGCCGATCCTTCACGCTCTCCAGGAACGGGAGCGCCTCGATCATGGCGGTGTTGATGCGGTGCGCGCCGGCGGAACCGCCGAAGACCAGCAGGCTGAAGCCGTCGCCGACGGTCGGAATCCGCTCATGGAAGCTCCAGAGGATCTCCTTGCGGATCGGGTTGCCGGTCATCAGGGTGCTGTTCTCCGGGAACAGCTCGGCCGACTCCGGCATGGAGATGAAGATCCCCTCCACCAGGCGCCCCAGGAACTTGTTGGTGATGCCGGGGATGGCGTTCTGCTCATGGATGAAGGTCTTGATCCCCATCCCCCGCGCGGCCAGTACCAGCGGCGCCGAGGCGTAGCCACCCACTCCCAGCACCAGGTCCGGCTTGAACTCCTTCAGGATCTTCCTGGACTGCGCGTAGCCGTAGAGGAGCTTCCCGGCGCTCATCAGCTTGCGTGCCGTGCCGAGCCCCTTCATGCCGCTGGAAGAGACCAGCTCCAGCCGGTAGCCGAGCTTGGGAAGCAGCCTGGCCTCGATCCCCCGGCTGGTCCCCACGAAGAGGACCTCGTTCTCCGGCGCCCTGGCCAGGAACTCCTCGGCCACCGCGATGCCCGGGAAGAGATGGCCGCCGGTGCCGCCTCCCGCCACGATCAGCCTCATTGCGCCCCCCTCATCCTGGTGGAGACGTTCAGGAGCACGCCGATCGCGCAGAGCGAGATGATCAGGGAGGAGCCGCCGTAGCTCACGAAGGGAAGCGCGAGCCCCTTGGTGGGGAGCATGCCGGTGACCACTGCCATGTTGATGAAGGCCTCCATGCCGATCAGGATGGCGATCCCGAAAGCGAGGAAACGCCCGAAGTTGTCCTCGGCGGCGATGGCCACCCGGATCGAGCGCTGCACGAGCAGCAGGAACATGCTGGCGATCACTATCACCCCGATGAAGCCGAGCTCCTCCCCGCAGACGGAGAGGATGAAGTCGGTGTGGGCCTCGGGGAGGTAAAAGAGCTTCTGCTTACCCTCCCCCAGCCCCTGCCCGAAGAAGCCGCCGGTCCCCAGCGCGAGCCAGGACTGGATGATCTGGAAACCCGCGTTGGTCGGGTCCTGCCAGGGGTCGAGGAAGGCGGTGATGCGGCGCATGCGGTAGGCCTCGGTGAAGACCAGGTAGCAGGCTCCGGGGAGCGCAACCAGTCCCATCCCCAGGATGTACTGCACCCTGGTCCCTGCGGCGAACAGCATGACGATGGCGACCGTCCCCATGGTCATGGCGGCGCCCATGTCGTGCTGCTTCAGGAGGACCATGATGAAGACCCCCAGGATCAGCAGGTAGGGGAAGAACCCGGAGGCGAACTGCCGAAGCTTCTCCTGCCTCTTGTCCAGCGAATAGGCCATGTAGATGATCAGCGCGACCTTGGCGAGCTCGGAGGGCTGGAAGTTGAAGCCCGGCAGCCTGATCCAGCGGGAAGCCCCCTTGGCGGCGCCGCCGATGCCCGGCACGAAGACCAAAAGGAGCAGGAAAAAGCAGCCGAAGAAGAGGGGCACCGCCCACTTCTTCCAGACGTGGTAGTCGATGTGCATGGCGACCGCCATGCCGGCAAAGCCGATCAGCGCGTAGATGGACTGCCTCTTCAGGAAGTAGAAGCCGTCGTGGTACTTCTTGGCCGCCATCACGGAGGAGGCGGAGTAGACCATGACCACACCGAAGCAGGTGAGGATCACCACCATCATGAGCACGATGATGTCGAATCCCTCCAGTCGCTTCACGCGTCCCCCTCGGCTGCCAGTGCCCGGACCGCACCTTTGAAGCAGTTGGCTCGCTCCAGGTAATCCTTGAACATGTCGAAGCTGGAGCAGGCCGGCGAGAACAACACGACCCCGCCCGGGTCGGTCAGTTTATGCGCCAGCGCGACCGCCCCCTCCAGCGTCTCGGAGAAGTGGGTATCGGTCAGCGAGCCCAGCGCCTCGTTCATGCGCTCCTTGGCCTCGCCGATCAGGATCAGGTGGCTGACACGGGCAGATACCAGCGGGGCCAGCGGCTCGTAGGAACCACCCTTGTCCTTGCCGCCGGCGATCAGGGTGATGCCGGGTTCGAAGCTCTCCAGGGACTTGACCACGCTCCCCACGTTGGTCCCCTTGCTGTCCTCGTAGTAGCCCACCCCGTTCACCTCGGCCACGAACTCCATCCGGTGCGGCAGCCCCTTGAAGGTGCGCACCGTCTGGTAGGCGCAGTCGCCGTCGCAACGCATGAGGAGCGTGGCGGCCAGGCTGGCCATGATGTTGTCCAGGTTGTGGACCCCTTTCAAGAGGAACCCTTCGGTGCCGAAGGTGAGCACCTTGCCGTTGTGGGCGAAGGTGATGAAGCCGTCGCGGTAGCTGATCCCTTCCTCCAGCTCGGAGAGGCGGCTCATCGGGAAGATGCGCGCCTTCAACTTGTCCGCGCAGGCGGCCACCAGGGGATCGTCGATGTTCAGGACGGCGTAATCGTCCGCGGTTTGGTTCTCGAAGATGCGCAGCTTGGCGTCGATGTACTCCTGGAAGCTGTGATAGCGGTCCAGGTGATCCTCGGTCAGGTTGAGCAGCACCGCGACGTGGGGATGAAAGCTCTCCACCCCTTCCAGCTGGAAGGAGGATAGCTCGACCACCACCCGCTCGACCTCTTGGCCGCTCATGGCCAGCTCGATCAGGGGATTGCCGATGTTACCCCCCACGAAGGTCTCAAAACCGCAGCCGCGGAAGATCTCGCCGGTCAAGGTCGTGGTAGTGGTCTTGCCGTTGGTGCCGGTGATGGCAACCATGGGGGTCTTGATGAACCAGGAGGCGAGCTCCACCTCACTGATCACGCGCCGCTTCTGGGAGCGGGCCATCATCAGCGGCTTGATGTCCATCGGCACGCCCGGGCTCACCACGATCAGGTCCGCCATCAGGAAGCTGTGGGGGACGTGACGGCCCAGCTCGTAATCGATGTCCAGGTCGGCGAGCTCGTTCAAGGTATCGGCCAGCGCCTCGTCGTCGCGCATGTCGGTCACGGTCACCCGCGCACCGGCCTCGGCGAGGAAGCGCGCCACCGCGACGCCCGTGCGTGCGAGGCCGACAACCAGTATTTTCTTGCCTGCTAATTCCATTGCTGCCTTTCTCTACCTGCGATTCTGTAGCCAAAAAATTCCTTAGCCGTTCACCCTGAGCCTGTCGAAGGCCTAAAACCTTTACGCTTTTTTCAGGCTGGAAAAGTTGGAAGCCCTGCTTCGACTGGCTCAGCACGAACGGCCCAACTTTATGCTCCGCCGGTCGGGGTCTGGTCGGTGGAGAGGGACCTAAAAAGCGGCCAGTATATTACCCTAAAAGGGGCCCTGAGTGGGTGAAAAATCACTTAAAAATCGAACTTTTTTCCTTGCCCCGCTGTTAGCGCATCTTCAGGGTCGAGATGGCCACCAGCGCCAGGATGATGGTGATGATCCAGAACCGGACGATGATCTTGGGCTCGGCCACTCCCTTCAGCTCGAAGTGGTGGTGGATGGGGGCCATCCGGAAGATCCTCTTGCCGCGGTACTTGTAGGAGCCGACCTGGAAGATGACGGAAAGCGCCTCCACCACGAAGACGCCACCCACGATCACCAGCAGGATCTCCTGCTTGGTCAGCACCGCCAGGGTGCCCAGCCCGCCCCCCAGCGCCAGGGAGCCGACATCGCCCATGAAGACTTCGGCGGGGTAGGAGTTGTACCAGAGGAAGCCGAGACCCGCGCCGACCAGTGCGCCGCACAGGATGGCCAGTTCGCCGGCCCCCGGGACGTAGGGGATCTGCAGGTAGCCGGAGAGCCTGGCGTTACCGGCGATGTAGCAGAAGAGCATGTAGGTGGCGGCGTTGATGGCGGTCGGCCCGATGGCGAGGCCGTCCAGGCCGTCGGTGAGGTTCACCGCATTGCTCGCGCCGACGATGACCAGGGTGACGAACGGGATGTAGAAGAGCCCCAGCTCCGGGTGCACCTTCTTGAAGAAGGGGAGGTAGAGTTCGGTGGAGAAACCGGGGAGGGTGTAGAGGATGATGCCGACCGCCGCACCGACGATGATCTGCCAGAACATCTTCTGGCGCGGCGAGAGCCCCTTGGGGTTCTTCTCCACCACCTTCTTGTAATCGTCCACGAAGCCGAGCAGGCCGTAGCAGATGATCACCCCCAGGGTGAGCCAGACGAAGATGTTGGTCAGGTCCGCCCAGAGCAGGGTAGGGACCACGATGCAGACCAGGATCAGCACCCCTCCCATGGTGGGGGTCCCCTGCTTCTTCAGGTGCGATTCCGGCCCGTCGGTCCTGATCACCTGGCGCGCCTGCAACTTCTCCAGGCGGCGGATCACCCAGGGGCCGACGATGAAGGAGAGCACCAGGGCGGTGATCATGGCGTAGATGGTTCTGAAGGTCAGATATTTGAAGACGTTGAAGAGCTTGTAGGAGGAAGCCAGCGGAAATAAGAGATGGTACAGCATTAGTGGTGCCCCCCTTTCGCCTCGGCCGCCAGGGCCGCGCGTACCGCCCGAGCCACCAGCTCCATCCGCATGCCCCGCGAGCCCTTGAAGAGCGCGCAGTCGCCGGCCTGCAGCCAGCTGGTCAGCGCGCTGGCTATCTCATCGTGATCCTTGGCCACCAGGACGTTTTCCTGGGAGAGCCCGCCTTCCAGCGCTCCCTTGGCCACTTCGCCGGCGAGTTGGCCCAAGAGATAAAGCCGCTCCACACACCCCGCAGCCAGCTTGCCCAGCTCGCGGTGCGCCTGCTCGCTACCCTCGCCCAGCTCCAGCATGTCGCCCAGAGCCGCGGCCGCCCGTCCTTCCTCCCGGACCTCCTTCAGCGTGCGCAGGGCAGCTGCCATGGAGGCGGGATTGGCGTTGTAGCTGTCGTCGATCAGGATCACACCGCCCACCTCTTCCAGCTGGAAGCGCTTGTCGTAGGGGGTGAACTCCTCTAACCCTGCGCGGATCACCTCGCCGGAGATACCCATCGAGTAGGCGGCGGCCGCCGCGGCCAGGGCGTTGTAGATGTTGTGCTGCCCGAAGGCCTTCAGGGCGACCGGCTGCTCCTGGTCCGGGAGGCGCAGGGTGAAGCTCTCGCCCAGCTTGCCGAGGCTCTTGATGGAGGCGCTGGAGACCTCGGCACCCCGCAAGCCGAAGGTGAGGCGGGTGACGTTCAGGTGGGTCGGGCACTTGGAGACCAGCGGGTCATCCACGTTGTAGACCGCCACGCTGCCGGGCTTCAGGCGCAGGAACAGCTCCCCTTTGGCCTTGGCCACCCCTTCCACGCTCCCCAGGTTCTCCAGGTGGGCGGGAAAGGCGTTGGTGATGATGCCGACATCGGGGTCGGCGATCTCGGCCAGACGGTCGATCTCGCCGAAGTCGCTCATCCCCATCTCCACCACCGCCCACCGCTCCCGGCCGGTGAGTCTCAGCAGGGTGAGGGGGAGGCCGATCAGGTTGTTCAGGTTCCCTTCCGTCTTGATGCCGGGGCCGGTGGCGGTGAGGATGCCGGCCAGCATCTCCTTGGTGGTGGTTTTGCCGTTGCTGCCGGTGATGGCCACCACCTTGATCTGGAAGCGGCGGCGATGCCAGGCCGCCAGATCGCCCAGGGCGCGGAGCGTGTCGGGTACCACCACCGCGGAGCAGCCGGCGGGGAGCTGATTGGCAACGGCCCAGTCGTTATCCACCAGGAAGACGGCCACCCCTTTCTCCGCCGAGGCGGCCACGAAATCGTGGCCGTCGAAGCGGTCGCCCCGCAGGGCCACGAACAGCTGTCCGGCGGCAACCTGGCGGGAGTCGGTGGAGACGCCATTGGCGACGGCGACGGCATCCCCGGAAAGGGTCCCGCCGGTCGCTTCGGCTATCTCTTGAAGGGTGAATGTCGCCATGCTTCCTCTAGTTCTCGTATTTCTTGCAGGCGCCGTGGGCGCCGATTTCTTGACCAAAACCCCAACCTTTCTGATGTGCAACAACTTCTATTGTGCAACCTGTCTGCATATTTCTACAACTTATCTGACACAGCCAACTCATTCTATCCCCTCAGCTTCAGCGCCTCGGCGGCCTCTTCCCGGTCGTCGAAGTGGAACTTCTCGGTGCCGAGGATCTGGTAGTCCTCGTGCCCCTTGCCGGCCAGCAGCACTATGTCGCCCGGGCGCGCTGCCTGCATGGCCACCCCGATCGCATCGCGCCTGGACTCGATGGTAACGAATCCCTTTTCGTCGAAACCGTTGGCGATCTCCTCGGCGCTGTACTCCTTGAGCGAAAGCGGTGCGATGCCGGCCTGGATGTCTTGGAGGATCGCCTGCGGCTGCTCGGTGCGGGGGTTGTCGGAGGTGACCACGGCGAGGTCGCTGTAGCGTGCGGCGATCTCCCCCATCACCGGGCGTTTCCCCTTGTCGCGGTCGCCGCCGCAGCCGAACAGGGTGATGATGCGGCCGGTCTTCAGTTCGGTGAGGGTGGTGAGCACGTTCTCCAGTGCGTCGCCGGTGTGGGCGTAGTCGACCAGCACGGTGATCCCCTGGTCGTTATCCACCCGCTCCAGGCGGCCCGGCACCTTCTGGTGTCCCTTGATCCCATCCTGGATGGCCTGGTCCGAGATGCCCAGCGCGATCCCGGTCCCCACCGCGGAGAGGATGTTGTACAGGTTGAAGCGGCCCAGCAGCTCCGAGGTGAGCGAGAGCTCGCCGCGCGGCGTGTCCAGCTTGCAGCGGATCCCTTGCACGGAGAAGTCGACTTCGTCCACCGTGATGTCGGCATCTTCCTCCACCGCGTAGCTGATCACCGTGGCGGCGGCGCACTTGGCTATCCTCTTCCCGTACTCGTCGTCAACGTTGACCACCGCGTGTCTCCGCGGCTTGCGCGGGGTGGGAGCCATGAGGTCGGTGAAGAGCCGCAGCTTGCTCTCGAAATAGGCCTCCATGCTGGGGTGGTAGTCGAGGTGGTCGCGGGTCAGGTTGGAGAAGACGGCCACGTCGAACTGGCAGCCGTCGGCGCGGCGCTGCTCCAGGCTGTGCGAGGAGACCTCCATCACCACGCCGTGCGCCCCCAGGTCGACCAGCCCCCTCAGGGTCCTCTGCAGGTCCACCGATTCGGGGGTGGTGTTGGGGGCCGGGATGAAGGTCTCGCCGAAGCGGTAACTGATGGTTCCCAGCACCGCCGGGGGATAGCCCCCCTTCGCCATGATCGCTTCGATCAGGTAGGTGGTGGTGGTCTTGCCGTTGGTGCCGGTGATGCCGACGGTCGGGATACTGGCGGTCGGCTCGCCGTAGAAGCGGGCCGCCATCAGGGACATGGCGCGCCGGGCGTCGCTCACCTCCACCAAGGTAGCCCCCCCGGGAACGGCGCAGGGGCGGTCCGCAACGACGGCGACCGCCCCTCCCTTCACCGCGGCCTCTATGAACAGAGTGCCGTCACTTTTTACTCCCCGCAGCGCGAAGAAGAGCCCGCCCGGCCCCACCTGCCGCGAGTCGTAATAGAGCTCCTCTATCTCGACATCGCTGTCACCGGTGATGCGTGCCCCATCCAGGCACTCGAGCAGTTCCGCGAGTTTCATGATTCCCCCATGGTATCAGGCCGACGGTACGAACCGGACCCAAACTTCCTCCTGCGTATTGATGGGAGCTCCCGGCGACGGGTGCTGCTCGATCGCCCTGCCGCTTCCCTGCAGCTTCACGTTGAGACCGCGCCTCTCCATGATCCTCAGCACCTGCCGCATGCTCATCCCCCGGAAGTCCGGCATGGCCCCGGTGGCATCGCTCCCCTCCACGATGCCCCCCTCCGCTGCCGCGGGAACCGGCGTCGGTTCGTTCTTGGCGGCCAGCACCGGCTCCGCCTTCTTCTTCACGCTCTTCACCGGCGGCACCTTCAGGTAGCAAAGGGACTGCTGGGCGATGGCCGAAAAGGCCGGGGCGGCTACTATGCCGCCGTACGGGCTGGTGGTCGGTTCGTCAACCACCACCAGGATGGTCAGCTTCGGCTTGTCCACCGGCACAAAGCCGACGAAGGAGGCGGTGCGCTTTCTGGCCGAGTAGCCGTGGGTGGCGGGATCGACCTTCTGGGCGGTGCCGGTCTTGCCTGCCACCGTGTAGCCGTCCACCGCGGCGGCGGTGCCGGTCCCCCCCTCGTCGACCACCCCTTCCAGCATGCGGGCGACGGTCCGGGCGGTGGACTCGGAGATGACCCTTCTCTTCACCTGGGGACCGAACTGCTGCAGCACCTCGCCGTCGTCGTTGGTGAGGCGGTCCACCAGGTACGGCTTCATCAGGTTGCCGCCGTTGGCCACCGCCGAGACCGCGGCGGTGATCTGCAGGGCGGTGGCGGTCACCCCCTGCCCGAAGGAGATGGTGGCCAGGTCTATCGGGTACCACTTGGTCTGCGCCCTCAGCATGCCGCCCGCCTCGCCGGGGAGGTCGATGTCGCTTTTCTGGCCGATGCCGAAGGAGCTGAGCGCCTGGTAGAGCCGCTCGGGGCCGAGCCGGGTGCCGATCTTGGCGGCGCCGATGTTACTCGAGTACTTGAGGATCTGCCCGACGTTCAGGGTGCCATAGTGGTGGGTATCGTGGATGGTCCTGCCGGACATGCTGTAGCTTCCCCCCTCGCAGTTGAAGAGGTCGCCCGGCCTGATCACCTTGCTTTCCAGGGCCGCCGAGACCAGCAGCACCTTAAAGGTGGAGCCCGGCTCGAAGCTGTCCGAGATGGCGCGGTTTCTCAGGGCGCCCGGCCCGTACTTGAAGTAGCTGTTGGGGTTGAAGGTCGGGTAGTTCGCCATGGCCAGCACGCGGCCGGTGTCGGGCTCCATGACGATGGCGATCCCCGCCTTGGCGCCGTTTTTCTCCACCGCCTTGGCGAGTTCCTTCTCGGTTATGTACTGGATGTTCTTGTCCAGGGTGAGGACGACGTTGCTCCCCTTGGAGCCCGCCTTGGCCTCCCCCCCCTTCTTGAGGTCGATGTCGCGCCCGAGGGCGTCGCGCTCGGTGACCAGGTAGCCGGTGTTGCCCAGAATGGTGGAGTCGTACTTCTTCTCGATCCCCTCCAGGCCGCCGGGGTCGACACCGGTAAAGCCTACCACGTGCGAGGCGACTTCGGAGTTCGGATAGAACCTCTTGCTCTCCTTGGCGAAGCCGATGCCGTCCAGGTCCAGGTCCTTGATCTTCTTGGCCTGCTCCGGCGGCAGCCTGCGGGCGAGCCAGACGAAGTTCTTGGCGGCCTTGAGTTTCCCTTCCAGCTCCGGCACGCTCATCCCCAGAAGCGGCGCCAGCTTGGCGGCCCCCTCCGGGATGTTCTCCATGTTGCGGGTCTCCGCGTAGCAGGAGTCCATCTCGATGGATACTGCCAGGGGAGCGGAGTTCCGGTCATAGATCGCGCCCCTGCCCGGGGTGAGCGGAACGATCCGGTTATGCTGCCTCTCGGCGATCTTGACCAGCTTGTCCTTCTGGAACACCTGCAGGTACAGCGCGCGTCCGGCGGTCACCGCGAAGACGGCGATGAAGAGCAGGGCGACGAAGCGCATGCGCATCCTCGCCCATTTTTCCGTCTTCTCGATCACTTGACGAGGACCACTTGCTGGTCGGTGGGGAGCGCCATGCCCAGCTCACCCTTGGCCAGCGTCTCGATCCTGGCGGGGGTCTTCAGGGAGGCGACTTCCACCTTGAGGCGCTTGTTTTCCTGCTGCGCGTCCTTCAACTGGCGCGCGGCGTCGGCGATCTTCAGGTTGAGGTCGATCACCTCGACCCTGGACCAGACGTGGAAGATGGAGACCAGGGTCAAAAGTACCATGACCCCGATCAGGTACGGAAAGCTGACCCAGTTTTCCCTGGCGACACCGCTTATCCTTACCGGTGCTGCTACCTTGTCGTAGGCGACTTTGCTTATTGCCATGGCGTACCTCTCTCGACTCTCTAGACTATCTTTTCCACGACCCGCAGCTTGGCGCTGCGGGAGCGCGGGTTGGCGGCTACTTCCTCTTTGGTTGCCATCAGCGGCTTACCGGTCACCACCTTGCACTGCGGTTTCTTGCCGCAGACGCAGATGGGGAGCTCTTTCGGGCAGGTGCAGCCGGTGGCGGCGCTCCGGAAGGACTCCTTCACGATGCGGTCCTCCAGCGAGTGGAAGGAGATCACCGCCCCGCGCCCACCCTTTTTCAGCAGCCTGAGCAGGTCGGCAAGCCCGTTCTCCAGGCTCTTCAGCTCCTCGTTGACCGCGATCCTCAGGGCCTGGAAGGTCCTGGTGGCCGGGTGGAGGCGCTCCTCCCATTTGGCCTTGGGGATGGCCCCCTTCACGATATCGACCAGTTGCAGGGTGGTCTCGATCGGCTGCTCTTCCCTCGCCTTCACGATGAAGGAGGCGATCCGCTTGGACCAGCGCTCCTCGCCGTAGTCGGTGATGATCTTGGCGAGCTCCGCCTCGGAGAGCGTGTTGACCAGGTCGGCGGCGGTCGCCCCGCCGCTTCGGTCCATGCGCATGTCCAAGGGTGCGTCCTGCATGAAGCTGAAGCCCCGCTCCTCGCGGTCCAGCTGGTGGGAGGAGACCCCCAGGTCCAGCACGAAGCCGTCGATGGCGTCCACCCCGATCTCGGCCAGGGTCTCGGCGATGCGGGCGAAGTTCCTCTGGAAGAGCCTCGCGCGGCTTCCGAAGGGGGAAAGCCTCTGGCCGGCCGCCGCGATCGCCTCGGCGTCCCGGTCGAAGCCGATCAGCACCCCCTCCGGCGAGCTGGCGGTCAGGATCAGCCCCGCATGCCCCGCGCCCCCCAGGGTGCCGTCCACGTAGATGCCGCCCGACTGCGGCTTGAGCGCCGCCAGTACCTCGTCGGGCATCACGGAGATGTGGTGGAAGTCCTCCATCTAGAGCCCCAGACCGGCCAGCGCCGAGGAGTCCACCGGGAAGTTCTGCTCGTCCTGCTGGCAGACCTTGGCCCAGACCAACTCGCTGTAGATCTCGACCTTGGACTGCATGCCGACGAAGTGGAGCTTGCTGTCGAGCTGGGCGGTCTTCCTGAGATCGCTCGGCACCAGCATCCGGCCGAGCTTGTCGGCGGTCAGTTCCACCGCCGGCACCAGGATGGTCCTGCGGACCGCATCGAGGGCCGCCAGGCTCAGGCCGAGCCCGTTGCCGTCTTTGAGGCGCTCTTCCAGCTCCAGAAATTTTTGGTAGGGATAGATGGTCAGGCCGTAGCAGACTTCGCCGTCAGCGAGGCGCACCGGGCTCGATTTGGTGAGGAAAAAGCGCTCGTCGCCGAAGGTTTCGACCAGAACATCGCGAAATTTCGCGGGAATGCTGGTGCGTCCCTTCGCGTCGATAGTTGTGTCGAATTTCCCTCTGAACATGGCTTCCCCGGCACCTTTTGCCACTTTATACCACTTTATACCACTTTCCACTGGAACTATACGAAAGGGTTACCGCGATGTCAAGGCAAAACTGTGCTGCGGAAGTGTATTTTTTAGAGATTTTCCAAGGGTTTAACGAACGGGGAGGAGGAGCTGCCGGGGAGGTGGTAAATGGTGGGGAATTTCGGTAAGTTAAAAACATCAAACCGCGGCGACACCTTGGTTTGGCGACTTTCGTATAACCCGCTAACGACAAAAGACTCATCTTCGCTACCC